>NZ_JACSLJ010000004.1:0-206954 GCF_018618085.1 Exiguobacterium sp. s141 | reverse complement strand
AGACGATGAGGTAGATAGGTCATGGGTGGAAGCACGGCGACGTGTGGAGCTGAATGATACTAATCGGTCGAGGCTTTGATCTAGTCTAATGGTTTGTATGAATTGATGAGTCTTTAGTTTTCAGGGAACAACCCTGAAATGGATTGACACGCCCTCGAGGCGATGTTAATATTCTTTTGTCTGGTGGCGATAGCGAAGTGGTCACACCCGTTCCCATGCCGAACACGGAAGTTAAGCGCTTCAGCGCCGAAAGTAGTTGGGGGTCTCCCCCTGTGAGGATAGGACGTCGCCAGGCAAACGGTGGTTCTGGAGCATTCGCTCAAGGGCCGCCGCTTTTTTTATTTATATCGCGATTCAAATGAAAGAGAGGAAGAACAGATGGCCAAAAAAATCAAAGTATACGTCGAGCCAAACGAGACAATCGATGAGTGTTTAAATCGAATTGCTCAAATGGGGTATCGCCCGGTACGTAGGATTGAGAAGCCTGTCTTTGAACAAACGGGAACCAAAGACGAACCTGTACATTCCCATCAGTCGATTTTATTTGAGTGCGTTGCTCTCAAACCATAATGCCAAACCGTCACGAATGAGTGGCGGTTTTTTTGTGTTTTAATGAACCTAAAGACGAACGATGAATATTCAGACAATTAAATTGTTCGCCGTTTGTTGACATGTTTTGAATGAACAAGGTACGATAGGCGTGTGAGTTAAGAACAAATTAAATAGTGCTCCATATAATCGCGAGGAAATGGCTCGCAAGTTTCTACCTGATCGCCGACTCTGATCAGACTATGGGGTATAGTCGACATTTTTTTGTCGTGGTCTATACCCTAAACTGGTTATTCGGTTTAGGGATTTCTTTTTTTAAGGGGGACATTTAAGTGAAGGCAACAGTAGGTGTGATCATGGGTAGTTCTTCCGATTGGGAAACAATGAGCCATGCTTGTGAGATCCTTGAAGAGTTGAGTATTCCATATGAAAAACAAGTTGTCTCGGCGCATCGGACGCCGGACTTAATGTTCGACTACGCTGAGGGAGCTCGGGCAAGGGGCATACAAGTCATTATCGCAGGAGCGGGAGGCGCAGCTCACTTACCAGGTATGGTCGCTGCAAAGACCACATTACCCGTCATCGGGGTACCAGTACAATCGAAGGCGTTAAACGGACTTGATTCATTGCTCTCGATTGTTCAAATGCCTGCAGGTGTACCGGTCGCAACCGTCGCCATCGGTCGAGCTGGGGCGACGAACGCAGGTCTTCTCGCGGCGCAAATCTTGAGCCTCCAATCCTCTGAATTGATTGACCGTCTCGAGGTTTACCGCCAAGTGAAACGAGATATGGCACTCAAAGCGACAGAGGAGCTGATTTGATGAGAATCGGAATTTTAGGCGGAGGCCAGCTAGGTCGGATGATGTCACTCAGCGCGAGTGCTATGGGATACGAAACGCTAAGTCTTGATCCAAACCCAAACGCACCGGCCGCTCAAGTCGCGCCCAGCATCGTGGCTACATTTGACGACGTAACAGCAGCTCGTGAACTCGCTCAGCGTTCAGACGTCATCACATATGAATTTGAAAACATCGATACAGCGATGATTGAAGCTATCGCTGACAAGTGTCCGCAAGGGATGGATGTCTTAAAGGCGACACAGCATCGGCTCTATGAGAAGCAAATGATTGAAGGTGCGGGCCTTCACGTCGCTCCATATGTTCCAGTTCGTTCCCTCCGAGACGTCACTCGAGCGAGAGAAGTGTTAGGCCTCCCATTCGTCATCAAGACGTGCCGATTCGGATATGACGGAAAAGGCCAAACGGTCTTGCGGACGGAGCAAGATGTTCGCACATTTACGGATCAGTTCGAAGAGACGGAGTACGTGGCCGAAGCTTGGCTGCCTTTTAAAAAAGAAATTTCGGTTATCGTAACGAGAGGGGCTCACGCGACGACAACGTTCCCGATCAGCGAGAATATTCATCATCAAAATATTTTACACTTATCGATAGTGCCAGCACGAGTGGAACAAGACATTTTGGAAGAGGCTCGGCATTTGGCCCTTCAACTCGCTGACCACATCGGATTGATTGGAACGCTTGCGGTTGAACTGTTCATCATGGAGGATGGTTCCTTGTATGTGAATGAACTTGCTCCCCGTCCCCACAATTCAGGGCATTACACGATTGACGCCTGTGAGACGTCCCAGTTCGAGCAACATGTACGGGCAATCACTGGTATGAAGCTCGGTCGTACGACACTCCACACCCCGGTCGTGATGGTTAACCTGTTAGGCGAACATATGGATGAGCTGAATCCGCAAACGTTACCGTCGAATGTTAAACTACATTTGTATGGAAAAGAGGAAGCGAAGACTGGTCGGAAGATGGGGCACTTGAACGTGCTCGCCGATTCCGTCGAAGAAGCGCTTCAGACCATCGAACAATTGGCAATCTGGAAGGAGACCGTTTTATGATTTCACGTTATACCCGTCCCGAGATGGCGGCGATTTGGACAGACCAAAACAAATTTGAGGCATGGCTTCAAGTAGAACTTTACGCATGTGAGGCGTGGAGCGAGCTAGGCGTCATTCCAAAAGAAGATGTCGCGGTCCTGTGGGACAAAGCATCGTTTGATGTCGAACGCATCTTGGAGATCGAGCAAGAGACGCGCCATGACGTTATCGCCTTCACGCGTGCCGTCTCAGAGACGCTTGGAGAAGAGAAGAAGTGGGTGCATTACGGACTGACTTCGACAGACGTCGTCGATACGGCCTTATCGTACTTGATTAAGCAAGCAAACGATATTTTAGAAGCTGACATCGACCGCTTCATCGAGATCCTCGCTGAGAAAGCGAAAGCACATAAGTATGACATCATGATGGGCCGTACACACGGTGTTCACGCAGAACCGACGACGTTCGGATTGAAACTCGCCCTTTGGTACGAAGAAATGAAGCGCAACAAGAAGCGGTTCATGGCAGCCCGTGAGACGATTGAGTTCGGCAAGATGAGTGGTGCGGTCGGCACGTTCGCAAACATCGATCCGTTCATCGAGTCGTATGTATGTGACAAATTAGGGATTCAAGCGGCACCGATTTCGACACAGACGTTACAACGTGACCGTCACGCCGAATACATGTCGACACTCGCATTGATTGCCACATCAATCGAGAAGATGGCGACAGAGATTCGCGGCCTCCAAAAGACAGAGACACGTGAGGTCGAAGAATTCTTCGCCAAAGGACAAAAAGGGTCGTCAGCGATGCCGCATAAACGCAACCCAATCGGTTCAGAGAACATGACCGGCCTGGCCCGTGTCATTCGCGGTCATATGGTGACGGCGTATGAGAACGTCCCACTCTGGCATGAACGTGACATCTCACACTCTTCAGCCGAACGGATCATTCTTCCGGATGCGACGAGTCTCCTCAACTACATGTTGAACCGCTTTGGCAATATCGTGAAGAACTTGACGGTCTTCCCGGACAATATGCGTCGGAACATGGATCGGACGTTTGGCATCATCTTCTCCCAACGCATCTTGCTCGCCTTGATCGAAAAAGGATGGTCGCGCGAAGCGGCGTATGACGCCGTTCAACCGAAGGCGATGCAGGCGTGGGAAGAAGAGACGATGTTCCGCACTTTGATTGAACGAGACGCCGAGATGGGCGCGCTCTTTACGAGTGACGAGCTCGACGACCTATTCGACCCGAGCCATCACGTGCGCCGTGTCGATGTCATTTTTGAACGCTGTGGTTTGTGATCGTTGAGGGGCGTCATGCCCCTCTCACTTTTAAGGGGGACGATACAGATGGAAGCAATTTACGAAGGTAAAGCGAAAGCGTTATTTGAGACTGAAGAACAGGGTGTGCTCCGCGTTTATTATAAAGACGACGCGACAGCATTTAACGGGGAGAAGAAAGAATCAATCGCCGGCAAAGGCGTGTTAAACAATGCTATCACGACGCGCTTGTTCGAACTCATGCACGATAACAAGATTCCGACGCATTTCATTAAGCGACTATCGGATCGCGAGCAGCTCGTGCGCCGTGTCGACATCATTCCGCTTGAGGTCGTCGTGCGTAACATTGCCGCCGGAAGCCTTGCGAAACGACTCGGTTGGGAAGAAGGGACACCGCTCCTGTCACCAATCGTCGAGTTCTACTATAAAGATGACGCACTCGGAGATCCACTCTTAACAGAGGACCATATCCGTTTACTGCAAGTTGCCACACACAAAGAAGTCGAAACATTGCGACAACTCGGCCTATGGGTCAACGATGTATTGCTCGATTTCTTTAATGACCATGGCATTGATTTGATCGATTTCAAACTCGAGTTCGGTAAAGTCGACGGCACGATCATCCTTGCTGACGAGATTTCACCAGACACGTGCCGGCTTTGGGACAAAGAGACGAAACAAAAGCTCGATAAAGATGTTTTCCGCAGAGACCTCGGATCTCTGACAGACACGTATAGCCAGTTGTTAACACGCATAGGGGGAATGAACTGATGAAAAAAATAAACGTGTACGTGACATTACGTGAAAGTGTACTGGATCCACAAGGCGTTGCCGTCAAAGGCGGACTCGAACATCTCGGCTTTACAGGCGTTGAATCAGTACGCATCGGGAAAGTGATCGAGCTTCAAGTGGCAGAAGAGACGACCGAAGCGATGGTGCGTGACATGTGTGAGAAGTTGCTCGTCAACACGGTCATCGAGAACTATCGAATCGAGATGGGGGTACTCGCATGAAATTCGCTGTCATCGTCTTCCCGGGATCAAACTGTGACCTCGACATGTATCACGCTGTAAAAGATGTCCTCGGCGAAGAAGCGGACTATGTGTTCCATACGGAAACGTCGCTTGACGGTTACGACGGTGTGTTACTGCCAGGCGGATTCTCATATGGGGATTACTTGCGCTGTGGCGCCATCGCCCAGTTCTCACCAATTATGAGTGAAGTCAAACGGTTCGCAGAAGAAGGGCGTCCGGTACTCGGCGTCTGCAACGGTTTCCAAGTGCTCGTCGAAGCGGGACTCCTACCGGGCGTATTGATGCGTAACCGTGATTTGAAGTTCATGTGCAAGACGGTCGAATTGAAAGTCGAGACGAACGAGACGATGTTCACGAACGATTATGCACTCGGGGAAACGATTCAAGTCCCGATTGCCCACGGGGAAGGCAACTACTACTGTGACGAGGCGACGCTTGAGACGCTTCGTAGCAATGGGCAGATCGCCTTCACATATACCGACAACCCGAATGGATCGGTCGCGAATATTGCAGGGATCACGAACGCACAAGGCAACGTACTCGGAATGATGCCGCACCCGGAGCGAGCGGTCGAAGCATTGCTCGGCGGGGAAGACGGCAAACGATTATTCACTTCGATGGTGAAATGGGGGACTCGACATGCTACTTACAACTGAACCGACAGCAACACACATCCGTGAAGAGCGACTTTACGCCACGATGGGATTGACCGATGAGGAATACGCGCTCGTCGTCTCACTGCTCGGTCGTGAGCCGAACTACACCGAGATTGGGTTATTCTCGGTCATGTGGTCTGAACACTGTTCGTACAAAAACTCGAAGCCTGTCCTCCGGAAATTCCCGACCACTGGGAAACACGTCCTTCAAGGACCTGGGGAAGGTGCTGGCATCGTCGATATCGGCGATGGCCAGGCCGTCGCTTTCAAAATCGAGAGCCATAACCATCCGTCGGCGATTGAGCCGTACCAAGGTGCGGCGACAGGTGTCGGCGGGATTATCCGTGACATCTTCTCGATGGGCGCGCGACCGGTCGCACTCCTTAACTCGCTCCGCTTCGGAGATTTGAACGAATCACGTGTGAAACATCTCTTCGGTCATGTCGTCTCAGGCATCGCCGGGTACGGCAACTGCGTCGGTATCCCGACGGTAGGTGGGGAAGTCGCGTTCGACCCGGCCTATGCGGGTAACCCGCTCGTCAACGCGATGTGTGTCGGGCTCATCCGCCATGAAGACATTCAAAAAGGGATTGCCGAAGGCGTCGGTAACTCAGTGATGTATGTCGGGGCGACGACAGGACGCGACGGCATTCACGGGGCGACGTTCGCCTCGGAAGAACTCGGTGAGGATGCGGACGAGAAACGCCCGGCCGTCCAAGTCGGTGACCCGTTCATGGAGAAACTGTTGATTGAGGCGTGTTTGGAAGTCATCAAGCACCCGGCCCTCGTCGGGATCCAAGACATGGGAGCGGCTGGTCTCACGTCGTCTTCGGCCGAAATGGCATCGAAGGCAGGCATGGGCATCGAGATGAACCTCGACCTCGTCCCACAACGCGAGGCCGACATGACGCCTTACGAGATGATGTTGTCGGAGTCACAAGAGCGGATGCTTCTCGTCGTCAAGGCAGGACATGAAGATGAGATCGAAGCGATCGTCACGAAGTGGGGACTTCATGCGATCAAAGTCGGTGAAGTCATCGAAGACAAAGTGCTCCGTCTGCTCCATCACGGGGAAGTCGCGGCCGAAGTACCAGTCGATGCGCTCGCAGAAGACGCACCGGTCTACCATAAGCCGTCGAAAGTACCGGCGTACTATGAAACGTTCCAAGCGATGACACCAATCCAACCGATTGTCTCGGACGTCCTCTCGACATGGAAAGACGTGCTCGCCATGCCGACAATCGCTTCGAAACGCTGGGTGTATGAGCAATACGACCATATGGTTCAAACGTCGACCGTCGTCGCCCCAGGAAGTGATGCGGCCGTCATCCGCATTCGCGATACAGACAAAGCACTCGCGATGACGACGGACTGCAACGCCAAGTACGTGTACCTCGACCCACGTGTCGGTGGTGCGATTGCGGTCGCAGAGGCAGCGCGCAACATCGTCGCCAGCGGCGCCACACCACTCGCTCTCACCGACTGCTTGAACTTCGGTAGCCCGGACAAACCAGAAGGCTTCTGGCAGCTCGACCAAGCTGTCGAAGGGATGGCCGAAGCGTGCCGTGCCCTCGATACACCGGTCATCGGTGGAAACGTCTCGCTTTACAATGAGTCGAACGGGACGGCGATTTATCCGACGCCGGTCGTCGGCATGGTCGGCTTGATCGACAAACCGGAACATATCACGACGTCGTTCGCGAAAGCAGCAGGCGACATCATCTTCTTGCTCGGAGAGACGAAACCTGAGTTCGGTGGCAGTGCGCTTCAAATGCTGCAAGACGGTAAAGTGAGCGGACAGGCGCCGATGCTTGACCTCGAGACAGAGAGCCGTCAGCAACAAGTATTGCTTACGGCGATTCGGGAAGGTCTTGTCACAGCGGCCCACGACGTATCGGAAGGCGGACTCGCCGCGGCACTCCCTGAGCTCGTGTTCGGCACGGGCTTCGGCGCAGATGTCACAGTCGACGCAGATCTCGTGACGACACTTTTCAGCGAATCACAGTCACGGTTCCTCGTCACAGTCGCGCCACATCAGGCTGATGCGTTCGCGAAGTTGACGAAGGCGACACGCATCGGACAGGTGACGGACACGCCACAATTGACGGTCCGTGCGAGCGACCGCCTCATCGAAATGGATGTCACGGAACTTGAACGGGTATGGGAAGGAGCTATTCCATGTTATATGACATCCGAGGCATGAACGAGGAGTGCGGGGTATTCGGGGTTTTTAATCACCACGAAGCGTCACACCTCGCCTACTACGGCCTCCACAGCCTGCAACACCGGGGACAAGAAGGGACAGGCATCGTCACGGCTGACGGCGAGCGCTTGCACGCCAAACGCGGGCTTGGCCTCGTCGCTGAAGTGTTCGACGAACCGTCGCTCGACGCATTGACCGGGCATCACGCCATCGGTCATGTCCGTTATTCGACGGCAGGCGGCAACACGCTCGAGAACGTCCAACCGCTCCACTTCAAGTCGCTTACGGGCGACTTGGCGATGGCGCATAACGGTAACCTCGTCAACGCCAACGAGTTGAAACATATGCTCGAAGCGGAAGGTGCGATTTTTCAGACGACGTCCGATACGGAAGTCGTCGCCCACTTGATTAAACGAAGCCGCGGCAACTCGATGAAAGAGCGGATTGCAGATAGCTTGGCCCGTCTCGTCGGCGCATTCGCCTTCCTCTTCTTGACGGAAGACGCGCTCTACGTCGGCGTCGACGTTCACGGCTTGCGCCCGCTCTCGCTCGGCCAGACCGAGGACGGAGCCTACGTATTCGCCTCAGAGACATGTGCGTTTGACGTCGTGGGGGCGACGTACGTACGCGATGTCGAGCCAGGGGAACTCCTTATGATCACGCAAGACGGGATCGTGTCGGAGCGGTACAGCGAGGCCTCGGTCCGCGCGATGTGTTCAATGGAATACATCTACTTCTCGCGGCCGGACTCGATCATCGATGGCGTCAACGTGCATACGGCCCGTAAGGCGATGGGGAAGAAGATGTTCGACGAGGCACCGGTCGAAGCGGACGTCGTCACCGGCGTCCCGGACTCGAGCATTTCGGCGGCCATCGGTTACGCCGAGGCGAGCGGGATTCCGTACGAGATGGGACTCATTAAAAACCGCTATGTTGGCCGGACGTTCATTCAGCCGTCGCAAGAACTACGGGAGCGCGGTGTCAAGATGAAGCTGTCGGCGCTTCGAGGCGTCGTGAACGGAAAACGGGTCATCATGGTCGACGATTCGATCGTCCGCGGTACGACGAGCAGACGCATCGTCAAGTTGCTCCGTGAAGCCGGGGCGACCGAGGTGCATGTTCGCATCACGTCACCACCAATCAAGCATCCGTGCTATTACGGCATCGATACATCATCAAAGGAAGAGTTGATTGCGGCCACCAAATCCATCGAAGAGATTAAAGAAGAGATTGGGGCCGATTCACTGGCGTTCCTCACATTGGACGGAACGGTCGAAGCGATCGACCGACCGTTCGAAGGGAACTTGCGCGGGCAGTGTGCCGCTTGCTTCACCGGACTTTATCCAACTGAACTGGCGGAACTTGTAACAGAGACAAAAGCTTGAGGGGGACTGACGATGAGTTTAAGATATGAACAAGCGGGTGTGAATTTAGAAGCAGGCTATGAAGCAGTATCACGCATGAAGCGTCACGTTGCACGGACGATGCGTCCAGAAGTGATGACCGGGCTCGGCAGTTTTGGGGCGATGATCGACCTCGGCTCGATGCAGTTGAAACATCCGATTCTCGTCAGCGGAACGGATGGGGTCGGCACGAAACTCAAACTCGCGTTCGCGCTCGACCAACATGATACGATTGGAATTGACTGTGTGGCGATGTGTGTCAACGACTGTCTCGTCCACGGGGCCGAACCGCTTTATTTCTTAGACTATATCGCGACCGGCAAGGCAGAACCGGCCAAACTTGAGCGCATCGTCGCAGGGGTCGCCGAAGGTTGCGTCCAAGCGGGCTGTGCCCTCGTCGGAGGCGAGACGGCCGAGATGCCGGGTATGTATCCGGACGGCGAGTACGATATCGCTGGATTCGCCGTCGGTGTCGTCGAGAAGGAAGCACTGATCGATGGACGGACAATCGAAGCGGGGGACATCGTCCTAGGTTTAGCATCATCAGGTGTCCATTCGAACGGATTCTCGCTCGTCCGCCATATCGTCGAGTCGCAAGGGCTCGCCTACACTGATGAGATCGCCATGCTCGATACGACGCTCGGGAACGCCCTTTTGTTGCCGACACGCATCTATTCCGAGGCTGCGAAAGCGGCCATCGCGACGGGGCGTGTCCAAGGCATGGCCCACATCACGGGCGGCGGTTTTTACGAGAACGTGCCACGCATGCTGCCGGAAGGCCTCGGTGTCACATTCGATGCCTCGAATTGGCCGAGCCTGCCCGTGTTCGACTGGCTCGAGCAAGTCGGGCACGTCTCGAAACAAGAGATGTTCAACGTATTCAATATGGGCATCGGCTTCATGATCACGGTCCGGCCTGAAGATGTCGAAGTCGTCGAAGCCGCACTCGAACGCGCCGGAGAGACGTCGCACCGTATCGGGAAAGTTGATGCCAAACCGGGCGTCCGCATCATGGGGGTCGACCAGTGAAAAAGTTTGCCATCTTCGCCTCCGGGTCCGGTAGCAACGCCGAAGCGATTTGGCAAGCCATCGACCGAGGCGACTTGTCAGGGGAATGTGTCCTGCTCGTCACGGACAAACCAGAAGCGAAAGTACTCGAGCGGGCGGATCGGTTCAACATCGCGAGCTTCTCGTTCGAACCGAAGGCATATGCGTCAAAAGCGGAATTCGAACAAGAGATTCTCGTCTTGTTACAGACGCTCGGCGCCGACTATATCGTCTTGGCCGGGTATATGCGGTTGATTGGGGACGTATTGCTGTCAGCATATCCGAACCGTATTATCAACATCCATCCATCGCTCTTACCGGCGTTCCCTGGAAAAGACGCCATCGGTCAGGCGCTCGCGGCGAACGTGCCGACGAGCGGTGTCACCGTTCATTACGTCGATGCCGGGATGGATACGGGACCAATCATCGCCCAACAAGACGTCGCCATCGCAGGCTGTGATGCGGCCGAAGCGGCAAGACGCATCCAAGCGGTCGAGCATCAGCTCTATCCGCACGTACTACAACAAGTGTTTATCCAACAGGAGGTTTTCAAGTGAGAGCATTACTGAGTGTGTCAGATAAAACAGGAATCGTCGAGCTCGCGCAGGCGTTGCATGAAGCGGGCATCGAACTCATTTCGACAGGCGGGACGGAAGCGGCGCTCATCGCGGCCGGTCTTCCCGTAAAAAATATCTCGGAAGTGACATCGTTCCCAGAGATGCTCGACGGTCGCGTGAAGACGCTCCATCCGTTCGTACATGGCGGACTTCTCGGACGCCGCGATTTAGATTCGCACGTCGAACAGATGAAAGACCACGACATCGAGCCAATCGACTATGTCGTCGTCAACTTGTACCCGTTCAAAGAAACGATTGCGAAAGAGAACGCGACGTATGATGAAGCGATTGAGAATATCGATATCGGCGGACCAAGCATGCTCCGTTCGGCCGCGAAAAACCATGCCAGCGTGACGGTCGTCGTCGACCCGGCCGACTACGGTCATGTGGCCGAAGCGGTTCGTGCCGGCGGGACGACGTTCGAAACACGTCAACGTCTTGCCACAAAAGCGTTCCGTCACACGGCGGCGTATGACGCCTTGATTGCCGACTATTTAGGTCAGCAGATCGGCGAGACGTTCCCGGAACAGCTCACGGTCACGTATGAGAAAGTACAAGACCTCCGTTACGGGGAAAACCCGCACCAGCAGGCAGCGTTTTATAAGACGCCGCTCTATCACGGGATGACGCTCGCGAACGCGGAGCAGCTCCATGGCAAAGAACTCTCATATAACAATATCCAAGATACGAATGCGGCGCTCGAGGCGCTCAGCGAATTGACGGAGCCGGCAGCGGTCGTCGTCAAACATATGAACCCATGTGGTGTCGCTGTCGGACAGACAATCAGCCAAGCGTTCTCAAGAGCCCATGCGGCCGATCCGGTCTCGATTTTCGGTGGCATCGTCGCCTTGAACCGTGAAGTCGATGTGGAGACGGCAGAGGCCCTCCGTAACATCTTCCTAGAAATCATCATCGCGCCATCCTTTAGTGAGGCAGCACTTGACCGATTGAAAGAGAAAAAGAATCTTCGGTTATTGACGCTTGATATGGGCCAGATGACAGGGATGCGCTTGACAGCCGTCGCGGGCGGTCTCCTCGTACAAGATGGGGACGACGTCACACTCGATGATGCGTCATGCCAAATTGTGACCGACCGTCGCCCGACGGCGTCTGAATGGGAGGACTTGAAACTTGCGTGGCGTGTCGTTAAACACGTGAAATCAAACGCCATCGTCGTCGCCAAAGACGAGACGACAATCGGCATCGGAGCGGGACAGATGAACCGCGTCGGCGCGGCGAAAATCGCTTTCGAACAAGCAGGTGAACGTGCTACGGGTGCCGCGCTCGGTAGCGATGCATTCTTCCCGATGGGGGACACGGTCGAAGCCGCAGCCGCAGCCGGGATCACGGCCATCATTCAACCAGGCGGATCAATTCGTGACGAGGAGTCGATTGAAGCGGCGAACCGTCACGGCATCACGATGGTGTTCACGTCAGTTCGACACTTCAAACATTGAGAGGAGCGATAAGATGAACGTACTCGTCATTGGACGCGGCGGGCGTGAGCACGCGCTCGCTTGGAAGTTGAGACAAGACGGACATGAGGTGTTCGTCGCTCCGGGTAATCTTAATATGGGCGACGTGACGTGTGTACCAATCGAAGAGACAGATGTCTCTGACCTCGTCGAGTTTGCGAAACGCGAGGCGGTTGACTGGACGATCGTTGGTCCAGAGTCGGCCCTCATGGCCGGTGTCGTCGATGTGTTTCAAGCTCAAGGACAAAAAATCTTCGGACCGACGAAGGCGGCGGCGTTGCTTGAAGGCAGTAAAGCGTTCGCGAAAGAAGTGATGCGCGAAGCCAATATCCCGACCGCAGGGTACGACACGTTCACCGACGCCGAGTCAGCGCTCCGACATATCGATCAACTCGAAGCACCGCTCGTCGTCAAAGCGGACGGACTTGCCGCCGGTAAAGGGGTGACCGTCGCGTTCACACTTGAAGAGGCGAGAGCAGCCATCCATGACATTTTCGATACCGATAAGTTCGGGGACCAATCACGTGTCGTCATCGAAGAGTTTTTGGATGGAGAAGAGTTTTCGCTCATGGCGTTCGTCTCTGGGGAGCACGTTATCCCGATGATCACGTCACAAGATCATAAGCGTGCCTATGACGGAGACGCAGGACCGAACACGGGCGGCATGGGCGCCTACAGTCCGATGCCTCACTTGGATGATGTTGTGTATAAGGAAGCCGTCGAACGCGTCCTCTTCCCGCTGGCGCGGACGATGGTCGAGCGGGGCACACCGTTCGAAGGGTTCTTGTATGCGGGCCTCATCTTGACGGCGGATGGTCCGAAAGTGATCGAGTTCAACGCTCGATTTGGCGATCCCGAGACCGAGGTCATTCTCCCGAACTTGGCATCTCCTCTCCTCGGCGTCATTGAGGCGGTCGTGGACCAAAAACCGTATCCGATTGAATGGGTAGAAGGCTATACGATTGGAGTCGTCGTCGCGGCAGAAGGCTATCCTGATCGAGCGACGACCGGCCAGGTACTGTCAGGCTTCGGCGACTTGCCAGACGATGTGCTCGTGTTTCATGCGGGGACGACCCGGGACGGGACCCACATCATCGGTAACGGAGGGCGATTGTTCGTCCTCACGTCGACGAAACCGACGTTGCTTGAAGCGAAGACGGCCGTCTATACGGCACTCGAACAACTTGATTTGCCACAGACGTTTTACCGGCGTGATATCGGAGGGCGGGCGTTGGCTCAGATTTTTTAAAGGATGGGTCAACCCGTCCTTTTTTTCATGCGAAAAGAAGGGAATCCGTACTTCCTGCTCTACAATAATGGAGTAGATTGAAGGAAGAAGGTGGTCGACGTGCGCATTCGGACGAAGCTCATGATTGCGGTGGCCGTGAATATAATTGTGTTTGTCGGTGTCATCTTTTTTGGGGTACGACCATATTTCATCGAGAAAAGCATGGAGCAAGATCGTCAAACGGTCGAGAGTCAAATCGCGAGCGTATCTGAGACGCTCGCCAATCGGAAGAGCACACTCGAACGCACACTCATCGACTGGGCTGTCTGGAATGATACGTACACGTTCGTGCAGCGACGAAATGCCGCTTATATCCAAAGTAACATCAGTGAAGAGTCGCTCGAGAACTTGAGCGTCAACGCTATCGTCTATTTGGACAGCGAGGGGGAAGCTTTCTACTCGGCGTTTCGTTCGACAGACATGTCTTTGTCGAAAGCCGACCAACAAGCGATCATCCGGGCGGTTACCTCTCGCTTGACCAATCGGAGCGATGCACAGAACGGCATATACGCGAGTGATTTTGGCCCGATGTTATATGTCAGCCATCCGATTCTACGAAGTGACAGTAGTGGACCACGACAAGGAACGCTCATCATGCTCGAATTCGTCGATTCGACGGTCATGGCAGATATAAGTGCCCAGACGAAGATACCATTGACAATTCAGCCGGCTCGTCTAGAAGAGACAATCATCAAGAGCGGGACGGATGGGACCGATGTGGTGATCCCACTCGACACGGTGTTTCAGCAAGCGGATTATGAAGTTGGTTTCACCGTCGCGCAAACGCACTACGAAAATACGGTCACGATGTTGCGGCTCGGCATGTTCGCGCTCGTCATCCTCGGGTTCGGTCTGTTCTTCTCTTTGTTATGGACGATTCACCGGGTCGTGATTCGGCGGCTGATGGAGATCGTGAGTGAGTTGAAGATCATCACACTTGAGCGGGACAGCCGACTCCGCCTCAGTCGGGACGCGCACAGCCACGACGAAATCGAACAGATGGCGACGAGTATGAACGAGGTGCTCGCGGCACTCGAAGATACGCGCGCCGAAGTGATCGACCGGGCGTTCCGAGACGCATTGACGCTTCTTCCGAACCGGCTCGCGCTAGAAGATTATTTCTCGACCGTGCGTGGAAAGCAGGAACGGATCGGAGTGCTCGGATTGGATTTGGATGACTTCCGCCGGATCAACGACCAATACGGACATCGGACGGGTGATTCTGTTCTCATCTATCTCGCCTCACGGCTCAACTTCTATAAAGAAGACGGGTTCGTCGCTCGCATCGGTGCCGATGAGTTCATGCTCGTCCATCCGGGCTGGACACTTGACCAGCTCCAACCGGTCGCCCGGCACTTGACGAAAGACTTGAAGGACTGGGCCCATGTCAACGGTGTGAAAGGGATGGCGGCGACAATCGGCATCGATGTGTTCACCTATGCCGAGCCGCAACACACGTATGAGGTCATGATGGGGCGGCTCGACGTGGTCATTCACGAAGCGAAACTGTCAGGGAAGAACCGTGTCTTGACGTTCCAAGAAATCGAGGACGGGAGCCATTATTTGCAGACGCTCGAGATGGAACGCGATTTGCGCCATGCCCTCGAACATGATGAGTTTGAACTGTATTATCAGCCGATCGTATCGCCACGGCCGTTTGCAGTACGGGGAGTCGAGGCGCTCATTCGCTGGAATCATCCGGGCAAAGGTCAGATTTCCCCTGGCCTGTTCATCCCAGTGGCCGAGCAGCTCGGCCTTATCTCGGACTTGGGACGCTGGGTGCTCGTACAGGCGGTCACGGAGATGAAGGATCATGTGGAACGACATCACTTGTTCCTCTCGATCAACGTATCGAAACGCCAAATCGCCGACGGGTCGTTTTTAGCTTCATTGGAACACGTGCTGACCGAAACGGGATTTGACCCTCATCGCCTTCATGTCGAAATCACCGAGAGTGAGGTCGGCGGGAATCTGTATGAGCTTCAGCAGTTCATTCACGCGCTCAAAGCGATCGGCGTCAAAATCTCGCTCGATGACTTTGGTGTCGGGACATCGTCGCTCTCGTTCTTGCAGTCGCTTCAACTCGATATTATTAAAATCGATCAAAACTTTGTCAAAGGGATTCCCGAGAACACGTTCGACCGGGCCTTGCTTGAAGGGTTATATCAAACGTTCCATACACTCGGTCTCGATATCGTCACGGAAGGTGTGGAGCGTCCGGAGCAGCTCGCGTTCGTGCTCGAACATAGCAGTTCGCTCATCCAAGGTTACCATTACAGCAAACCGGTTCCGCTGGCACAACTTGAGCATTACTTGAAGAAAACGGTCACGATGTATGACTGGTGAAGACACTTCCTGCGGGAGGTGTCTTTATTTGTGTGAATTTCATGTGAATTCCGTTACAATTAGCAACATAACTTGCGACCCTTTCATAGAAAATGTAAACTTGAAACAGATGAAAGAAAACGCTTACAAAATTATTGTCTGATAATAATGGCGAGGCGATTAAGGGAGGATTGGGTTCGATGCCAACAAAACGATCGGCGCGGGCACCGTGGTCTAAAGCGATGATTCGGTCACAACTAGAAGTCGTGAGCCAAGTCAGGCCACCTTCGCTCGTATTGACGAATGCCACGTACTTGAACATGTACGTGAAGCAGTGGAAACAAGCAAATATTTGGATCGAGCATGACCGGATCGTCTATGTCGGGCCAGATGTACCGAAAGCGGCCGTCGAGACGGTGGACGTATCCGGAAAATATATCGTGCCTGGCTATATCGAGCCACATGCGCATCCATTCCAACTTTATAATCCGGCGACGCTGTCGAAGTATGCAGGCGAGCGGGGGACGACGACGCTCGTGAATGACAACATGCTTCTTTTTTTACAAAATAAGGAGCAAGCGTTTGCGCAACTCGATGCGATCCAACAGCTTCCGACGAGCACATATTGGTGGGCGCGTCTCGATACACAGACCGAGCTCGACCGGGACAGTGTCCTTGTCGATTCCGAGCGGATTCACGACTGGTTCAATCATCCGGACGTCATCATGGCCGGTGAATTGACGGCATGGCCGCGCACGTTGAAAGGCGATGACGAGATGTTGCAGTGGATGCTCGACGCGGAGACGTGCGGGCTCCCGGTCGAAGGACATTTCCCGGGTGCCTCGGCGAAGACGTTGACGAAGATGGCGCTGATGGGTGTTCACAGCGACCATGAAGCGATGGCGGCCGAAGAAGCGCTCTGCCGGCTCGAACACGGCTATACGACGACACTCCGTCATTCTTCGATTCGTCCTGACCTTCCGGGACTCATCCGTGGTCTGCTCGACGCCGGACTCGAGGCGTTCGATCATGTGATGGTCACGACAGACGGGTCGACGCCAGGATTTTATCAAGACGGGCTGCAAGACGCGCTTATCAAGATCATGATTGAGGCCGGATTGCCGCCGATTGAGGCGTACCGCATCGTGTCATTGAACGTGGCGCGACACTTTGGGCTCGATCACATCCTCGGTTCGATTGCGCCGGGACGCATCGCCCATCTCAATATTCTTGATGCGATCGACGAGCCGCGCCCGTCCGCCGTCATCGCCAAAGGGCAATGGATTTACCGGGACGGGGCATCGTTGTTCCCGAACGAGCTCGTCGATGCGGCGCTCGCGCTCATGCCGTCGACGGACGTCGACATCGAACTGACGCCGAACGATCTGTCGTTCAGCATGCCTGTCGGGCTCGATATGGTCAACTCGGTCATCATGAAACTGTTCAAAATCTCGCACGACACCGGTCAAGACGAATTGCCACGTGACGGGGACGAGTCGTTCCTCATGCTGCTCGATAAAGAAGGAAAATGGCGACTCAATACGGTACTGAAAGGATTCGCCCACGACTTTGGCGGGCTCGTCAGCTCGTATTCGATTAGTGGCGACTACTTAATCTTAGGGAAATGTAAACAAGACATGCTGACGGCGTTCGAACGGATGAAACAGCTCGGCGGCGGTATCGTCCTCGTCGACCGTGGTGAGATTATCGCGGAAATTCCGCTCCCGCTCTGTGGCATGACGTCGAAGGAGCCGATTGAACAGTTGATTGTCCAGGAAGAAGGGTTGCGGTCCGAGCTGCTCACGCGTGGTTACAAGTTTGAAGACCCAATCTATACGCTCTTGTTCTTGGCGTCGACGCACTTGCCATATGTGCGGGCCACACCGCTCGGAATTTACGAAGTGATGAAGAAACAAATACTATTTCCGGCAATTTTGCGATGAACAGTTGAGTCCGAGCCGGTCGTGCTTTAGAATGATAAAGAAGTACGATGAGAGAGGATGCTTGCGGATGCAACTCGATAAATTACGAGGACGAGAGCTCGATCAGCTGTTTGAGGCGATTTTGAAGCTCGATACACTCGAAGATTGTTATCAACTATTTGAAGATTTAGCGACCGTGAACGAAGTGCAGGCGCTCGCCCAACGGCTAGAAGTGGCCCGCCAAATTCGTGAAGGTAGCACGTACCATAAAATTGAAGAAGCGACAGGAGCTTCGACGGCCACGATTTCCCGCGTCAAGCGTTGCTTGAACTACGGGTCAGGCGGCTATGATCTTGCCCTTGAACGTCTACAACAATCAGAAGGTGACTCGTAAGAGTCATCTTGTTTTTGATGGGAGAGGAGGGGCGAGATGCAAGACAATTTTATGAAGCGAAATTTACAGCTGTTCTTTCGGAAGTTGACACCGGTCCAGACACTCGTGTTGATTTATAGCGCGGCGGTCGTGTTGGCCGTCATTTTGCTCGCTTTACCGATTGCGCGACAACCGGGCGTCACCATCACGTTCACCGATCTCGTCTTTTTCGCGGTCAGCTGTGTCAGTGTCACCGGCTTGACGCCAATCGTCGTGACGGATACGTTTTCGACGTTCGGGCTGTTCATCATCCTGTTCATCGTTCAAGTGAGCGGGGTCGGTCTGATCAGTTTGCACGTCATCATGTGGATCTTGCTCGGGAAGCGGATTGGCTTTCGCGAGCGGCAGCTGATTTTACGGGACCAGAACCAGACGTCGATGGCAGGGATTATCAAATATATCACTGAGATTGTCATCACCGTTATCACGATTGAAGCGATCGGTGCGGTGTTGCTTGGGGTCCATTACTTAAATTACTTTGATACGGCCAACGAAGCGTTCCTGCAAGGCCTGTTCGGCTCAATCAGTGCGACGACGAACGCCGGGTTCGATATCACCGGCAGTTCGCTCGCACCGTTCCGGGAAGACCCGTTCGTCATCTTTACGCAAATCGCGCTCATGACCGGTGGTGCCATCGGTTTCCCGGTCCTCGTCGAGATTCGCACATATTTGACGAACCGCATTATGCGAAAACGCGAGAATTTCCCGCGCCGCTTCTCGTTGTTTACGAAATTGACGGTATCGACGTTTTTCATCTTGATTGCGGTCGGGACCGTCGGCTTGTTTCTATTTGAATACAATAACGCCTTCAAAGAATTACCGCTCTGGCTCGCACTCTCGGACTCGTTGTTCCAGTCCGTGACGACGCGAAACGGGGGGTTGTCGACCGTTGATGTCAACTTGTTCTCGGAAGGCAGCATGTTGCTGCTCTCGATTCTGATGTTCATCGGGGCGTCACCGTCCTCGGTCGGTGGGGGGATTCGGACGACGACGTTCGCCGTCGCCGTGCTCGGGGTCGTCGCGTTCATTCGCGGGGACTCGTCCATCAAAATCTTCGGACGTGAGATCGTGCTCGAGGACATTTGGAAAGCGTTCGTCATCATTACCGTGTCTCTGGCCGTCCTGTTGACCGGGGTCATGGTGCTGACGTTCTTCGAAGACGCATCGCTCACGCGCATCTTGTTCGAAGCGTGCTCGGCGTTCGGGACGACCGGGTTGTCGGTCGGGCTATCGTCCGAATTTAGTAACGTCGGCAAGTGGGTGCTCACCATTTTAATGTTCATTGGACGCATCGGTGTCATCGCCTTCATCTTGATTTTGCAGCGGAGACAGCCGAAACGGATGTACAACTATCCGAAAGAATCAATCATCTTAGGGTAAGGAGCTCAGAACATGAAAGCTTTTTGGATCAATTTCGGTTACGTGTTCGCCGTCCCGGTGTTGCCGTTCATCGCGGTTGTGAACGGAACGGCGCTCTGTTCACCGGATTCTCCGCTACTTGATATTCCCGTGCTCGGCTTTTTCTTGGCGAATCCGCTCTGGTTCATCCCGGTGTACGGGCTGTTCGCTCTGCTCGTCGCCAAGTGGATGACGGCCCGCGAACAAAAGACGCACGCGAGACGTGCTTGAGACTTGCCTCGGCAAGTCTTTTTTTGTTCAACAGATGCAAGTGGCGGGAAAAATCGCTACACTAGAGAAGGTATCGAAGGGGAGGGAAGCCGAATGGATTTTCAATCGTGGCGCCACGTGTTTAAACTAGATCCGAATAAACCGCTCGATGATTCGGCGCTCGCGGCGCTCATCCGCTCCGGTACGGACGCCTTCCTCATCGGAGGGACCGACGGGGTCGATGCGGAGAACACATTCGCGCTCTATGCCCGACTCGAAGGGTGCGGCATTCCGCTCGCGCTTGAGATGAGCCACCCCGAGCAAGTGGTTCGAGGCTTCGATCACTATTTTATTCCGACCGTCCTGAATGCAGGAACTGTCGACTGGCTCATTGGTCATCAAGTGAAGGCGTTTGAACGACACGGACACTTGTTTCATGACCAGGTGACCGGACAAGGTTATATCGTCTTGAACCCGGACGCGAAAGTGGCCCGTGTGACCGAGGCGAAAACCGACCTTTCCATCGAAGAGGCGGTCGCTTACGCAGAAGCCGGTCATCGCTTGTTCCGCTTGCCTTCGCTTTACGTGGAGTATAGCGGCACACTGGGATCCGTCGAGCTCATCAAAGAAGTACGTTTAGCGGTGCCGGACGCCCACTTGTTTTATGGGGGCGGCATCACCGATTTTGAATCAGCTCAGACGATGGCCGCATACGCGGACACGATCGTCGTCGGTAATGTGATTTATGACAATTTCGAAGGAGCGCTTGCGACTGTCGCGGCACTCCGATAAAATAAGAACAAATGTTTGGTTAGAGAAAGGAAACGATTATGTATAACTTGAGTGAAGAACTAGTCAAAGGCATGAACCCCCCGCAAGCGGAGGCGGTCAAATATACGGACGGCCCGCTCCTCATCATGGCCGGGGCAGGGTCTGGGAAAACACGTGTCTTGACGCATCGCGTCGCCTACTTGATGGCGTCGAAACAAATCGCGCCGTGGAACATTCTCGCGATTACGTTCACGAACAAAGCGGCCCGCGAGATGAAAGACCGGATCGCCCGCCTCGTCGGCGGTGTCGCGGACGATATTTGGATTTCGACGTTCCACTCGATGTGCGTCCGGATTTTGCGCCGCGACATCGATCGTATCCGCTATGACCGGAACTTCTCGATTCTCGACTCGTCCGATCAGTTGACGGCAATCAAGCAAGTGCTCAAAGAGCTGAACCTTGACCCGAAAAAATATGAGCCGCGGACGCTCCTCGGCATGATCTCGAACCATAAGAACGAACTCCGCACGCCGCAAGACGCGGCTGGACTCGTCGGTAACAACCCATACGAGAAAGTCATCTCGGACGTCTATACGGCGTATGAGAAAAAGTTGAAGCAAAACAACGTGCTCGACTTTGATGACTTGATCATGAAGGCGATTCAGCTGTTCCAAGAAGCGCCGGACGTGCTCGCGTTTTATCAGAAGAAGTTCCAATACATCCATGTCGACGAGTATCAAGATACGAACCGGGCCCAATACACGCTCGTTAAACTGCTCGCGCAAGCGCATGAGAACTTGTGTGTCGTCGGTGACTCGGACCAGTCGATCTATCGCTGGCGCGGGGCCGATATCGCCAATATCTTGACGTTTGAGAAAGATTACCCGAGTGCGCACGTCATCTTGCTCGAACAAAACTATCGGTCGACGAAACGGATTTTGGAAGCGGCAAACGGTGTCATTCAAAACAACTCGAGCCGAAAAGATAAGAAGCTATGGACCGAGAACGTCGAAGGGGAGAAACTGCTCCTTCACGTCGCCTCGGATGATCGAGATGAAGCGTTCTTTATCATCAACCAGATGAAAGAACTCCGTCAAGAGGGCGTCGATTACGGCGAAATGGCCGTTCTGTATCGGACGAACGCTCAATCGCGTGGACTTGAAGAGATGCTCCTCAAGTCGAACATCCCGTATAAGATGGTCGGCGGGACGAAGTTCTATGAACGAAAAGAAATCAAAGACATTTTGGCGTATTTGCGCTTGATCGCCAACCCGGACGAGGACATCTCCTTCGTCCGTGTCGTCAACGAACCGAAGCGCGGCATCGGCGCCGCGACGGTCGATAAGCTCGGCGACTTCGCCGGGATGCAAGGTGTGTCGCTCATGGAAGCGATTCGTGACATCGAACTGTCGGGCATTGCCCCACGCACAGCGACGAAGCTTGCCGAGTTCCGTCAATTGATGGTCGATTTGCGTCAAATGGCCGACTACTTGTCGATTTCCGAATTGATTGAAGAAGTGCTGAAGAAGTCAGGCTACGAAGAGATGCTCAAAATCGAGAAGACGCTTGAAGCCGAGAGCCGCCTCGAGAACTTGCAAGAGTTCCTCTCGGTCGCGCAAAACTTCGAGAAAGAGAGCGATGAACAAACGCTCGTCGCTTTCCTGACCGACTTGACGCTCGTCTCGGACCTCGACACGCTCGAAGAAGTCGACGAGTTGCACCAAGTGACGCTCATGACGCTCCACTCGGCCAAAGGGCTCGAGTTCCCAGTCGTCTTCTTGATTGGGATGGAAGAAGGGTTGTTCCCGCACAGCCGTGCCTTGAACGACCCGGAAGAGATGGAAGAAGAACGTCGTCTCGCCTACGTCGGGATCACACGGGCCGAGAAACGTCTCTATTTGACGCGGGCCCAATCTCGAATGTTGTACGGTCGTTTCCAAAACAACCCGGAATCGCGCTTCTTGCACGAGTTGCCAGAGACGCTCTTGGAGCGTTCGGGCAAAGCGAAGAAGCCGATGCCATGGAATCCGGTCGAGTCGCCGGGGAAACTTCCGGTGAACGGCTTCAGTTCGAAACCGAAACCAAAACTCGCCCAGTCGTCCGGCGCCGAATCAATCGGTTGGAACGTCGGGGATAAGGCCAATCATAAAAAATGGGGACAAGGCACGGTCGTACAGACTCGTGGCGAAGGCGACCAGCTCGAACTCGATATCGCCTTCCCGGCCGTTGGCATCAAGCGCCTACTCGCCAAGTTTGCCCCAATCGAAAAAGCGTGAGGTGATTATATGGAGATGGCAGAACGCGTTGAAGCGATTCGTCAAAAGTTAAATCAATACGGGTATGAATATTATGTGCTCGACCGCCCGAGCGTCCCGGATGCGGAATACGACCGTCTCATGAACGAATTGATTGAAATCGAGACGGACTATCCAGAACTTCGGAGTCCAGACTCTCCGACGCAACGGGTCGGCGGTGCCCCGCTCGACGCGTTCGTCAAAGTGACGCATGATACGCCGATGCTCTCGCTCGGGAACGTGTTTTCTAAAGAAGAGCTCGTCGAATGGGTCGAACGCATCGAGAAAGATCTCGGTTACAGTCCGCTCTTCGTCGCCGAGCTCAAGTTTGACGGGCTCGCCGTGTCATTGAAATACGAAGACGGTCGGCTCGTCCGTGGCGCGACGCGCGGTGACGGGACGACCGGAGAAGACATCACGCAAAACTTGAAGACGATCCGCTCGATTCCGCTTCGGTTGAACGAGGACGTCACGTTCGAGGTGCGCGGTGAGGCATATATGCCGAAACGGTCGTTCGAACATTTGAATGACGAGCGAGAACGTCTTGGGGAACCTTTATTCGCCAACCCGCGCAATGCGGCGGCAGGTTCGCTCCGACAGCTCGACTCGAAAATCGCGGCGTCGCGGAACTTGGCGTTCTTCGCCTACGGGCTCGTCTCGACGGACGACCTCGTCGCCTCGCATGACGAGTCGCTCGAATATTTGCGCCGTCTCGGCATCGCCGTCAGCCAAGAGTACACGACGTGTCATACGGCCGATGAGTTATGGGACTATATTGAAACGTATGTGACGAAGCGGTCGGAGCTACCATATGAGATTGACGGCATCGTCATCAAAGTCGCAGCTTACGAAGAGCAAGAACAGCTCGGCTTCACGGCGAAGAGTCCGCGTTGGGCCGTCGCCTATAAGTTCCCGGCTGAAGAAGTCGTGACGACGATTGAAGACGTTGACTTCAGTGTCGGGCGGACCGGGAAAGTCACGCCACGCGCACGGTTCGCACCGGTCTCGGTCGCGGGATCGACCGTGACGTATGCGACGCTCCATAACGAGGACTTCATTGTAGAGAAGGACCTCCACATCGGAGACCGTGTCGTCATCAAGAAAGCCGGGGACGTCATCCCGGCCGTCGTCTCGGCGCTCGTCAGTGAGCGTACCGGGGAGGAGACAGAAATCGTCTTCCCGACGCATTGCCCGGCCTGTGAATCTGAACTCGTGCGTTTAGAAGGAGAGGCGGACCACCGCTGCGTCAATCCCGAATGCCCGGCCCAACTGCTCGAAGGGCTGATTCATTTCGTGTCACGCCCGGCGATGAACATCGATGGGCTCGGCGAGAAAGTAATCACACAACTCCACGCGTCCGGGCTCGTTCATAACGTGGCCGACCTGTACCGTCTCGACCGGGACGCGCTCCTCGAGCTCGACCGGATGGGCGAAACGTCGGTGACGAACTTGCTCGCGGCGATTGAGCAGTCGAAACAGAACTCGCTCGAGCGCGTCTTGTTCGCGCTCGGTATCCGCCTCGTCGGACAAAAAGCGGCCGCGTTGATTGCGGAACGGTTCGAGACGATGGAAGCGGTCATGGAGGCCTCGATCGACGACTTGACGTCAATCGATGGCATCGGTACGAAGATGGCTGAATCAATCGTCTTATACTTCGAGAAGCCGGAAGCGCGTGACCTCGTCCGTGACCTCGGAGCGGCAGGTGTCAATCTGACGTTCAAAGGTGCGAAACGACCGGTCGACGCCGATGCGCCGCTCGCCGGAAAGACGGTCGTCTTGACCGGGAAACTGCATGAGATGACACGTGGCGAAGCCGGGAAGCAACTTGAATTGCTTGGTGCGAGCGTCACGGGCAGCGTCAGCAAGAACACCGATCTCCTCGTCGCCGGCGAGAAGGCTGGCTCGAAACTGACGAAAGCCGAGTCGCTCGGCATCGAAGTGTGGGACGAGGCGGCGTTGCTCGCCTTCTTGGCAGAACAATCTTGAAGGAAAGGTCTTCCGTGTGGAAGGCCTTTTTTCATTGACCTAATTTTCAACTGTTTTAGGATGACGGCGGGTTCGTGGGAACGTGCGAAGGGTAATGAATAGTATCTACAAATACTTTTTGCCACCAAGAACTAACACCACGACTCGCGCACAATCATCCTCTATCCCTCTTCCGTGCCGGAGCGTGTCATCGCAGACATTCGTCACAGTTTGGCAGACACCTTAGAGGAGGGGACCATCATGCGAAACACTAACCGACGCATCTTTGCACTCATCACATTCGTCCTCGTATTGATTGGCATGTGGGCACCGAATGGCGTTTACGCGAACACGACAATGACACCAACGCCAATTTATGCACAAATTGATTTGAGCCCTGAAGAAATCGAAGCGTACGACGACGCAAGCCTGATTTACGACGACGTGACGTACTACGGGGCGCGTGAATCGTCAACGATTTGGCGGTTCATGGTGGATGCGGCCGACGTTGACGTTACGACCATCGATCAAGTCACGTTATATAATGGTGAGGGCGTTCCTTATTCGTTCCCGGACGCGGTCTATGCATTTCATGTTGAGGAACTTGCGGGCGAGTCGACTGAGCCGGGTGATGACGGGACAGAGACAGTTCCAGACGTTGAAACACCGGTCGAGCCTCCGCTCGTTGAATCAGAGCCATCGCCAGAAGAACCTGTCACAGAAGAAGTGACTGCACCCTCCGCCACCCCAGTAGTTACCATCGATCAATTGGTGCTCGGTGCCGACGGGCCAATCGAGCGTGTGTTAGGCGGAGATTTAGTGACGTATCGGCTCGTCATCGATGTGACGGGCGCCCCTGTCGAGAATTTTTCCGTATCCAACACGGTCCCGGAAGCGTTGACCGTCGTCGCGGACTCGGTTGAAGTTCTCGGTCCGGAAGGTTCGGTACCCCCGACGACCGTGAGTGGACCACCCGCCTTCGATTGGACGTTTCCGACGATACCGGTCGGGACGACGACAATCCAGTTCGATGTGTTCGCACCAGACGTGACAGATGAGACGGTGGTGACGAATACGTTTTGTATCGGTGTTGAAGGAGCAGATGAATTGATTCCGGCCGAATGTGCCGAGGCGACCGTCACGGTCGTACCGAATGAGACGATTGGCCTCGAGGTCGGTAAAGAGGCAAATATTGATCAAGCCGTCGTCGGCGGAGTGATTCCGTATACGTTCGTCATCGAGAACACAGGCGAGACGGCGCTCACGATCACCTCCATCGAAGATGAGTTCTTTAGCGGCGACATCGATGCTGATAAGGTCGAAGCATTCAATGCCGACGTGCGTGAGCAGTTGATGGCGCTCATCGGGGAGAACGGCCTTGCGGCAGGTGAACGCGTCGAGGCGACGGTCAACTTAACAATCCCGAGCGACTATGACCGGACGAACGCTCCTGAGATCGGGAACGTGTTCCGAGTCGGCGCGACCGATTCCTATGGACGGGTCGTCGATGCCGAGAGTCAACAGATCGTCTTATTGAACCAAGCTGATTTCACGGTCACGAAAGTGGCGAGCCCAGGGGTGGTGCACCCGGGCGAGGCGATTCGCTATACGTATACAATCACAAACACGTCGAATGTCACCTTGTACTTTGTCGATGTCATCGATGAATGGACGAGCGGGGCGTTGACGACCAAAGAACAGCGCGAGACGACCGAGACGCTTCGAGACGGCATGCAGGCTCTCGCTGAAGTCGAGAACGGACTCATCCCAGGTGAGGAAGTCGTGCTCGAGATGGAAAAAGTACTCTTGCCATCCTATGATGTGCGAGCGGGCGCAGTATTGACGAACCGGACGACGTTCACGTTCGAGGTCAATCGTGAAGCGCGTGTGTCCCGAACGGCCGAGGCGACGGTGCACGTGAAGCAAAGCCTTCCAAAACCGGGCAACGATAACCGTGATGACCAAGATGAATCGGTTTATGTGCCGGAACCAACGACTCCGGTGACGCCAGACCAAGCGACCCTTCCGATGACCGGCACGACAAAAACGTGGGGAACGGTACTCGGACTCGTCTTGATCGTGCTCGGGCTCTTGTTCGTGACGCATCGGCGCCGTCCATCCACAAAAGCATGATTGCAGGCGCCCTCCGACACGAGACGGGGGGTGCTTTTCTTTGAATCGGGACTGATTCCGCTTCGACACTTTTTTCGACGGACGATTTTGTTATAATGGACGAAGTGTAACGAATCGAATCATCAAAGGAGTTCAGACATAGATGAAATGGAAACAATTGATTATCCCAGCTCTCGCCGCGACGGTTTTCCTCGGCGGGTGCTCGATGAAAATCCCGATGGGGGAAGAGGATGTCACACCGACGGGTGAAGAGACGGCAGCCGAAGGCGTCACAGAAGCGATTCAAGCGCGTGATTCATATTACCAGATGGTCATTCCATTTAAACCGGCGGCAGCCCGAGGTTTGGCCCAGCGCCAAGTGAGCTCATCGCTCGAACTTGAAGAAGTGGAGCTCGGCCTCATGCGTCACTCGACCGGCGCGTTCAAACCGGAAAACTATGCGTATCAAGAAGGACAGCTGTTGACGAGCGAAGATGTCTCGCGTCTGCTTGGCCGTAAAGACAAGACGGCAGAAGGGCTCGTCCCGCTCAACCCGGCGTATGCGAACGGCACGGCCGAAGTGGCTGAAGACCAATTCGTCGAGGAGAATAAAAAGTCGCCACTCTATTTGGCGTCGCTCGTCGAACAGAACTATATGACGAAAACGGATAACGGCTATCAACTCGGCGGTGTTTCGTTCGCTTTGATTTTGAACCGGGAGTACGTGTTCCAAGCGCCGAATTTCGGTCCGACGTATACGGAAAAGTTGGACGAGAAGAAAGTCATCGCTGAAGGAGAGCGTATGGCGAATGAACTCGTCGCCCAACTGCGCAAGCGCGAGGACTTCAAAGATCTCGATATCAACGTCGCATTGTATATGAAAGCGTCGCAAGGGTCACCGACGCCGGGGAACTATGTCAAATCGGCATTCGTTGGCACGGCTGGCGAGGTGACGGCGAGTGATTGGAAAGATGTCGACGAGACGTATTATTACTTCCCGTCCGCCAAAGCGACGACGGAAGTGCGCGATGACGCTCAAAAATTCTCCCTCTTCAGCGACCGAATCGCTGATGTGTTCCCAGATTTCAGCGGGATGATCGGGAAAGGTTTTTATCAGAACGGGGAATTGTCACGGATTGAGATCGATATTCCGATCCAGTTCTATAGCCGGGCCGAACTCGTCGGCTTCACGCAGCACGTCGTCGGCCTGCTCGAGAACCGCTGGGAATACAACCGGAACGTACCCGTCCGAATCAACGTCACCTCGCTCGGTGGCGAACAAGAAGTGACGATCGTGTTTGAAGAGGGCATGGATAGTCCGAAAGTATATTTCTAACCGATAAGAAGGCATCGTGATGAAACGAATGCCTTCTTTTTTTCGTATGACTAGTAACGAGGAAATTCTTTGACCTTCTTTGACCAAATAGGTAGAATAGACTTAACAGAATCGGGAAAGGGATAGGTGAGGTGAAACGAGATGGCAAAAAACTATTATGATGTCCTTGGCGTGCCGAAGCAGGCATCCGACCAAGACATAAAACGAGCGTATCGAAAGTTGGCAAAACAATACCATCCGGACGTGAATAAAGACCCGGGTGCCCAAGACAAGTTCAAAGCAATCCAAGAGGCTTTTGACGTGTTGAGCGATCCTGACAAAAAAGCGAACTATGACCGTTACGGAAGTCCGGAAGGGCCGACGTTCGGCGGAGGGTACAGCGGTGATGGGTACGGGGAAGGATCGGCCCAATTCGAGGACTTGTTCCGTCAATTCGGCGGTGGGTCACGAACGACGTCGCGCACATTCGGTTTTGAGGATATGTTCGGCAGCTTCTTTGACCAGGCGGTCGAAGAAGACCTCGATGAGACGGTCCGAGTCAATGTCCCGCTCAGTCAATTGACGAGTGAGGCCAAAGTGAGCCTGCGCCTACAGACGGGGACGGTCAACGTCAAAATCCCGCAAGGCGCCCATGAAGGACAAAAGCTGCGGCTCAAAGGCAAGAGCAGTAAAGTCGGACAGTCGGGCGATCGAGGCGATGTGTACGTCGAGCTCCACTTCACCGATGACGACACGTACCGGCGCGAAGGGGCGAACGTCATCACCGTCAAACGGTTGCGTCCGCTCGCTTTCCTCGACGGCGCGGAAGTCGTCGTGGCGACACTCGATGGTGGTCGGGTCAAACTGAAAGTCAAACCGGGGTCGAGGCCTGGTCAACGGATGCGCATCCCGGGACGTGGATTCATGACCGCTTCGAAAGTCCGATCGGATCTATTCGTCCAACTTGAAGTCGATTTGCCGCTAGACGCCGCCCACCGATCTGTTTACGAACAACTCGAACGCTGAGCCTAAGGAGGAAGCAGAATGGATTTCAATCGATTTACCGATAAAGCACATGAAGGCATTGTCAGCTCGCAGGCACTTGCGAAACAGTACCACCATAGCGAGATGAACGAATGGCACGTCTTGGCGTCGATGATCTCACAAACGGACGGCATCGCGCCGCTCCTACTGCAAAAAATGGAACTGAGCGTCGCCGAGATCGAGGCCGAGGTCGCGATGGCGCTCAAGAACGCACCGAAACTTCAAACGCCGACGACGCCGATGATCTCGGCCTCACTGTTGAACGTGTTGACGACGGCGGAACGTGAAGCGACAGGGATGAGCGATGAATACGTCTCGGTCGAGCATATTCTGCTTGGGATCATCATGAACAAGAGTCAAGCACAGAACATGCTCGAACGCAAAGGTGTGACCGAGGAGAGATTGCGTGAGGCACTCGTCGCCGTCCGGGGCAATCGACGGATTACGTCGAAATCACCGGAAGCGACGTATGACGTCTTGACGAAGTATGGACGCGACTTGATCCAAGAAGTGAAGACCGGAAAAATCGATCCCGTCATCGGGCGCGATAGCGAGATTCGGCGTGTCATCCGCATCTTGAGCCGGAAGACGAAAAACAACCCGGTCTTGATCGGGGAACCGGGCGTCGGGAAAACGGCGATCGTCGAAGGGCTCGCCCAACGCATCGTCCGCGGCGACGTGCCGGAGAGCTTGAAAGACAAGACGATTTTCAGTCTCGATATGAGTTCGCTCGTCGCCGGGGCCAAATATCGCGGCGAGTTCGAAGAGCGGCTCCAAGCCGTCTTGAACGAAGTGAAAGAAGCGGAAGGGAAAATCATCCTCTTCATCGATGAACTGCACACGATCGTCGGGGCTGGTAAGTCCGAAGGCGCGATGGACGCCGGGAACATGCTCAAACCGATGCTCGCCCGCGGTGAACTCCACTGTATCGGTGCGACGACACTCGATGAATATCGGCAATATATTGAGAAAGATCCAGCGCTCGAGCGCCGCTTCCAACAAGTGCTCGTCGACGAACCGGACGTCGAAGACACGGTGTCAATCTTGCGTGGATTAAAAGAGCGCTTCGAGATTCACCACGGTGTCCGCATTCACGACAACGCGCTCGTCGCAGCGGCCGTGTTATCGAACCGCTATATCACCGACCGGTTCATGCCGGACAAGGCGATCGACCTCGTCGACGAATCGTGTGCGATGATTCGGACGGAGATGGAATCGATGCCGGCCGAGCTCGATGAACTCGTGCGCCGCGTCATGCAACTCGAAATCGAAGAGGCGGCCCTGAAGAAAGAGAGCGATGATGCCTCGAAGAAACGACTCGATGCGTTGCAGCAAGAACTCGCCTCGATCCGCGAACAGTCGGACGCGCTCCGACTCCGCTGGGAAAACGAGAAAGAGTCGACCCATCGTGTCCAACATATCCGTGGGGATTTAGAAAAAGTGAAACTTGAACTGCAAGAAGCCGAGAGCCGTTACGATTTGAACCGGGCCTCCGAGCTCAAATATGGCCGCATCCCGGAACTCGAGCGCGAGCTTGCAGAAGCAGAGCGGCTCGCTGGTTCGGTGACACGTGAACTCGTCCGGGAAGAAGTGACCGAGGAAGAGATTGCCGAGGTCGTCTCGAAATGGACGGGCATCCCTGTGACGAAATTGACCGAAGGAGAACGAGATAAGTTGCTCAACCTCGAGACGGTACTTCATCAACGCGTCTTCGGACAAGACGATGCGATTCGGCTCGTCAGCGACGCCGTCATTCGGGCTCGGGCCGGCATCAAAGATCCGAACCGTCCGATTGGCTCGTTCTTGTTCCTCGGACCGACCGGTGTCGGGAAGACCGAGCTCGGGAAAGCGCTCGCCGAAGCGATGTTCGACTCGGAGGACCATATCGTTCGCCTCGACATGAGCGAGTATATGGAGAAACACGCTGTGTCGCGTCTCGTCGGGGCACCTCCGGGTTATATCGGCTATGAAGAAGGCGGCCAGTTGACGGAAGCGGTCCGCCGCAACCCGTACTCGGTTCTCCTGCTCGACGAGGTCGAGAAAGCGCACGCCGATGTGTTCAACATCTTGCTGCAACTGCTCGACGATGGTCGCTTGACCGACTCACACGGGCGTGTCGTCGACTTCAAAAACACGATCGTCATCATGACGTCGAATATCGGGGCCGACATCTTGCTCGAAGCGGCGAAAGATGGCGTGATCGATCAGGCGGAAGAACGCCAAGTCATCGAGCGGCTCCGCCGCCACTTCCGTCCCGAGTTTTTAAACCGGGTTGATGAGACGATTTTGTTCCATCCGCTCACGCGGGCTCAAATCGGCCAAATCGTCGAAAAAGCGGTCGCACGCATGGGCAGTCGCTTGACGGCGCGCTCGATTCAAATCGAGATCACGGATGCCGCGAAGGTATTCATCGCCGATGAGGCGTATGAGCCACAGTTCGGGGCCCGTCCAATCAACCGGTACGTACAACGGACGATTGAGACGAAACTCGCCCGTAGCATTCTCGCCGGAGACATCGAGGACGGCCAGACAGTCGTCATCGACGTCGAGAACGATGAGTTGACGCTTCGTCCCGCGACGGTCACTCACTGAATCACAAAAGAGCGCTGGCTGACGCCGGCGCTCTTTGTTTATGCAATCGGTTCAGGTTGATAGACGCAGTACGGTTCCTCGGCCTTATAGTCGCCGGTGACGGCATAAGCGCGGGCCCGAGACCCTCCGCAGACGTATCGATATTCACAGTAGCCGCATTTTCCGTGGTGTGTATCAGGGTCACGCAGCGATTGGAAGACCGGGTGGTGTCGATAAATCTCAGCGAGCGGTGTCTCTTTTACGTTGCCGCACGTGATCGGCAAAAAGCCGGACGGCTGGACGTCGCCCGTATGCGAGATGAACACGAAGCCGTTCCCGTCATTCGTGCCGCGGGGCGCCTTGGCGAGGTCGTCATGCGGATGGCCGATGGGCGGCAATCCAACTTGTTTTCGCTTCAAATTCTCTTGCCGGGCGATGCGCCGATAAAACTGGGCTTCGGTCGTCGAGATGATGAACGGGACGTGCTCTTGCAACGCGAACGCCCAACGGAGTACATCTTCATGCCGTTCTGGCGAGATTGGCTGGAGGAGTGACCCGCGACCGGTCGGCACGAGGAAGAACAACGTCCATACCGAGACGCCGAGTTCACCGACGAGTTTGGCGATTTCCGGGAGTTGGTCGACGTTATACTCCGTGACCGTCGTATTGATTTGGAATGACATCCCTTCTTCTCGGAAGTAAGAGATGCCACGCAGCGTCCGTTCGAAACTGCCACGCGTTCCCCGGAAGTAGTCATGCGATTTGGCGTCCGGACCGTCGAGTGAGAACGCCCAGCGCGTCAAGCCGGCGTCTTTCGCCCGTTTAACGGCATCATGGGTCACGCGAGGTGTCGCCGACGGGGTCATTGACACACGCATGCCGAGCGAGGCGGCATATTCGGTCAGTTCGAACAAGTCCTCACGCATGAGCGGGTCGCCTCCGGTGAAGACGAGAATCGGATTATCCATCGCCTGGATGTCTCGGATGAGTGCCTTGCCTTGCTCGGTATCGAGTTCACCCGGATACCGATGGAACTGGGCCTCGGCTCGGCAATGGACGCACGATAGCGCACAGGCACGTGTTACTTCCCAGATGACAATAAATGGATTTTCGTTGTAGTCGACTCGTTTCATACGGACACCGCCTGTCTCGCCATCACCCGGGAGACGGCCTGTTTGGCCGAGTCGACGCAGTCGGGGAGACCGACGCCATGCAAGATGGCACCACATGCCTCGATCCCGTCGAGTGTGGACAGCTGCTCTTCGAAAGCGCGCACGTATTGTTTGTGACCGACCTCATATTGCGGCATCGTATCGATGTGCCGTTCGACTTTTGTGAAAATCGGGGTACCGACGTGTTGAATCTTCCGCAGTTCACGCAGCGCGAAGTCGGCGATGGCCTCGTCGGATTCCGTCAACAAGTCGGGAACGAACTCAGATCCGATGTAGACGCGTAAGAGCGCCTTATGTTTTGGTGCCATGTGGGGCCACTTCTTATGCATCCAACTGCAGGCCGTCAAGGCGTTCCCTTCCGCTTTGGCGATGACGTAACCGGTCCCGTCGAGTGCCGCGACCTCTTTTTCATCGAACGCCGCGAGCACGGTGATGGAAGACGTCCGTTTCAAATCGGACAAATTTTCTGCTTCCGGGAGACCGAGAATCGGACCGAGTGCATTCGGCGAAGTGGCCAAAATGATGCCGTCGAACGACTCGGACGTCCCGTCGGCGAGGGTGACTTCATGGGGCCGGACCGCCGCGACCTTCGTCTCTGTATAGAGGCGGTCAATCGACGGGCGAAGCGCCTCGATGAGGACACCGAGACCTTGCTGAAGGGATAGAAACTTCCCGGCTTCACGTGGCTTGACGCCGGCTTGAACAGGTGGTGTCAATGCTTTCATACCGAGAATCAGGCTGCGTGTTTTTTGTTCAATCGTGATAAACTGAGGGAAAGTAGACTCGATGCTCATATCGTCGAGCGTCCCGTTGTAGATTCCCGAGAGAAGCGGTTCAATCATCGCATCGACGACTTCTGATCCGAGCCGGGTCCGGAAGAATTTGTCGAGCGAGATGTCTGTCCCCGTATAGACGCGTGGCAGCACGAGGTCCATCCCGGCCCGAAGTTTACCGCGCCACGTGAACAAATCGGTCTTGACCATCGGCCAAAACTTGGTCGGGATGCCCATGACCGATCCGTCCGGCATTTGTCGAAGCTGTTGGCGGACATAAATGTACGATGTCCCGGTCATCGACCGGACGAGATGATCGTCGAGTCCGAGCTCGGTGATCAGTTCGGTCAATGTCGGTTTTCGGGCCATGTATCCGTCCGGCCCACATTCTAAGACGAAGCCGTCTTGATAGACGGTCTTGATTTTTCCGCCGATTCGATCGCTCGCTTCGTACATGGTGACGTGCGCCCCGGCTTGTTTCGCGTAATAGGCGGCGGCCATGCCTGTAATTCCTCCACCGATAATTGCAATTTTGTTCAATCCATTCACCCATTTCTATGTAGTGTTCTTCCTAACGGTACCGAGAATATTGACGTAGACATAGGATAAGTCTCACATGGTTCTAGACAAATTCGTCACGATTGGGAAGGAGAGGCTCCATATGGTTTGGTTCGGCATAACGGCGACAGTCGTCGTGGTCGGCATTATTGCCTTCATTGCATCGATGAATCGGTACGGGGAGAAGCTCGACGGAGATGAAGACAGCCCGTCGGTCCTTTGGGCTGATGAGGAATGGTATAAGCCAGAAAAGGAAGACGGACCACTTGATGGTTAACCGTCTTCGAATATGATAAGATGACCCGGTTGAAAACTATCGGACATGGGGTGATTGGATGAAAGTATTGGAACAACAGTTGGCGCATTTGGTCGATGAGTGTCGTCCGTACACAGCACAAGGGAAAGTCGCCGACTATATTCCTGAGCTCGCGCATGTACAGGATGATTTGCTCGGCGTGGCGATTTGTTTGCCTGATGGTTCATATATTCATGCGGGGGACGTCCACCATAAGTTCACAATCCAAAGCGTCTCGAAGGCGTTGACGCTCTGTTACGTCTTGATGGAGTTTGGAGAAGATTACGTGTTCTCGAAAGTCGGGATGGAGCCGACCGGCGACGCGTTCAACTCGATTGCCAAGCTTGAAGAGACGGTGCCGTCAAAGCCGCTCAATCCGATGATCAATGCAGGGGCGCTCGCTGTCACGAGCATGATTTTAGGGGACACGGCGGAACTGAAAATCTATCAGTTCCGCCAGTTTTTGGCGACGTTGCTCGACGTGCCGGTGGAGGAAATCACGTATAACGAAAAAGTCGCCCGCTCGGAATACGAGACGACCGACTTGAACCGGGCCTTGCTCTATTTCATGCGCCATCACGGGATTGTCGAGGGTGATGTCGATGAAATCATCGACGTGTACACAAAGCAGTGTGCGATTGAAATCGATTGCTTTGACTTGGCCCGCATTGGCCGAATTTTGTCGGGCAACGGGGAAGACCCGGTCACGGGCGAAGAGGTGATCCCGCGTCGCGTCGTCCGAATCGTCAAAGCGATCATGACGACGTGCGGCATGTACGATGCGTCTGGGGAATTTGCCGTCCGTGTCGGTCTCCCGGGAAAGAGCGGGGTGTCCGGGGCCATCCTTGCGACCGGTAAACACGAGCTCGGACTGAGCGATGTCGGCTTCGGGATTTTCGGACCGGCGCTCGACTCGAAAGGGAACTCAATTGCCGGGATGAAACTGCTCGAACTGCTCGTCGAACGCTACACGTCCCGCTAAAGCTGGATGGCGTCGACCGATTCGTCGAGCCGAGATTGCAGCTCGTGCACGACTTGTTCGTAATCGTCGGCCAAGGCGGCGGGTGGTGTGAAATCGCTCCAACGCAATAACAGTTGATGGCGATCGTTCATGTCGCCAAGCTCGGTCTGGAGCCGCTTCAGTTTTTGAATTTGATCTTTTGAGGCTTTCGTCTCATAGTTCAATAAGTACTCGTTCAAATAGCGCTCGCGTTTCACGGCGAGCCTGACCTTGTGGAGCGTCTCGAGCCGGTCGGACATCTCCGTCGCGTCGTGATGGGCGTCGATCCGTCGTTTGCGGTCGCTCCTCGCTTTATCGATAAATGACGAGGCGTCCTGCTTTTTGAAGGCACGGAACAACTGTCCGCCGATAAAGCGGCGAACTTGTTGGTCGAGCGATGGGGTCATCTTCTCCGTGACGCGCGTATTTAAAATCGTGCGGTCTTTGGCGCGGCTCGCTTCGACGTGATCGGCGAAAGCCTGCTCGAGCTCGGTCTCGACAGCGAGCCCTTCGAGAAGAACGTCCCCGTCACGCACTGCACCGAGCGCCTCCATCAACTGTTTCAACTGACGATACGTGGAAGGTTTCGTGTCGTACAGTTGCATGAATGTCAATAGTTTCCGAAGATGGACCCGCGCTTGGTGGATGTCTTCGCTGTTTTGGAACGTGAGCGCCTCGGTCATATAATGATTGAACGTGTTCCACGTCTCCAAAAGCTCGTATTTTAATTTCTCCGCATTCCGTTGATTCATTCTAATTTTTCCTTTCTGAAATGAGATGAGGTTGTCCATGTATCAAACACATTCACTTAATGAAAAAATTAAACTGTTCTTCACCATCTTCTTCCCGATTTTGGTGACACAAGTGTCCTTTTACTTAATCAGCTTTTTTGACACGGTCATGTCAGGCCGTGCCGGTGCCGTCGATTTGGCAGGTGTCGGCGTCGGGTCGAGTCTATGGATGCCCGTCTATACGGGGTTAAGCGGGATTTTGCTCGCTGTCGCACCGATCGTCGCGCAGGCGCTCGGGGCCCGTAACATCCAACAGATTCAACGAACACTGTATCAAGGTGTATACTTAGCGATCGGACTGAGCGTCGCGACGCTCATCCTCGGGTTCTGGCTCGTCCCGACGGCCGTTGACGGCATGGGGCTGAGCGAAGAAGGTAAACGAATTGCCAAAGGGTATTTGCTCGCACTCGGATTCGGAGTGTTGCCGATGTTCCTGTTCAACGTGTTGCGCACACTCATGGACTCGCTCGGCAAGACACGGATCTCGATGCTGCTTATATTATTAGGGTTACCCATTAATGTCGGGTTAAACTACATCTTCATCTTTGGAAAACTTGGTGTGCCGGCATATGGCGGCGTCGGGGCCGGAATTGCCTCAGCGATCACCTACTGGTTGCTGTTCTTTATGGCGTTCGCGTTCGTCCGGAACGGAAAACCGTTCCTCGAATATCGCTTCCTGCGCTCGGTGGAACGTCTCATGTGGCCGAGACAAAAAGAGTTGCTCAAGCTCGGCACGCCGATCGGTCTCGCCATTTTTGCCGAAGTCAGCATCTTCGCGGCAGTGACATTGCTCCTTAGTGCCTATGGTGACAATATCGTCGCGGCCCACCAAGCGGCCATCAACTTCGCCTCGTTCGTCTATATGTTGCCGTTGTCGGCATCGAGCGCGCTCACGATCGTCGTCGGGTACGAACTCGGGGCCGGGCGACTCAAGGATGCGGTGCGCTATGCTAAAATCGGGATTGTACTCTGTCTGGCCGTCTCGCTCTTCTCGGGTGGTCTTTTGTTCTGGCAAAATGAACGGGTAGCCGCGATTTATACGAACGACGCGGCCGTCGTGGAACTCGCGGCCCACTTCATGATCTTCGCGGTCTTTTTCCAACTGTCGGATGCGGTCGCCGCACCGATTCAAGGGATTTTGCGTGGCTTCAAAGACGTGAACGTGACGCTCGTCTTGTCGCTTATCGCCTATTGGGTGATCGGTCTCCCACTCGGCTATACACTCGCCGAACAGTTCGGCTTCGGACCGGATGGTTACTGGATCGGGTTGATCGCAGGTCTTGCGGCAGGCGCCGTCTTGTTGTTCATGCGTCTCATTCATATCGTCAAACGGTATGAGGGGAAACCGCTCATGAACGAGATCTCATAACCTACAAAAGTTGACGTCACTGACGTCAACTTTTGTTGTTTTAGGCATGAATAAGTCGGGCAAAGGATTGAGGGAATCAATCCTTTTTATAAAGCAAAATTGGTCTATACAACTATACTGATTTTTGTTATGATGACGATGAAGCTACTTGAGGAAAGGTGGATGACCAATCATGGTGATCATCAACGCACAGATCGTTTCGGGGGACAAGACATGGGAACGAGGATATATCCGGTTCGACGGAGCGACGATTGAGAGCGTCGGTTCGATGGATGAGTATAGAGCAGAAGGTGAGACGGAGCTCGATGTGGACGGGGCGCTTGTGACGCCGGGCATGATCGACGTTCATATCCACGGCGGGTATGACGTCGACACGATGGATGCGGATGAAGACCGATTGCGTCATCTCGCCAAGTCGATGCTTGCTGAAGGAGTGACATCATTCTTTGCGACGACGATCACGCAGTCACCGACTGCCATCACGAAGGCGCTACAATCAGCCCGGACTGTCATCGAGGCGGGAGACACGTCGCTCGTCGGCATCCATCTAGAAGGACCGTTCGTCAATGTCGATAACGCGGGGGCGCAACCGGCAGAATATATTATCGACCCCGACGCGGAGCAGTTCCGGACATGGCAACAAGAGGCCGGCGGGCACATCCGTCTCGTCACGTATGCGCCGGAACGTCCAGGGGCACGTGAACTCGAACGAGCGATGCTTGAGACCGGGGCGGTCGGGTCGACCGGGCACACGAACGCCACGTTCGCCGAGAACAAGGAAGCGAACGTCAAACATGCGACGCACTTATACAATCAGATGCGCGGACTTCACCATCGGGAGCCGGGAACGGTCGGCTATTGTTTATTGGAGCGGGACGTCATGGTTGAAATCATTCCAGACGGGATTCACAGCCGTCACGAGATGGTCGACTTCGCCTATCGCATGAAAGGGGCGGACGGGCTCGTCGTCATTACAGACGCAATGCGGGCGAAAGGGCTTCCGGACGGTCGCTATGAACTCGGAGGCCAACCGGTCATCGTTGCGGACGGGGCAGCCCGCCTTGAAGCCGGAAACTTGGCCGGTAGCGTCTTGACGATGGACGCGGCGTTCCGAAACGTGGTCACGTTCACAGGATGCACATTACCTGAAGCGGTGAAGATGACGTCGACGAACCAAGCGCGTGAATTCGGATTGACGAAAAAAGGATCGATTGCGGCCGGCTTTGATGCGGACCTCGTCATTTGGGACGATGCGCTGTCGGTCACGACAACGATTCTTCAAGGACGTATCGCTTATTCGAAGGAGGATATGGAATGAACATACTAGTTGCGAAAACACCGACAGATGCAGAAACGATCGCTTATACACTCATCACTGAACGATTGGCCGGGAAACGAGAGTTCGTGCTCGGGCTGGCGACGGGGAGCACGCCGGTCGGCATGTATCAGATGTTCAAACGTGACAAGCTTGACTGCAGTCATGTGACAAGCGTCAATTTAGATGAGTACATCGGACTCGCACCGAGTCATCCGCAAAGTTATCATCACTTCATGGAAGAACGCCTGTTCAATGACGTCCCGTTCAAAGAGAGCCATCTGCCTCGTGGGGACGCGGAAAATCCGGAAGCGGAAGCGGCACGATACGAACAGCTCGTCCGATCGATTGGGGTCGATCTTCAATTGCTCGGCATCGGAGAGAACGGACATATCGCCTTCAATGAGCCGGGTACCGCGCTCGATGCGAAGACGCACGTGACCGAACTGACCGAGTCGACGCGGGAAGCGAACCGTCGTTTCTTTGACACGATTGAAGAAGTGCCGACACATGCCATCACGATGGGGCTCGATACGATCATGAACGCGCGAGAAATTGTACTCGTCGCAACAGGTGCTCGTAAAGCGGAAGCCGTGCACCACATGATTGAGAGCGTACCGACGATCGAGTGGCCGGCTTCCATCTTACAGGCGCATCCAAGCGTCACCATCGTGCTCGACGCCGAAGCGGCTTCAGGATGCAGTGACGTGTTACAGGCACGTGGCAGCGAAGCGGCTGATCGATTCTTTTCCATCCGAGCTTAACGACCTGGAGACAAGTGTCTCCAGGTTTTTTTATGGCCAACTGTGGGAAATTGTATGGAAATGGATTTGTAATCAAAACGTTTTCGACAAAAGTCGAGGATTCCTCTATAATAGGTGAAGCTCATATCATTCGACCGTGAAGGAGAAACTCATGAATTCAAGAACTCAGGCTCGTAGACGGCGCAAAGGCCCGTCTGCGTTTTATAAGCTGTTCAGCGCCCTCGTATTGATCGCCGTCATCGTTGGCTCGAGCATGTATGGGACAGCGTTTTATAAAGCACATAACATGTTGTCCGGTACGCAAGTGATACTTGAGGATGATCCGACCCTCGAACCGACGCGATTCGATAAAGAGGATACCGAGAGCTTCCTCGTACTCGGGACGGACTTGTCCCCGCAAAAGAAAGCACGCGGGGAGTACGGTCGTTCAGACGTCATGATCGTCGTCATTTTGAACAAGAAGAACAAGCAGACGACGATGCTCAGCATCCCGCGTGACTCGTACGTCAATATCGACTACACGGGCTTCAACATCCCGTACGGCAAGACCGGTCTCGATCAAGATAAGATCACGCATGCGTACTATTTCGGATCGATGGATGAATCGAACCCGAACAACGGGATGCGAGTAGCGACGAACACGATCGAAGACTTGGTCGGCATCGATATCGATCACGTCGTCTCGCTCAACTTCCAAGGGTTCGTCGACTTCATCGATGCCGTCGGCGGCGTCGAAATCGATGTCCCGTTCTCGTCGGAACAGAAGAGTTATGACGCTTCCCGTGAAGTCGTCCAAGTCGAAGAAGGATTGCAACAGTTGTCAGGTGAAGAGGCGCTTGCTTATGTCCGGAACCGCTATGACGACCCACGCGGTGACATCGGACGCGGACAGCGCCAGATGGAAGTCATTAACGCCGTCCTTGACCAAGCGCTCGGCACGTCGCTCATCAACAACTATGACAAGGTGTTGAAGGCGGTCGGTGACAATATGCAGACGACGCTCGGTCCAAACGACTATATGCGCCTGATCGAAGATGTTGGTGCTCTTAATAACACGGTCCAGTATCAGTTGACCGGTGAAGGGGCCCGCGGCAACGACGGCCATTTCTATTACTTCTTGAACGAGCCGTTACTCGAAGAAGTCCGCTATCGTGTCCAACAGGCCGATGCGGGCAATGAAGTGGAGCCGATGACCGATACAGAGCTCGAAACGTATATGTATGACCCTGCCGGCATCACGTACGAAGCACAATAAAAAATGGTTTGCCGTCCGCGGCAAACCATTTTTTTACGTCCGATCCATGGAGACGGTGAACGAGTAGGCGTCACCACGGAACAAGGAACGGCTATATTCGAACATGTTTCCGTTTTCGAGATACGTTCGTTGGTCGATCAAAAGGACAGGGGCGTTCGGAGAAATCGTCAACAGCTTCGCTTCTTCCGGCCCCGCGCTCCGTGCCTCGAGCGTTTGGGTCGCGTTCTTTAATCGAAGGCCGGATTGCTCGGCAAACTCATAGATTGAACCGACGGCAACCGTCTCGGTCAGTTCTGGCAACAAGGCGACCGGGATATACGCGGTCTCGAGGGCGAGCACGTTCTCATCGGCGAGACGCAACCGTCGCATCTCATAGACGGGGGTATCGAGGGACACGCTCAACTTTTGAGCGATTTTCGCCGGGGCTGGAATCGTCTGGAACGATAACAGGCGGCTGAACGGTCGCATGCCTCGATGTTTGATTTCTTCTGAGAAACTCGTCAATCCAGACAGTGCCATCGTGATTTTCTTGTTGGCGACGAACGTTCCCCGGCCTTTTTGCCGGCTTAAGTAACCGGCGTTGACCAAGTTCGTGATCGCTTGTCGAACCGTCATCCGACTGACGTTATAGCGCTCGGAAAACTCCCGTTCGGATGGGATCGATTCTCCGGGTTGAAGCTCGCCGGCATCTATTTGTTGCTTTAAATAGGCTTCGATTTGATAATAAATAGGTAGCGGTGATTGTTTATCAATCTGTAACATGCATATCGCTCCTGACTTCGAAAGTAAGTGTTTCTTATTATAGACCAAATTAGACTAGTTGTCTGAACATATCCTACAGAAAAGGCGGCGACAGTAATGAATTCATGGCAATTTGAAACGACGGTGACCGAGACTCGCACCGATGCGCGCGGGACATGGATCGCGCTTGAATCCACATTATTTTATGCAGAAGGCGGGGGACAACCACCGGATGCCGGGACACTCAACGGAGAGCCCGTGCTCGATGTGCAACGGGTCGACGAGATCGTCTGGCACTTGATCGAACGTGCGCTTGAAACTGGAACGCTTGTGACCGGCATCGTCAACGACGCTGTCCGACGCGACCATTCGATTCAACATACGGCCCAGCACGTGTTGACGGCTTTGCTAGAGGATGAGTACGGTATTCAGACGCTCAGTTTCGGGATTGGGCCAGCCGAGTCTTCGCTTGAAATCGATACGGATACATTCGATTGGGATCAAATCGAGTCGCTAGAACGGGACGTGCAACGCATCATCTTTGAAAACCGTCCGGTCCATGTGCGTGAATTCCCAGCCGAAGAAGTCGAACAAGACCGTTTACGAAAAGCGACCGACCGCACCGGAACCGTCCGCATCGTCGCCATCGACGGCCTCGATTACAACGCCTGTGGCGGGACCCATGCGGATTCAACGGGTCAACTCGGAATCGTCCATGTGACCTCGATGAAGAAAGTTCGCGGTAATGTCCGTTTGACGTACGTCGCCGGTCTTCGGGCCTTGGCCGAGGTCCATTCGTCCCGGACCGCGCTACGGACGATTCATCAAACGTTGTCGACGACGAACGAGACGGTCGCCGCCCGTGTCATCGAAGAACGGAATCTTCGGCTCGAGCGGGACAAAGAAGTGAAGGCGCTCGAGGCCCGCGTCGCGAAAGCGAAAGTCGCTGCCTTCTTGCAAGAAGACAATTATGTCATCACCCACATCGGCAAGACGGAAGCAGAGACGCTCACGACGACGATCGTCGAACGGATCGCCGCGACCGGACGGATTGCCGTCGGAGCCAATCATACGGGTCAAAAGCTGTGGCTCATGCATGACGGGACACACGACATCGCCATCGGTAAGTTTTTGAAACGGACGCTCGACGACCTCGGCATCGGTCGAGGGGGCGGCAGTCACAAACAAGCGCAAGCCCGCTTCGAGTCTGTCCTCGAGTTAGAACGAGCGACAGCGGAGATTGTGAAGCGGCTACAGGAAGGAATGGTATCATGTTGAAGATTGAACACGGGAACGACTCGAAACTGATAGAACTGGCCCGGTCTGTGCGGCAAACGGTGTTTATTGGCGAACAAGGGATCGCGCCGGAACTTGAGTATGATGAACTCGACCCGGACTGTATCCATTTTGTCGGAATGGTGGACGCTGAGCCTGTCACGACGGCACGTCTGCGCCCAATCGGTGACGGGGCCGGGAAAGTCGAACGGGTCGCCACACTTGCCGCGAAACGCGGTAACGGGTATGCCAAGGAGATCATGCTCGCCATCGAATTTGTCGCGCGGGCGAGGGAGTTACACGAGCTCAAACTAGGGGCGCAACTGACGGCACTCCCGTTCTATGAACGACTCGGGTACGAGGCGTACGGCGACGAATTTTTAGATGCTGACATTCCACATCGGATGATGCACAAGGCGTGGTGACCATTGTTTGAAATTTTCCTTTTTTCTAAAAAAAGGTTGGCAAGCCGGGAAGCATTTGTTATAACTAAAACTAACAACTGACAGATAGAGGTTGCGAATGACATGAGTAAGCTTGATCGACACGGACGCATTCCGGATCGAGCCGAAAGGGGAAATTCGCCGAAGTCGACGTTCGCATGCGTACGAACGAAGGCTGGGGTAGTCGTGAATAACGCCTACACTGCCATGGATGAAATGCCATGGAGCGCTATCTACGGAACGATTCTTTAATCGTTTTTCAACTGCGCGTACAAGCGGCAGACCGTAGGGAGAGTGCTTCCTACCGGTCTGCCGCTTTTTCTGTTGGTGGACATCATGAAAGTGGGGAACCTGATGACAACCGTATTGAAATTCGGAGGCAGCTCCGTTGCCACGATTGAACAAATCCAGGCCATTGCTGAATATTTACAGACTCGGGCCGCCGCCGGTGAAAAGCTCGTCGTCGTCGTTTCCGCGATGGGGAAAACGACGGACTCACTCTTGTCACTCGCCAAACAAATCACGGAACGTCCGATGATTCGTGAACTTGACCGCTTGCTCGCGGTCGGTGAGGAGCAGACGATCAGCCTGCTCAGCATCGCTTTGAACTCTCGGGGCGTGGCCGCCATCTCGCTCACCGGACAACAAGCCGGCATCGACACGATGGGCATTCACACGAAAAGTAAAATCAAAGCGATTCGAAAAGAAGTGTTAGAAGAAAAACTTCGGACGTATGACGTCGTCATCGTCGCCGGTTTCCAAGGTGTCAACGAGTTCGGTGATGTGACGACGCTCGGACGGGGTGGGTCGGACACGACGGCCGTCGCCTTGGCCGCCGTGCTAAGCAAACGTTGTGAAATCTATACAGACGTCGCCGGGGTCTACACGGCTGACCCACGTATCCACAAAACGGCACGCCGACTAGACACGGTCTCATATGACGAGATGATGGAGATGAGCGCGCTCGGGTCGAAAGTGATGGAGATGAGGAGTGTAGAGCTCGCGAAAAAATTTGATGTGAACATTTTTGTAGGGAAGACGCTTGCAAGCGAAGGAGGAACATGGATCATGGATATGACACAGGCGATGGAACAAAAAGCGGTGACGAGCGTGAGCGTCGTGAAAAACGTGCTCAGTGTCTCAATCAAACACATTCCACATTCGGTGGCAGGAGTTGCCGACATTTTCGAGAAGTTGTCACAGCGTCATGTCAATATCGATATGATTAGTCAGACGGCGTTCGATGGAGAAGTGTTCTTATCGTTCACGTGTCCGCTCGATGAAGAGGCGTTCCTCGAAGAAGCGCTCGCGGAATTGACCGAGACGTTCCCGCAAATCAAAATCGACCGTCATACCGAACATGCGAAAATCTCGGTCGTCGGCATCGGGATGCGTGACGCGACCGGAGTCGCGTCCGAATTGTTCGCCACGTTCCGTGAAAGCGGGATCCCATTCTATCAAGTCACGACATCCGAGATCAGCATCTCGTACACGATTAACGATCAAGACGTTGAAACGGCGGTCGCAGCTATCGCCGAACGTTTCCATTTATAAGGGGGAGTCACCATGTATAACGTAGCCGTCGTCGGCGCGACCGGAGCCGTCGGTCAAAAAATGATTGAAGTCTTGACCGAATACGAGTTTCCAATCAACGAATTATTGCTTTACGCTTCAGCCCGTTCAGCCGGAAAGACCGTGAACGTGAACGGAAAAGATGTCGTCATCCGGGAACTGTCGGACGCGATTTACGCCGACCCGATCGATATCGCGCTTTTCTCAGCCGGGGGGAGCCTCAGTGAACAATATGCGCCTCGTCTGAGTGAACAAGGGGTCATCGTCATCGATAACTCGAGCGCGTTCCGGATGCAAGCGGACATCCCGCTCATCGTCCCGGAAGTGAACCGAGTCGAACTGAGCCCGGACAAGACACTCATCGCCAATCCGAACTGCTCGACGATTCAATCGGTCGTCGCACTCGCACCGCTTGCGGAAGTATACGGGTTGACGCGCGTCGCTTACACATCGTATCAAGCCGTCTCCGGGTCGGGTCAAAAAGGGATTGAAGACTTGGAACGCGGAGCGCGCGGCGAGGAACCGAAAAACTATCCGTATCCGATTTACGATAACGTCTTGCCGCACATCGATGTGTTCTTAGAGAACGGTTATACGAAAGAAGAACAGAAGATGATCGAGGAAACACGTAAAATTTTGAACGCGCCGAACCTCGGGGTGACGGCGACATGCGTCCGTGTCCCGGTCCGTAACAGCCACGCCGTCTCCATCACGGTCACGCTCGACCGCGAGGCGACGCTAGCCGAAGTGAAAGCCGTGCTCGCGGACGCGCCAGGTGTCGTTCTCATGGACAACCCGGGCGAACTCGTCTATCCGACACCGCTCGATGCGAACGGGACAGACGACGTGTACGTCGGTCGTGTCCGTGTCGACGAGTCACAGCCGAACACGTTCCATCTCTGGTGTGTCGCTGATAACGTTCGCAAAGGCGCGGCAGCGAACGCCGTCCAAATCGCCCAATGCATGATTGGGCAGACTGCTACGAAATAAGGGGGAGATTATATGTTCACAGGAGTCGCAACCGCACTCGCCACACCGTTTCAAGCAGACGGTCAGTTACATCTCACAGCGTGGGAAGCGTTGATTGAAGACCAAATCAAAGAAGGTGTCAGCGGCCTCGTCATCGGCGGAACGACTGGTGAAGGCATGACCATCACGGACGACGAGTTCGAGACGCTTCTCGTCAAAGCGATTGAAGTCGCTGCCGGCCGTGCCGTCATCATTGCCGGTACCGGGTCGAACAACACGGCGCTCAGCATTCAAAAGACGAAACGGGCCGCCGAGCTCGGAGCCGAGATGGCGATGGTCGTCACGCCGTATTACAACAAGTCGACGCAAGCGGGTCTGATCGCCCACTTCACAGCGATCGCCGACGCGTCACCGATTCCACTCATGCTCTACAACGTACCATCGCGGACGGGCGTCGCCCTTGATCCGGCAACGGTTGGGGAACTCGCCGATCACCCACGCATCGCTGCGCTCAAGGAAGCGAGCGGGGATATTTCGGTGATGGCTCAAATGGTGGCGCACGTGCCGGAAGGCTTCCCAGTCTATTGCGGGAACGATGATCAAATCCTTCCTTATATGGCTTGGGGCGCGCAAGGTGTCGTATCGGTCCTCTCGAACGTCTATCCAGGCGCGACGGTCGCTTTAGCCGAAGCGCTCCTCGCCGGAGATTTAGAGACGGCCCGCACATGGCAGCTCCGACTGCTCCCGGTCATCGACGAATTGTTCGCGGAAGTGAACCCGATTCCAGTCAAAGCGGCATTAAATGCACGCGGCTTCGAGTTCGGTGCACCACGTCTCCCGCTCGTCCCGATGAGCGCGACGGCCGAGGCCCGCTTGTTGTCGGCAATGGAGCAGTTCAATGAGGTGAGACAGTGAACTTACTCATTCATGGCTACGGAGCGATGGGACAGATCGTCGAAGAAGTCGCTCGGACACAAAACTTGAACGTTGCGGCCATCGTCTCACCGGCCGGAGGGGAGCATCCCGTCTCGTTGCAAGACGTCGAGGCCGACGTCGATGTCGTCATCGACTTCTCGAACCCGGCACTGTTAGATGATGTGCTCGCTTTCGGGAAAGCCAAGCAAATCCCGCTCGTCATCGCGACGACGGGTTTCTCGGAAGCGGAACTTGCCAAAATTGAAGCGGCGTCTCAGGAGATCCCGATTTTCCAGTCTTATAATACGTCTTATGGGATCGCGCTCCTGAAACAGTTGCTCGACCAACTCGTCCCGCTCACGCTCGGTTATGACATCGAAGTGATTGAGGCGCACCACCGCAAGAAAGTCGACGCACCGAGCGGCACGGCGGAATTACTCGCCCGTGCCATCGAAGCCAAACGCGATGTGACACCGGTATATGACCGGACACCGCGTCGCGAAGCGCGTGCAGCCGATGAACTCGGCATGCACTCGGTACGCGGGGGGACGATTTTCGGTGAACATACCGTCCTCTTTGCCGGAGACGACGAAATGCTTGAATTGAAACATACGGCCCTGTCCAAACGCGTCTTCGCGAACGGGGCACTCGCCGCGGCGGCAACGATTCTTGACCGCCCGGCCGGACTATATAATTTAACGAACCTATACGAGGAGGCCACTCATGTTACTCACAAACGCTTATGAAATCGCGCAATACATTAAAGATGCCAAGAAAGAAACGCCTGTCAAACTATACGTCAACGGTCAGTTGGCCGGTCTAGACATCGAAGGGGCGAAAGCATTCGGGACCGACGAATCGAAATTATTCCTCACGACGGCCGAACGCGCAGCCGCTTTCGTTGAAGCGAACGCAGCGGTCATCACAGATACGCATCTCGAATACGACCGCCGGAACAGCGCCGTGCCGATGCTCGACACGACGAAATTGAACGCGCGCATCGAACCAGGTTCGTTCATCCGGGACCACGTTCAAATCGGCAATAACGTCGTCGTCATGATGGGTGCCGTCATCAATATCGGTGCCGTCATCGGTGACGGATCGATGGTCGACATGAACGCGGTCATCGGTGCCCGTGGAACGCTCGGGAAGAACGTCCATCTTGGAGCCGGCGCGGTTGTCGCCGGTGTCCTTGAGCCACCTTCAAAAGACCCGGTCATCATCGAAGACGGCGTCATGGTCGGTGCGAACGCCGTCATCTTGGAAGGCGTCCGTGTCGGTGAAAACGCAGTCGTCGCAGCAGGGAGTGTCGTCACGCAAGACGTCCCAGCAGGAAGCGTCGTCGCCGGAACACCAGCCCGTGTCATTAAGCAAAAAGATGAAAAAACCGCAGAAAAAACACAACTCGTTGATGACTTACGCTCCCTGTAACGTATAATAGACAGAAAATATAAACAATGAATGGGAGAGTTGAACAATGGAACAGTATGGACAATGGATGTGGCAAAACGGGGCTTGGATCGAGCCGAGTGACGCGAACACGAGTATCATGACACACGCGATTCACTACGGTAGCGGGTTCTTCGAAGGGATTCGGGCATACCATACAGAGGAAGGCCCGGCCATCTTCCGACTCCGTGAACACTTGGAGCGACTCGTTCGTTCGTGTGCATACTATCACGTCGACTTGCCGTACACGGTCGATGAGCTCGAACAAGCGACAATCGAATTGATTGAACGCAACGGCTTCGAGGCTTGTTACATCCGCCCATTCGTTTTCCTCGGCACACCTTGGCAGGCACTCATGCCGACGCAGGAAACGAAAGTACACGTCGCGATCTCGTGCTGGCCGCTCGGCGAATATTTCAGCAAGACGGTCGGGATCCGCGCGAAAGTCGCCTCGTATCGTCGTGTCTCTTCGACGATGATGCCGATGCAAGCGAAAGCGGCGGCGAACTATATGAACTCGCAACTCCTTAAAGGAGAAGCGGTGCGCGATGGATATGATGAAGCGATCGCCCTCGACATGAACGGAAACGTCAGCGAGGCGAGCGTCGCCAACATCTTCCTCGTCAAAGGAAACAAAATCTTCACACCGTCACTCGATTGCTCGGTGCTCGACGGCATCACGCGTCAAACGGTGATCGAACTCGCCCGTGAGGAAGGGTTCGAGGTCATTGAACGCCACATCGGACGTGACGAACTATATGTCGCAGATGAAATCTTCTTAACGGGGACGGCGGCTGAAGTGACGAGCGTCATCGAAATCGACAACATCTCAATCGGCGGCGGCGTCCAGACGGTCGCGACGAACATGCTCGCGCGTTACCGTGAGGCTGTGACGGGTCAAATTCCGACACACCGCGATTGGATCACGTTCGTCAAAGCTGGAGTCAAAGAATAAAGGAGTTTTTTGTATGGGAGTCACAATTGACTTGAATGCGATTCGCGAAAACAAACGTCGGATTGAAGCGCTTGGCCGACCGGTGTTCGCCGTCGTGAAAAACAACGCCTATAACTTAGGGATGGAGCCAGTTGTGACGACACTGTATGAAGAAGGGGTGCGTCACTTCATGGTGACGACGCTGGACGAGGCGAGCGAGGTCAGGGCATCAGCTCCGGAAGCGCGCGTTCTCGTCATGAACCCGGTCTACGACTGGGCAACCGTCCATCGTGACCATCTTGACGTCGCCATCGGTTCCTATGACTGGCTCGTCTCGCAACGGGATCAGTTGGACGGTGTCCGCCTTCATTTAAAGCTTGACGTCGGGATGAACCGATTCGGTGCCAAGACGTTCAAAGAAGCGCTAGCCATCGTCGCGTTTTGCCAAGACGAGGGGCTCGACCTCGTCGGGTTATGTACTCATTTCCCGCTCGCTGACGCCGACAACGCAGAAATCGAACACAGTGTGCACGTGGAACGGTTCGCCGACTGGTCGAATCGTCTCATCGAACGGCATTCGTTCGACATCGTGCATGCGGCCAATAGCGCCGCGACACTACAAGCGGATCCGCGCCTCGGGCATTGTACCCATGTGCGCGTGGGAATCTTCCTTTATGGCTACTCTTCGGTCGAACCGGTCGATTGGCTCATCCCGGCGTTTCACTGGGAAACAGAAGTCGTCGCCGTCCATGACATCGAGGCCGGTGCCCACGTCGGTTACGGTACGGGCTACACGGCCGAGACGAATGAACGCATCGCTGTGCTCTCGGTCGGTTATGGCGACGGACTCATGCGAGCCCGGCGCTTCTTACCGGCCCACATCGAAGGACGGGCCTATCCGTTCATCAGCAACATCTTCATGAGCCACAGTTTCTTGCGCGTCGATGACACGATTCAAGTCGGAGACCGTGTGGAGCTGTACGGCCATCTCACGAAAATCGATGACGTGACCCGCACCGGGCACGCCAATAACTCAGAACAATTATGCGCACGCTCATGGCGTGTCCCGCATCGCTTTGAAGGAGGCAATGTATGTACACCACCAACCAATCAGTTTGTATGATCGAAGGCGTGTCCGTCCGTGAACTTCAAGCGACGTACGGGACACCGCTCTATATCATGAGCGAGCCTGAACTCGAGCGTCGCCTCGGCCTCGTCCGTAACGCGTTCCTCGACAAGTATCCGAACACATATGCGCTCTACGCATCAAAAGCGATGTCGATCGCGGCCGTGTACGACAAAGTGATGGCAGCGGGCTTAAGCATCGACGTCGTCTCACGCGGTGAGATGTTCGTCGCGCTCCACGCAGGTGTCCCGGCTGACCGGATTCACGTCCACGGGTCGAACAAGACGGTGCAGGACATCACGTTCGCACTCGAGAACGGCATCACCCATTTCACGATTGACAATATGCGCGAAATCGGACTGTTGTCGGGCCTCGCGGTCGAACACGATGTCGACGTCGACGTCCTGCTCCGCATCGTCCCACAAGTCGTCGGAGGCGCCCATGAGGCGATTCAGACGGGTGGGGTCGACACGAAGTTCGGCTTCCCGACCCACGACGACACGTATCTCGAAGCGATCAAGGCGACGCTGCAGGCGGAACGTCTGCATTTGCAAGGCATCCACTGTCACGTCGGCTCGCAGATTCAAGAACCGACGTTGTTCATCAATACCGTCAAGACGATGGTCAACTTCATCGAGACGATCCGTCAAGAGACAGGATACACGGCCGACGTCTTGAATATCGGTGGTGGCTTCGGTGTCGCCTATCTCGAGTCGGACGACCCGCTCGACTTCGCCGACACGATGACACAAGTGATGGACACGCTCGTCGCGGAAGTAGAACGCTTCGGCTTTCCGCTCCCGAAAATTGGGATCGAACCAGGCCGTTGGCTCGTCGCCAACGCCGGCGCGACGCTCTATGAAGTCGGGACGGTGAAAGAAGTGAGCGGTGTCCGCACGTACGTCTCGGTCGACGGAGGCATGACGGATAACATTCGTCCCGCCCTCTATGATGCCGAGTATGATGTGATTGCGGCGACACGGATGGATGAGCCGAAGACGATTGAAGCAAAAATCGTCGGGGCGTGTTGCGAGTCGGGAGACATCATCTCGAACCGTTCGCTCATCCCGCCGGTCGAAGCTGGCGATCTCCTCCTCGTCAAAGCGACGGGAGCGTACAATTTCTCGATGGCGAGCAACTATAACCAGATGCTCCGCCCGGCCGTCGTCTTCGTGAAAGACGGGACACATCGTCTCGTCGTCCGCAGACAGACACTTGAAGACTTGGTCGCCTGTGAGGTCGTCGGGCAATCGACATGATAGAACGAACGCATTCCTAACTCAGGGATGCGTTCTTTTTGTCGAAGTCATTCTCCTTCAAATGAGAAATGTTTTCAATTATGATGGAATAGATAACAGAGGGGGAAGTGACTTCAATGGAAAAGACAGCAGGACAACAGTTGATTGAGTCGCGGCGGACGATTCGGATGTTCACTGAAGAACCGATTGCGACGAAAGTACTCTATGAGTTGTTGGCATCGGCGCATCAGGCACCGTTTCATAACAAAGTCGAACCGTGGAATCTTTATTTGTTCAACGGGGATGGAAAAGACGTCTTGCTTCAGGCGCTCGAACCGGCGTTTCAAGATGGACCAGAGGCGAAGCGCGAGAAAATCGCGGGACGCATCCGGAACGCCGCAGCTTGCGTCTACGTGACGACGAAGCATTTCGAGACGGACAAAGGGAAGAAAGATGCGCTGCTCGCGACGGCGACGATGATTCAAAACTTTCATTTATTGTGTAGTGAGCAACAGATCGGCCTCGTCTGGCGGACGGGCGGTATTTTTGAGGATGCCAGGCTTCAAGAGATGATTGGGGCTGAGGGTGAGACGTTTGTCGGACTGCTCCAGCTCGGTCGTTACGAAGATGTACCGCCTACGAAGCAACGTCAATCGATTGACGCTTACTTGACGATTTTTGAGTGAACGAAAAGGTCCGAGCGTAGGTGACTACGATCGGACCAGTATTTATAGGTCAATGCGACTGAGCCGTTCATGTGAGCGCTCAGTTTATTTTTTTAACTTGGCTGCGAGCCAGTCTTGAATGACATTCGTTGGAATCATTTTGTTCACGTTCCCTCAACTTTAGTTTCTTCCTCTTTAGTATTATCCGATTGCAATCGTTCCCAAACCTCTCGATGTGTTCCTTGCAGCGTATCGTCGAACGAATCCTCGATATGCAGGCAATAGCTTGGGTTAACGGACGAGGCGTACAAGTCTAACATGAGTTCGGCATGGTTTGGATACATTACAATTGGCCCCTTTCGACACGTCGGCTTGACTACATCCTCAGTATACAAAGGAAACATGAAGAAAAATCGGGATAATCGTTAACAATTTATGAATATTGTAAACGCTTTCACAATCTTTGTGTCGATGTGAGTGGCTCGCATGTCGTCAAGTACTGCTCAGCCCGTTTCGCGTATTTGTTGACGGTCCGTTCCATGATGAAGCGATCCTCGTCATTGAGCGGACGGACGACTTTGGCGGGCACGCCCATGACCATGACGCCCTCCGGGATTTGCATGTTCGGTGTGACGAGAGCACCAGCGGCGATGAACGAGCCCTTCCCGATTTTTGCCCCGTCGAGAACGGTGGCATGCATCCCGATGAGACAACCTTCTTCAATCTCACAGCCGTGAATCATCGCCATATGTCCGATGGAGACGCGGTCATGAATGACTGTCGGGGAACCTTCATATTGGTGGACCATCGATCCGTCTTGGATATTCACGTAAGAACCGATGCGAATCGGTCCCTCATCGCCTCGAATGACCGTGTTGAACCAGACGCCGGAATGGGCGCCAATAGTGACATCGCCGATGACGTGCGCCCCTGGTGCGATGAACACCGTCTTATCAACATGTGGAATCAATTCTCCTAATTTGTATTGCATATGTGTAACCCCTTTCAAACGGATATGCTTTCATTGTCGCATAAGTTGAAAAAGAAATTGCACCGGAAAGATTATTCTTGTTAAGATAATAAAAATACGTAGAAAAAAGGAGACACACAGATGGAGAAACAACATTTGATCGACGTCGCGGCGAAAAAAAAGAAAGCAGCGGTCGTCTTTAAAGATGTGGCGGTCATCGACGTCTACAGCCGTGAGACGATTCGCACCGACGTCGTCGTCGACGCCGGCTATATTGTGGCCATTGGGGACGGCTACGAAGGGGAGACCGAATACCATGACCCGTCTTGGACGCTCGCACCGTCATTCATCGATGCGCATGTCCACATCGAGTCGTCGATGGTACCTCCTCACGAGTTCGCCAAAGCGGTGCTTCCGCTCGGGGTGACGACGGTCATCGCCGATCCGCACGAGATTGCGAACGTGAACGGGGCACTCGGCATCGAGTATATGCTCGCCGACGCTAAAGGGTTGCCGCTCGACGTGCGGATGATGCTCCCGAGCTGTGTGCCGGCGACGCCGTTCGAGCACGCCGGGGCGAAGCTATACGCCGAGGACTTGGCCCCGTTTTTAGGGGACCCGGGCGTCCACGGTCTCGGCGAGGTGATGGACTATCCGTCCGTCGAGTCGGGGAGTGCGGATATGCTTCAAAAGATCGCACAAACCGAACACGTCGGGAAAGTCGTCGACGGTCATGCCTCAGGTCTTGGCCCGGATCAGTTGAACGTGTATCGCACGGCCGGCATCATGACCGATCATGAATGTACGACGGCTGAGGAGGCGCTCGAACGGGTGCGGCGCGGCTTTTACGTTCAAATTCGTGAAGGGTCGGTTGCCCGGAACGTGGAAAAAGTCAGCCGGGCCATCACGGAGAGCAACGCCCACCGGTTCTTATTCTGTACGGACGATAAGCATTTGGACGATCTCGTCGCCGAAGGCGGGATCGACTACAACATTCGCATGGCGATCAAACAAGGTGTCAAACCAGAAACGGCCTATGCCATCGCTAGTCTGCACGCGGCCGAGGCATACGGACTCAAAGATGTGGGTGCCGTCGCTCCGGGCAAACGAGCAAACTTTGTGATCTTGTCAGACGTCCAATCGGTAAAAATCGAAACCGTCTACGTGAACGGGGAAGTCGTCGCCAAAGAAGGCAAGGCGACGTTCGAAGCCCACGGGATTGAAGTGCCGAAACCGATGAAAGGTGAGCTCAAACTACCCGATTTGACGGCGGACTCGTTCCGTCTAGCCGTGAAAGAAGAAGCGGTCGATGTGATTCAAGTATTGCCGAACAGTCTCTTGACGAAGCGACAGCGTCTTGTCTTCACACCTGACGCGTCCGGAGCCGACCTCGCCCAAGACATTGCCACGCTCGCCGTCATCGAACGCCATCACGGGACGGGTCACATGGCCCTGGCACCGGTGACAGGGTTCGGCTTGAAGCGGGGTGCGCTCGCGGCGACGGTCGCCCATGATAGCCACAACCTCGTCATCGCCGGGGTGAGCCCGGACGACATGTTGCTCGCTGCCGAAACACTTGAAAAAATGGGCGGTGGTGTCGTCGCGGTGTCAGAAGGGAAGGTGCTGGCGGTCTTGCCGCTCGAAATTGGAGGACTCATGACGAAACGTCCGTATGCGGAAGTGGCGGACGTGCTCGAACAGTTGAACGATGCGCTCGACGTCGTCGGCGCCCATCGTCATTTCAATCCCTATTTGACGATGTCATTCCTTGCGCTCCCGGTCATCCCGGATTTGAAGTTGACCGATATGGGACTATTCGATGTGACGACGTTCTCATTCATCGAGTCGTAAGTCAGTCTAACGTATGATTTTTGTTAAGAACGACCCGAAACGATTGAACGCTCTTGGTTAAGTTGGTATAGTTACGACAAGTTTCATCGGTACAAATGGAAAGGGGGGATATAACAGATGGAACAAGTTGCTTACAACAGGTCGTATGATGAACATGAGGATTTGATCAATTCTGTGTATCGTGCCTTCCAGGATCGATGTGAAGAATTGCCTGACGAGACGCGGACGAAACGGCGGTTGCGTCAACTCGTCTTACTGACGATTAAAGACCATACATCGTCACACGCCGAACGATTCGTCTTGTATCATTTCTTTAGTGATTTCTTTAAAGCGGTCGAGTCTGACGATCAAGCCGCACTCGCTGTGTTAAAACAAATCATCCGAGATGAAAAAAACTATTGATTAGTCACTATGACCTATGATAATTTAGACGTAACTTTAAATGAATATTCGTGCTATCGATGAGGTAGAGGTGCGATGCTGATGAGTAAGTAGTCCGAGGATGACAACGGTGAAGACTACAGAAAGGCAAGATCGCCGAAGTGTAAAGTCATGTCTCTGACTTTGTGCTGGGCTGACGGGAAATACCCGTCAGACTGCCATACATATTTATGTATGGAGCGCTCCAAGTCGGCTAAGAAAGACGGAACATCCAGCGAGGGTGTCGGCTTTGTTGCCGATGCCCTCGCTTTGCGTTTTTTTAAGCATAGGGGGGCCTCATCTCAAACAGAAGAGGAGGAAATCAGCATGGTAGATTATTCAACTTCGGTACTATCACTCGTACCAGCTTTACTCGCCATTATTATGGCCATCACAACACGGAAAGTCATTCCGTCACTCGGTGTCGGGATTATCGCAGGGGTGCTACTGCTTCACAATTTCAACCCGCTCGAATCGATTCAGTATTTATGGTCAAACATCATCGCGCTATTTTGGGCGGATGGGGCCATCAATGAATGGAACGTGCTGTTGATCGCGTTCTTGCTCTTGCTTGGCATCTTGTCATCCATCATTCAAACGTCGGGCGGAGCCCGTGCGTTCGGAGAATGGGCCGCTTCAAACGTCAAAACGGCTCGTGGCGCTCGCCTCGTCTCGTTCGGTCTTGGGATTTTGATTTTCATCGATGACTATTTCAACAGTCTTGCCGTCGGGAATATCAGCCGACCGCTCACAGACCGTAAAAAAGTATCACGTGCAAAACTCGCCTACATGATTGACTCGACTGCCGCACCGGTCTGCGTCATCAGCCCGCTCTCGAGTTGGGGAGCTTATATCATCGCCATCATCGCAGGTATCCTGGCGAAGTATTCGATTGATAGCTACTCATCGTTCTCAGCGTTCATCCAAATCATCCCGATGAACTTCTATGCCATCTTCGCACTTATGTTGACGGCGTATGTCGCTTACACGGGACTCGCGATCGGACCGATGCGTACACATGAGCTACGTGCCCTTCAAGGAGAGCTCTACGATTCATCGAAAGGCGCACCGATGGGGATGAGTGAAGATATTAAAGAACACGATGGCGGGAAAGTCCGCGACTTGATTGTCCCAATCATCGTGTTGATCATTGCCACTGTTTCAGCCATGTTGTACACAGGCGGACAAGCGCTTGCTGCCGATGGTCAAAGCTTCTCGCTTCTCGGTGCGTTCGAGTCGACAGATGTGACACGGTCACTCGTGACCGGTGCCGTCATCAGCTTGCTCGTTGCGCTCTTGCTCTTGATTGGTCGTAAAATTCCAGCTAAAGACTACGGTCATGCGACGTGGGCCGGTATCCGTGCCATGTGGCCAGCCGTGCTCATCTTGTTGTTTGCTTGGACGATTATCGCCGTCATCGGTGACATGAAGACAGGTGACTACTTGGCAAGTTTTGTCACAGATTCGATTGCAGCGTCTTACTTGCCGCTCATCTTGTTCGCGATCGCTGGTCTGATGGCGTTCTCGACAGGGACGAGCTGGGGGACGTTCGGTCTCATGCTTCCAATCGGGGCAGACTTGATTATGGCCGTCGATCCGGAACTGTTGCTCCCGACACTCGCGGCGGTGCTCGCTGGTGCGGTGTTCGGTGACCACTGCTCACCGATTTCGGATACGACGATCCTCAGTTCGACGGGTGCCGGATCGCACCATATCGACCACGTGTTGACACAACTTCCATACGCGTTGATTGCGGCTGGTGTGTCAGCGGTCGGGTATTTGGTCCTCGGGATCACAGGCTCGATGTGGATCGGCTTCTTCGCGGCATTCGCGACGTTTGTCGTGGTCCTTGTCATCGCGCAAATCATTTCTAAACGCGGACGCGTGCCAGCTGATATGCGCGCTGAACGCGAAGCGTAATTCATCTAGATTAAAGGCGTGCCACCGCTCGTGGCACGCCTCTTTTTTGTATTGGCATAGGTGTCGATGCACAAACAAGCCCTGCCACAGGAGTGACAGGGCTTGCTGATTAGTTGACGTCCAACCACTTGAAGCTAGCGTCAGCTCCGAACGGATGGCGGTGCATGTTTTGAATGTTTGAGCGTTCGAGGTACGCTTCACCTTTTTGATAGATCGGTGCGATCGCGAAGTCATCTTCGAGCAAGATGCGTTCTGCTTCTTGCATCGTTTCCCAACGTTTCATTTGATCAGCTTCTTGTTTCGCGCTTTGGATCAATTTATCGTACTCGTCGTTCGAGTAGGCCATCCGGTTGAACGGACCGTCCGTTACCCACATGTCGAGGTACGTCATTGGATCCTGGTAGTCAGGGCCCCAGCCAGCAGCTGAGACGTCGTACTCACCTTTACCTTCAAGGTCAAGGAAGTTTTTGAACGGCTGTTGCTTGATGTTGAGCGTGAGGCCAGGGAGGTTCTTCTCGAGCTCACCTTTGATGTACTCGTTGACTTTCTTGAACGCTTCTTCATCACGTGAGAGGAATTCAAGTTCGATCGTTTCGACGCCAAGCTCGGCAAGACCTTTATCCCATGCCGCTTTCGCTTCGTCGACGTTGTAGCTTTGAAGGTCTGGATACTTCTCGCGGAAGTCGGCTCCGTCTTCTGTGAACGTGAAGTCTTTCGCGACGATATAGTTGGCCGGCTGTGAGCCGTCTGTCAAGATGACGTCTGTGACACCTTGCTTATCGAAGCCTTTCGCGAGCGCCTCACGAATGTTGACGTTTTGGAGTGCTTCGTTTTTCTGGTTGAAGCGAAGGAAGTTGATGCGTGCGTCGGCACGAGTCTTGAACTCTTCGCTGTCTTGGAATTGTGGTACGAATTCAGACGACAAGAGCGTGTAGTCGACTTCGCCCGATTCGAACAAGTTGACACCCGTCGCGACTTCTTTGACGACTTTGACGTTGATCGTCTCCATCTTGACGTTTTCAGCATCCCAATAGTCCGGGTTCTTTTTGTACACCCAACCTTCGTTGTCTTGCCAGCTGTCTAAGACGTAAGGCCCGTTGTAGAGCGTCTTATCGACCGCGCTCGCGAACGACTCGCCTTGCTCTTCGACGAATTCTTGCTTTTGTGGCATGTACGTCGGGAACCCTGTCAACCCGAGGAAGTAAGGGGCTGGTGCTTCCAATTGAACTTCGAGCGTCTTCTCGTCGACCGCTTTCGCGCCAAGCGTATCGAGTTCTTCTTCGCCTGCGAGAATCTTATTGGCGTTTTTCAAATCTTGAAGGATATACGCGTACTCGGCACCTGTCTCAGGATTGAGGGCACGTTTCCATGAGTAGACGAAATCTTCAGCTGTGACCGGTGAACCGTCTGACCAATTCGCGTCACGCAATTTGAAGGTGTATGTAAGTCCATCTTCTGAAATTTCTACGTCTTCAGCAATTCCCGGTACCGGTTGGTTATTTTCATCCAGACGATACAGTCCCTCGAAGACGTTGTTCGTCACGATGACCGATGTCGAGTCCGTTGTGAGCGTCGGATCGAGCTGTGGTAAATCTGTCGCCGAGACGAGCGTGATTTCCTTCTTCGCATCACCCGATGATGATCCGTCCGACGAGCTCGACGATGATTCTTCTCCGCCGCCACATGCTGCTGTCGCAAGCAAGGCGACACCCGATAAAGCTAACCATTTTTTGTTGCGCATTGTGTTACCTCCCGAAAATTCTGATTGTTTCGAATATATTGCAATTAAACTACAAACAAGATGAATAGGCAATAAAATTTTTTTAATTATTCGAAAATATAAACATTAGTGAAACACCTATCTAAACGCCTTTGGTTTCAGTAGAATAAGGAAATCGTCGAATGATTATACATTATTGATGAATAGTTATTCGTCAGACGTCAACTTGCTTTGGAGGGTTTTTGAATGAAGTCACAGTCAGCCGGAATCGGCTTTTTTGGACTCGCTGCCATGGTCATCGGAACGATGATTGGCGGAGGGGCATTTAACTTGCCTGGCGCGATGGCGCAAGGTGCCGGGGTCGGATCGGTGTTAATCGGTTGGACGATTACCGGCATCGGGATGGTCATGCTCGCGTTCGTGTTTCAATTTCTAGCGAATACGCGTCCTGAGCTTGAAGGCGGGATTTATGCCTATGCAAAGGAAGGGTTCGGCAAGTTCGTCGGTTTCAACAGCGGGTGGGGTTATTGGATGTCCGCGTGGATCGGGACGGTGGCGAACATCACGTTGATCTTTAGCACGCTCAGTTATTTCTTCCCGATCTTTTCGGCAGAGCATCGGGCGTTTCGATTGATTATGAGCGTGATCGTGATTTGGGGGCTGTTCTGGATCATCTCGCGAGGGATGAGAGAAGCGGCACTCCTCAATATCGTCACGACGATCGCGAAGCTCGTCCCAATCTTTTTATTTATCATCCTTATCTTGTTCGCTTTCCGGATCGACACGTTCCAAATCGACTTCTGGGGACAATCGGGATTTAGCTGGTCACAGGTGTTCCCGCAAGTGAAGTCGACGATGCTCGTGACGCTTTGGGCGTTCGTCGGGATTGAAGGAGCAGTCGTCTTGTCATCACGGGCTCGTCATAAACGGGACGTCGGTCGGGCGACGGTGATCGGACTCGTCGGAACGCTTGTCATTTATATGATGATCTCGATTTTATCGTTTGGGGTGATGACCCAGGAACAACTCGCGGCACTTTCGGAACCGTCGATGGCGTACGTGCTCGAGGCCGTCGTCGGACCAGTCGGTGCGACCATCATCAACATCGGACTCCTCGTCTCGCTCTCGGGTGCCCTGCTCGGGTGGACGATTCTCGCGACGGAGATTTCTTATGTGGCAAGTCGCGACGGCGTGTTCCCGAAACTGTTCAATCGACTCAATCGAAATGAGACGCCGGTGAGCGCCTTGTTCATCACACAGGCGTTCACACAACTCGTCACGATCATCGCTCTCTTTTCGGAACAGACGTACTTGGTGCTCTCGAGTATCGCCGGCATCGCGGCGCTCGTCCCATACTTGTTCTCGGCCTTGTTCGGTTGGAAAGAGGCACGGCGGACCGGAACACGCCCGATGCTCGTCATGTCGGGGATTGCGACGGTATATGCGGCCTGGCTCCTCTATGCGTCAGGCGTCGAGTATATGCTTATCGCCATGATTTTGTACGCGCCGGGCGTGTTCGTTTTCATGTTGGCCGAGCGCGAACAGGGCCGGCCGTACCTCAGCCGGTTGCAATATATGATTGCGGTTGTCATCCTGTTGGCGGCCACGTACGGTGTCTATGGACTATGGACGGCGACAATCAGCCTATAATAAAAAGTCATCGTACGTCGTGAGACGCGCGATGACTTTTTTAGTGGTTCTTTTCGGATAACAAGCGGACGACTTCAATCGGAGGCAGCGGCTTGGCGTACAAAAACCCTTGGAACGAATCGCAAGCGGTTTGTTTCAAGTGATCGAGCATCTCCTGGTCCTCGACGCCCTCGGCCACGACGTGCAGGTTCAGGCTCTTGCCGAGGTGGACGATGACATCGAGCAAGTGTGACTTCGACGCCAACCAATCATCGAGGAAGACTTTATCGATTTTTAGCTCGTCGACCGGGAACGACTTCAAGTATTGCAGTGACGAGAAGCCGGTCCCGAAGTCGTCGATGGATAAGCGATAATCAAGACGTTTGATTTGATCCATCCGGGCGATGATTTCGTCCGTCTGTTGCATGACGAGACTTTCGGTAATCTCGAGGATGATATCGGACGGATTCAAATTGAGCTGTTGCTTGATGTTGCGAAGCGTATTGATGAAGCTGTCGCTCCGGAATTGGTTCGGCGAAATGTTGACGGCCATCGACAACGGGTGATCGACGAGTTGTTGCCAGGCTTTCAACTGTTTGGCGGCCTCGAGAATGACCCAGTTGTTGATTGGGACGATGAGCGCCATCTCTTCGGCGAGCGGGATGAACTCTGACGGCGGGATTTGACCGAGCTCTTCATGGTGCCAACGGAGGAGCGCCTCGAAGCCGATGAGCGTGTCGGTCTGCAACTCATACTTTGGTTGATATTCCAAATAAAAATGTTTTTCTTCAAGCGCTTGATAAAGCGCCTTCTCGATATGGATTTGACGTGAGAACGCATCGTCCATATCTTTCGTGACGAACTGGATTGTCCCGACACCGATTCGCTTGCCTTTGAACAAGGCGCTCTCGGCGCGTGTGTACAGTTCTTCTAGTGAAGACGTGGCGGACGGATAGAAAACGCACCCGATGGAAATCGACACCATGATGGAGTGATGATAAATCCGGAACGGACGCTGCAGTTCATGTTGTAATTGACGTAGCAACTGGAACACTTCTTCTTTCGATTCCTCAAAGAAAATCAATCCGAACAAACCGCCCGACGGATGGAACATGACGCTCGTCTCCGGCATGAACTGTGCGGCGCGGTCCTTGATTTGAAGGAGCAATTCGTTGCCGACGCGTGAACCGAACGATTCATTGATGATTTTGAAGCGATCGATGTCGAACAAGGCGACATGGACCAAACCGTCCCCTTGATCGACAGTTTTCAAGACGTGGGCATATTGGCGAAGCCACCCTTTTTTATTTAATAGACCGGTCAAATCGTTATGATAGGCGAGGTAGTTGACCTCTTGCTCGAGCCGTTTTTTATCCGAAACGTCAAATCCGAAGGCGGTATATTGCACGACTTCGCCTTCTTCGCTCAAGATTGGGACGACCGTCAAATTGAGCCAGCACGTGTTCGCCGTATGACGTTCCGAGCGGATGGGCATCTCGCCGTTCCAAATACGGTCGGTCGTAAGCGCTTGAAGCACGTCCTCGGCGATCGGGTCATTCTCGAATGACGGATGGATGAGCTCGAACCAATTACGACCGATAAATTGGTGGTCGGGGGCCCCGATCAATCCGCATAACAACGGGTTGACCTCGGTGATTTCCCCATACGCGTTCGCAGCCAGATAATAAGTCGACTGCTCAATCATCGCCTGAAAATGATGGAGTAAGTTGAACTGTTCCGTGCTGATGAGCGGACTAAATCCTTTCGGTAAAAAGGCTAAAAAATAGCCGGTGAAATCGTTGATGGAAAAAGATTGTAAATAGGCGGTCGCATAGACGACCGAACCGTTTTTATGTTTGAACGGCGTCATCGCCGTCGTCGAGAACGGATATTGAAGGAGCAGTGGCGACCACGTCTCGAGTGTATGCTCTAAGTGCTGGACGACCGGGAGTGGGTGGTGAAGGACCTCGTCCCGTTCCCATCCGAAGAGCGTTTCCGCATGCTCGTTCCAAAGAAGGACGTTGCCGTCGAGGTTGATGTAACAGCATGGGACAGATAAAGCATCGATGAACTCGTCAATCGGCAAATCGCGCAATGAAGCCACAGCATTTCCTCCAATCTACATCAAATGAATCGTACTCTACGTTCAGTGTACCTTATTTTCCCAACCCGAGGAATGGGCAAGTTGGTCGTTGTCAAAAGAAAGACGGTCATCATATACTGAAGAAGTAAGAGAGTTTTTTGATAAGGGGGAAATCAAATGTCAAAGACACAAGAAGTGATTGAATTGACAGAGAAGTTCGGGGCGCACAACTATCATCCACTTCCAATCGTCATCTCGGAAGCGAAAGGGATCTGGGTGACGGATCCAGAGGGGAACCGCTACATGGATATGTTGAGTGCCTATTCGGCCGTCAACCAAGGTCATTGTCATCCGAAAATCATCCAAGCGCTAAAAGATCAGGCGGATAAAATCACGCTGACGTCACGTGCGTTTTACAATGATCAACTCGGTCGTTTCTACAAAAAAGTGGCAGCGCTTACAAACAAAGAGATGGTGTTGCCGATGAACACGGGTGCGGAAGCAGTCGAAACGGCTGTCAAAGCATCACGTCGCTGGGCGTATGAAGTGAAACAAATCCCAGGCCAAGCGGAAATCATCGTCTGCTCGGGCAACTTCCACGGCCGGACGATGGCGGCGGTGTCGATGTCGACAGAAGCGGAATATCAACGCGGATTCGGGCCGCTATTGCCAGGGTTTAAAGTCGTGCCGTACGGTGACATCGATGCTTTCGAGGCGGCTATCACTGAAAATACGGCGGCGTTCATTGTCGAACCGATTCAAGGCGAAGCCGGGATCATCATCCCACCGGCTGGTTACTTGAAACGTGCCAGTGAGCTCTGCCAGCAGCATAATGTCTTGTTCGTGGCCGATGAGATTCAATCGGGGCTCGGTCGCTCAGGCAAATGGTTCGCCATCGAATGGGAAGATGTGGAACCGGATATGTATATTCTCGGAAAAGCGCTCGGGGGCGGCGTATTCCCGGTATCATGTGTCGCAGCCAATGAGAGCGTCTTGAACGTATTCAATCCAGGGTCGCACGGGTCGACGTTCGGCGGGAACCCGCTCGCGGCAGCCGTGTCGATCGCGTCGCTTGAAGTGTTAGAGGAAGAACAACTGCCACAACGTTCACTTGAACTCGGGACGTACTTCATGGACCGATTGAAATCGATCGACAATCCGCTCATCAAAGATGTACGTGGACGCGGTCTGTTCATCGGAATCGAATTGACAGAAGCGGCACGTCCTTATTGTGAAGCGCTCAAAGAGCGCGGTCTGCTCTGCAAAGAGACGCATGAGACGGTGATTCGTTTGGCGCCACCACTGGTCATCACGAAAGAAGAGCTCGATGAGGCGTTCGAGGCGATTTCAGCCGTGTTCGCACCAGCCGCTATTTCGTGATTGCGCATCGCTTGTTATAATGAATACAGACTTAAACACCTGTCTCGCGACGTGCTCGCGGCAGGTGTTTTTTTGAAAGGAGACGGGGCCATGCTCTATGTATACGTCGGCTTGGCGGGAGCGCTCGGTGCCTTGGCACGTTATGGAATCGGGACAGGCATCGAGACGTTTTGGATCGGTCTGTTTCCGCACGGGACGCTGCTCATCAATTTATCAGGAAGTTTCGCGCTCGGTTGGCTGACACACTTTCTGTTTCGGTCCGGACGTCTCTCCCCGAGTGTCGTCACCGCGGTCGGGACAGGGTTCATCGGCTCGTTTACGACGTTCTCGACATTCAGTGTGGAGACGATTGAATTGCTAGAGGCTGACGCATTCGGTTCAGCTCTGCTTTATGTGACGCTCAGTCTCGGACTTGGGCTGTTCAGTTCATGGCTCGGATTTTGGTTTGGGCGGCGACGGTTCGATCGGGCTGTCATGCGAGAGGGGGGAGTACGATGACGCTTCTCGTCATCATGATCGGCGCGTTCTTCGGGGCGATGGCGCGATTCGGGGTCGGTCAGTTCGTCAAAACCCGGACGACATCGGCGTTTCCGTGGGCAACGCTCATCGTCAATGTGACTGGTTCGTTTGGACTTGGGTATTTATACGGGGCGAGTGTTCACCAAACGCTCATGCTCGGTATCGGTGTCGGCTTTCTCGGTTCGTTCACGACGTTCTCGACGTTCAAGCTCGAAGTGATGCGGTTCGTCGCCAAAGACTGGCTTCGTTTCGGGATGTATTTGCTTGCGACCTATGTACTTGGTCTGCTGGCGGCCTATCTCGGTTATCATCTGCCATGAAAAATCCCTCGGAAACTTGTTCCGAGGGATTTGCTTTATTCGCTAAGTTGCAGTTTTTCAGCACAGGATGGGCACGTGTTCTCGTAAGACTCGCACTGCTCATCCATCTGTTTCCCGCATTCTTGACACGTCTTGTCCGGTAACTTCCGATAAAATTCGACGGAAGATTCAAGTCGGCTTGCCCATTCATTCATTGTAACTGCCCCCTTTATTTAAGTAACGTAGCTGTTATGTTGTTTTTATTGTATTATAACAGTAGTGTATAAGTCAACAATAATATATAACAGATTTATAAATCGGATTTTATTAGAATGAGACTACAGAAAACGAGGTGAGACGGATGAAAGCACCCCAGTGTGAAACAATCGCCATTCAAAGTGAAGATGTGACGGTGTTACAACGGGCACTGACAGACCTAGATGCGGTTCGAGTCAGCCGATTGTTCAAGGCGTTCGCCGATCCGACCCGGCTCAAAGTGTTGTACGTCCTGACGTTAGAACGGGAACTGTGCGTCTGTGACGTGGCGGCCGTGATCGGACATTCAAACGCGACGGCGTCGCATCATTTACGGACGTTGCTCGAGCAAGGGCTTGTCAAATATCGAAAAGAAGGAAAAGTCGTCTACTACTCACTCGACGATGATCACGTCCGGCTACTCGTCGAGATCGCGATGGCCCACAGTGCCGAACAAATTGATGCGTGACAAAGAGCCAGCTGGGATTCCAGTCGGCTCTTTTTTCGGTTGTAATTGTGATGGAACAGCGTTGCGATATATTCAAATGAACGTTTGAATGTAAAGGGGCAAGATAATTATGAAACGGGATGTATTACCTGTCGAAGGGATCACATGTACGAACTGTGCCGCCAAAATCGAGAAAAGCGTGACGGGAGAGGACGGTGTCGCCGCTTGTCAAATCGATTTTGCGACAAGTCGAATGATTATCGAATGGGATGATTCGAAGGATCACACGAAGACGCTCCGCGCCATCGAAGCGACGATGGGGCGAATTGAACCGGGTGCACATTTTGTCAAAGACGAGGCGGAAGTGCCGATGTCGGGTCGCTTATTGTGGCGGTTTGGCGTCGCGTTCGCCCTGCTGCTCGTCGGTCTGTACACCGATTTGCTCTTTGTGTACGCGATTGCCTATGTGGTCGCAGGCTATAACGTCGTCTATGCCGCAATTCGCAACGTATGGCATCGGGAATGGTTTGATGAAAAATTTTTAATGTCGATTGCGACGATCGGTGCGATTGCGATTGCGGAGTATCCGGAAGCGGTCGCCGTCATGCTGTTCTACCAGCTCGGTGAATACTTCCAAGCGCGGGCCGTCCACGCCTCGCGACGGTCGATTCAATCGCTGTTGAACATGAAACCGACGATTGCGCGCGTGTTCGAAGATGGACGAGAAGTAGAAAGACGTCCTGAAGAGGTCGCAACCGGTAGCATCATCATCGTTCGAGCAGGCGAACAGATCCCGATGGACGGTCGTGTGCTGCGAGGCTCGAGCTCATTGGATACGGCGTCGCTGACAGGTGAGTCGTTACCACGCCCAATCGGTCCCGAGGAAGACGTCCTTGCGGGAATGGTCAACCTTGACGGGCGGCTCGAAATACGAGTCGAACGCCCGGCGACTGAATCGAGCCTGCAAAAAATGATTGCCCTCGTCGAACAAGCGAGCATGAACAAGGCGAGAACGGAACAGATGATCACACGGTTGGCGAAAGTATACACGCCGGTCGTCGTCGTGCTCGCGGCGGTCGTCGCATTTGTTCCACCACTGTTTGTCGGAAATCTCGAGGAATGGGTATACCGGGCCTTGATTTTCCTCGTCATCAGTTGTCCATGCGCCTTGGTGATCTCGATTCCACTCGGCTATTTCGGTGGGATTGGAGCATGTTCACGGCGGGGCATCCTAGTGAAAGGCGGCGAATATTTAGATGTGCTCGCCGAAGTCGATACGGTCGTATTCGATAAGACCGGTACGCTCACGACCGGCCGCTTTGAAGTGACCGATGTCGTGACAAACGGGGAGCTGACGACAGACGAGTTGCTTCAGCTTGCCGCCCGTGTTGAGATGGCCTCCACGCATCCGCTCGCAAAAGCAATCGTCGAGCATGCGGGTCCAGTCGCACCGTTCTCGATGATTCAAGAAGAACCGGGATACGGGTTGATGGCGATCGACGGTGAAAACCGCATTTACGTCGGCAGCGCCCGCTATGTTCAAAAATTGGGTTATCCAACCCCGGCGGAGACATCGGGGACGATCGTCCATATCGTCAAAAATGACCGTTGGCTCGGCCGAATCGAGTTGAGAGACCAAGTGAAGCCAGATGCGCAAGAAACGATTCAAGCTTTGAAGCGCTATGGTTATCAGACGGTCATGTTGACCGGGGACCGGCAAGAAGTCGCAGCCGCCGTCGGTTCGGCAATTGGAATCGATGAAGTGAGAAGCGAATTGCTTCCGCATCAAAAAGTCGCAGAAGTCGAACGGTTGGCGGCAACTGGCAAGGTCGCTTTTGTCGGTGACGGATTGAACGATGCGGCGGCGCTCGCACGAGCCGATGTCGGACTCGTGATGGGCGGCGTCGGGAGTGATGCAGCGGTCACGGCAGCCGACCTCGTGCTGATGAACGACGCTCCGCGAGATGTCGTGGCAGCGATTGAATTAAGTAAGCGGACACGGCGGATTGTTTGGCAAAACATCACGTTCGCGTTCGGTATGAAGGCGCTCTTCCTCTTGCTCGGTCTCTTCGGACTAGCCTCGATGTGGGAAGCCGTGTTTGCTGACGTCGGGGTTGCCTTGCTCGCCATCGGGAACGCCGCACGTCTCATTCATTCCAAATAAAAAGACCTCACAATGGAAATTGAGGTCGAGGGATCGTCTCATTGGAGACGGTCTTTTTTTCGTGTTTTGAAGAGGAGAAACAGCAAAACGAGCAGTGCGGCGATGAGCAAGATGGCAATCGACGTGAGGGCTTGAATCAACACATCGATTTGATTCTCGGTCGCGACGAGTTGTTTGCGGATGTCTTCATACTGTAGTTTCTTCAATGCGCGCAAATCTTCGAGGATCGTTTGGCGCTGATCGGTCATCGTCTCGGCTAGCTCGGTCGCGGCCTCGAGATCGCCGCGCTCATAAAAGACAAGCACTTCGGCGGCGCCTTGCTCCCATATTCCGTCACGGTAAAGCAAATCAATCAGCGAGCTCGGTGTGTGCGGGTCGTTCGTGATCGACGTCTTCAACTCTTCAGCTTGCTGGGACATACTGTAATACGATTCTAAAAAACGCCGGTCTTCGTAGGCGAGCAACCCGCGAATGGCGTTGGCTCGTTCAATGTTAAAATACATGATCTCTTCGATGGCATCATAGGAATCGAGGCGTTGACTATGAATCGACTCGAGCTGATGTCTCGTGTCTCGAAGTTGAAACCCAAAACCCGCAAGGATCAGCACGGATAAAAGTGACAACAAGATGAGTAAGGTCAGCCATTTCTGTTGGGACACGGTCATCCCTCCTTCCATACAATCGTACAATATTTACCGATTTCGTCGCAAAATATTTTTTTGGAAAAGGAAAATTTCGGGTAAAGGTATAAAAATATAGTAAAGCGTTTCTTGTTATCGTTTACAATGAAATGAGGAACGATTTCATTCATAAGGAGAATACACATGCCAGAGAACTCATCGTTACGCAAGTTACACCAGGTCTTGAAAGAAAAACGAACGAACATGGAATACGACATTCCGGCCTTGTGGAACCGCCTGCAATTCCCTTCAGAGCCTGTCCGAGATGGCGTCGAACGGGTCAATCCTTACGATTTTTTAATCGAGACGATTGAAAAAGCGATTCTCCCGCATGCGGTCGACGGACGGGATTATCATCAATCGGTCGCCCAAGCGGATGGATATCTTCAAACGGGCGGCGATTGGATCAAACGTGCCTCCGTCTATTCGATGCAAGTCCGGACCTCGACGTCATGGGATCATGACGGTTCAGGTTATGTCGAGATGGAGAACTCGGTCGGGATGAAGGACACGGGAACGTTCGTCAAAACGCTCGCGCTAATCCCGCACTTGCTTTATATGGGAATTGACACGTTGTTCCTATTGCCGATCTCGCAACATAGCCACAAAAATAAAAAAGGCGAATTTGGTTCTCCTTATGCCGTGCAAGACTTCTTTGGAATCGATGAAGAACTGAAAGAGACGTTGACGGGAGACGGCTTGACGGTCGAAGAAGAGTTCGCCGCGTTCGTCGAGGCATGCCATATGGTCGGAATTCGGGTCGTCATCGATGTCATCCCACGCACATGCGCCCGTGACAACCGTCTCATTCTAGAAAACCCGGAATGGTTTTATTGGATCCCGGTGACGGAACTTGACTACTATCACCCGCCGCACGTGCCCGGTATCGGAGAGAACGTAAAACCAGAGCACGCTTTCTTGCCAATGATTTACGGGTCGGAAGACGTCTGGGCGCATTTGCGTCGCTTCTCGATGGCGCCGAACCTCGTTGACGCGGACAAGTGGGAGACGGTGAAGACGTACTTGCTCGAGCACCCGGAAGAGAACTTGCTCGCGGTCATCGAGCGTGAGTTCGGTTTGACGACCGCTCCAGCTTTTTCGGATTGTATCAATGACCCGCAACCGCCATGGTCGGACGTCACATACTTCCGTCTGTTCCTCGATCATCCGACAGCGGCAGCGCCTTACGTCAGCGAAGCGAACTTGGCTCCGTACATTCTGTTCGATTCGATCAAGTCGAATCAATTCCGGGGCGATCAAATCAATGAGCCGCTATGGGCGATGCTCGCCGATATCATCCCGCACTACCAGCGCGAATTTGGAATCGATGGGGCCCGCATCGATATGGGTCACGCCTTGCCGGTCGATTTGGCACAACGGATCCTTCAACAGCCACGCGCACTCGACGCCAACTTCAGTTTCATCGCTGAAGAATTGATCGAAATCGGAGCGTGGGCAGCGAAAGAAGCGGGCTATAACATGATTATCGGGTACGGGTTCTATAAAGAGCCACGTTTTGATACACATGAGACGCACCAGTTCGTATATGACTCGCGCTTCTTACCGTTACCGGTGTTTGCGGCCGGAGAAACGGCAGACACGCGCCGTATCGCGACACGAGATGGGGGACGGCAGGCGAGTCGCTTGCTCACCGTCTTGAACGGCTTCGTACCGAACGGCGTCCCGATGACGAACTCTGGACTCGAACTGTATGAGACACAGCCGATGAACACCGGGCTCGACTGCCGACCGGAAGAAGCGTATCAACTGTTCCCGACCGATCCGTACTTTGGAAAGCTTGCTTTCTTCGATGCGTACCAGTTCCATTGGGATCATCCAGAGCGAGACGAGATGATCGAACTGATGCATCAAGTGGCCGAGGTGCGTCGTCGTTGGTTGGACGTCCTCGTCAACCCGAGTCATTTCGAACCGCTCGCCATGGCACATATGGATGCGCCGTTCATCGGCCTCGCTTGGTTGCGTCCGGATACGAACGAGACGCTTCTCGTCGTGGCCAATACGGATATGTACCAACCGCTGCAAGGGAAAGTCCCGCTCGACGGGGTGCGACGCCGTAACTGGAACGCGAGCCGTTTCGCCGAGATGGTATACTCACCGACGTCATGGCCGTATGCCGAGCACTCGTTCGATGAGAATTGGGACCTGTGGGTCGATTTGAAGCCGGGCGAAGTCAAAATTTATGAGATGAAATAAGCAAATGCCCCGAATCGGTTTACCGGTTCGGGGCATTTTTTGTCACATCGTCTGCTTCATGTAGTAGATGACAAACTCATTGAGTGGCATCGGTTTCGCATAGCGATAGCCTTGCATCGAATCACAGCCGATTTTCCGTAAGAAATTCTCTTGATACTCGGTCTCGACACCTTCAGCGACGAGTGCCATCCCTAGTTGTCGGGCCATGGCGACGATCGTCGCGGTGACGGTTTGATACTCCCGGTTCTCTTCGAGTTGCATCGTGAACTCGCGCGGAATCTTTAACTCGTCAATCGGATAGCGGACGAGGTAGGCGAGTGAGCTGTAGCCGGTCCCGAAGTCATCGATCGACAGTTTGATGCCGAGCGCCTTGAGTTCGAGGATCCGTGTCAACACCCGGTCGGAATGGTGGGCGGCGACGGTCTCGGTCAATTCGAAGTTGAGTCGGCTCGGTTCGATTGGAAACCGCTCAAACAAAGTCGTCAAATACTCGATTAAATGTTCATCGAACAATTGACGGACGGAGAGGTTGACCGACAATTTCGGCAAATTGATTTCTCCTTGCTCGAAGGCGTACATCAATTGGAACGTCTCATGGATCATCCAGCGACCGAGATCATGGATGTGGCCCGTCTCCTCGGCGATCGGGATGAATTGGCTCGGCGGGATGAAGACCCCATCGCGTTGCCAGCGCATGAGCGCCTCGGCCCCGATGATGGCTTTCGTCGAGGCGTCGACTTGAGGCTGAAGGTAAAGCGAGATCTCGCCTTTTTCAAGGGCGGTGTCGAGCCCTTCCATCAACAGCTTGCGTTCTTCTTTATCCGCACGCAGCTCTGGCGCGAACAGGACGGTCTCATTACGTCCCTTGTCCTTTGCCTTGTACATCGCGAGGTCTGCGTTTGAGAGCAAGTGCTTGAGCGTCGATCCGTGGTCGGGATAGCGGACGATGCCAATCGACGCATGGATCTCGACGAGCGTTCCGCCCATAAAGTAAGGCGGGCGATAGACGAAGCGTCGCAACCGTTCGACTAACATCTCATCATCATCATGTTCGGCGACGACGATGAACTCGTCACCGCCGAGCCGTCCCGCGTACTCGTTCGGCAATAAGGCACCTCTTAGTCGTTTGCCGATGTGTTGCAGCAATTCATCGCCCATATGATGGCCGAACTGGTCGTTGATCTCTTTGAAGCCGTCCAGGTCGGAGAACATGAGCGAGAATCGTCGTCCTTCGGCGATGAGCCGTTCGATTTGTTCTTGCAACGCGTAACGGTTGTGTAGTCCCGTCAAACTGTCATGATTTGCTTGATAGTAGATTTGTTCTTGTTGCACGATCATTTGGGTGATGTCTTTGACGATGGCATAAATGCCTTCGACTTCCCCGTCGATAATCATCGGGATGTTCATCAGCTGCCAAACTCGCTTCGCCCCGTCCTCGGTGACGACATCGACGTCGAGCGTACGCGGGCGACCGTTCTTCAAATCATGCAATACGGTCGCATAGGCGGACCGGTCTTTTTGTTCGATGATATCTAATATGTTGGAACCGATGAGTGTCTCTGTGTCATGACCGAGCACCGAGCTGCCGGCCTCGTTTACGGACAACACTTCACCGTGAAGGTCGAACAAGAAAATCGGTTCGGCATGATAGGCGAACAGGGACCGATACTGTTGCTCCCGAATTTCAAGCTCATGTGCTTTCGTCGTCACTGCGACTTCGAGGTCGGTATTGACGGTATGTAAACGGTGACTGATCAATGCGTTTTGTTTGGCGACGACGAACTGACGGATGAGCAGCAACAAGACGGCGTTCGCCGTCATCGAGTCGAGCACAGATGTGCCGAGCAAACGATCCGAGGCGAGCATGAACAGCATGACGATTGCGCTATAGACGACGTAGTCGAACACGGAGTCATAGACGAGGGCATCTTCTCTCGATTCATCGAACACGTAGCTGATTGAAATGATAAAGATGCTACTCACTTGAAGCAGGTGCACCAACTCATGGCCGATGCCGTTGAAGATGAGCAATTGGTTCAAAATCGAGGCAGTCGTGAAGCCGAGAATGCCGATCAACAAAAGCACACGGAACGTTTGGCCGACCGAGGTGATGCGATTCAAGTACAGGAAGCCGAGCATCATGTAGAGACTAATCAACACCATCTGTTCTTCAAACCCGTTCAAATGAGCCGCATAACGTGCTCCGTCGTTCGAATAAACGAACAGATGCAACGCCCCAATCAACAGGAAGCTGAACAAGGCGAAGATGTCAAACGTTCGCAGTTTCAATGTCCGAATTTCAATCGATTGCGTGATGACAATCAGCGACATAATCAAATAAAAAAAGTTCTGAATGAACGGCATATGGTTGATTGTTGTCGATGCGCCAAAATGGTGTCCGACCAAATAAGCGATGAAGCAGACGTTGCCGGCGCTAATCAGTAAATGTATGTAGCGTCGCATCCCGCGATTTTGAAACACGGCCGTCGCGCTAAAGACGGTCGCGATGAGCGTGACCGCCGTGAAATAGACGAACAAACTTGTCTCCCTCAAGGCGTAAGGGGTGAACAGAATCAATAAAAGTCCGAGAAAAAAGGTCCCGACGAGCAAAGCGGGGACTGTTTGGCGCAACGAGTGGTTGGTCAACTCATGCACCTCCTTCTGTATATGTCTAAGAGGCCCACCATTATTATCGGATTGTTCATGCGTTTGTTACACAAAAAAATCGACAGCAAGTTGCTGTCGATTAAAGTGTATACGAATGCTCTTTGAAGTTACCGACGATCGAATCGATTTCGGAGACGGTGACGAACGCTTCTGAATCAATCTCTGAGACGATTTGACGCAGTTTTGGTATTTCGTTGTTCTGGATGACGACATACAACATCTTCTTCGAGTCGTTCGAGTAACCGCCGGTCGCGTCCATGATTGTGACGCCGCGTTTCAAGTTCTGCTTGATGACGAGGTTGATTTCATCGGCTTTCTTACAGATGATGAAACACTGCTTTTGCGCCGAGAAGAACCGGTGAATCGTCAACAACGTCCGCGACCGGACGAAACTGAGGACGAGCGCATACATGACCGCTTTAATGTCGAACGTGATGAACACGAGGATATAGACGATGATATCTTGTGTCAAAAAGATTTTCGGGAGTGATAAGTTCCGGTTGTTCGTATAAATGACTTTCCCGAGAATGTCGAGTCCTCCGGTCGAAGCGCCTGCGAATAACAGCAGGGCGAGCCCGAGGCCGGAAACGATCCCACTGAACACCGAGGCGACGAGCGGGTCATCGAGCGGGGTCGGCGGGATGAGCACGGGCAACGTATCGATCAAGATAGATGATAAGACGACGACGAGCCCGGTCATGAGAATGAACCGTTTCCCCAGATATTTAATCCCGACGATAAAGAGCGGGACATTCAACACGAGTTGCGTGAATCCGATCGGTGTGCCGAACAGCTCGTTGATGATCAAGGTGATCCCGACGATGCCCCCGGTCCCGATCTCGTTTGGTTTGAGCAATAAGCCGACAAAGATCGATTGTAGAATCGTTCCGGCGATGATGAACAAAGTCGTCTCGACGGCGATTCGTTTTCTTGATTTTGCGTACATAGATGATGGCTAGGCGCCATACGCCCCCTTTGAAATAAACTCACTCAAGCGTACTCCGATGGTGGAGGAATTTCAAGCGCCGAACGATTACAATTCGTTGTGGAAGCGGTCGATATCGCTTGCGAGCTGTTCATGCACGTAATCGATGACTTGAGCGTCATCGAATAAGCCGAGTGGGGCGTCGTCCGGAATCGCATCGAATGGGGATACGAAGTATAAGACGGCCGCAACGAGGGCATGTTGTTTGTCCGGCTGCATCTCGAACTGGTGATTATAGACGGCACGCAACATGTTGAGTAACTGTTTCATTTGGAAGTAGAGCGTCAGTTCTTCTTCTCGCTCGATATTGCTAATCTCGTTCGAAGCGACGTCGACCGTCACTTTAGCGAGAGCGAGTTCGCCTTGGACCAAGAGGTCACCTAATGTTTCATTGTCGGTATAGTCCTCGGTCGCGCTCGTTAAAAAGTGTGTGTACGTTGTTTTCCAATCTGACATGTATATTCCTCCTTCTGTCTTCATCTACTAATATGCCCGTTTTTGCGATTTGGTTGCAACTTTTCCGAAAATTTAAGAAAATAGAAATAAGTGAAAAAGGAGGAACTGTACATATGTCTACTGTAACCATGCCGACTGAGGCAGAATTTGCCCGCTACGCTGAGCTTGCCGTCAAAAAAGGCGTCAACATTCAGCCGGGCCAACAGCTCGAAGTCCGAGCTGATATTAGCCAAGCACCGCTCGTCCGTCAAATCGTGAAAGCAGCTTACGCAGCTGGCGCGAAACAAGTATATGTCAACTGGAGCGACGAAGAGACGACGAAAGTCCGTTACTTCAACGCCCCGGCGGATGCTTTCAAAGAATACCCGGAATGGCTCAAGGCTCGCTTTGAGCAATTGGCCGAAGAGAAGACGGCGTTCCTATCGATCGTCAGCGACGACCCGGACGCACTGAACGGCGTTGAGTCGTCACGCATCGCGGACTCGAACCGTGCTGCCGGCGTGGCGCTCGCGAAATGGCGCAAATATGTCATGAGCGACAATGTCAGCTGGTCAATCGTTGCTGGCGCTTCGGAAGCATGGGCGAAGAAAGTCTTCCCAGACCGTGAAGACGCCGTACCAGCCCTTTGGAAAGCGATTTTCGAAGCGACGCGCATGGACCAACCGGATGTCGTCGCGGCGTGGGATACGCATGACGCATCGCTCCGTGAACGCGCGACGTTACTCACGAACAAGAAGTACACGAAGCTCCATTACAAAGCACCGGGCACGGAATTGACGATCGGCTTGCCGAAGAAGCACGTCTTCCTTGGCGGCGGCGGTCCGAACATCGACGGTGTCGATTTCATCGCCAACATGCCGACCGAAGAAGTGTTCACGCTCGCCGATAAAGATTCGGTCGAAGGACACGTGTCGAGCACGAAACCGCTCAGCTATAGCGGCAACTTGATCGATGGATTCACGCTCTGGTTCGAAGGCGGGAAAGTCGTGAAGGCGGAAGCGAAACAAGGACAACAGGCACTCGATGAGTTGTTGAACCTCGATGAAGGGGCGCGTCGTATCGGAGAAGTCGCGCTCGTGCCGGACGACTCACCAATCTCGAACTCGGGTCTCCTTTTCTATAACACGTTGTTCGACGAAAACGCATCGTGTCACTTGGCGCTTGGACGCGCGTACTCGACATGTCTCGAAGGCGGACCGCAAATGTCAGCCGAAGAACTCGCCGAGAACGGTGCGAACGACTCGATGACACACGTCGACTTCATGATCGGCTCGGCCGAGATGAACATCGACGGCGAACTCGAAGACGGTTCACGCGAAGCCATCATGCGTGACGGCAACTGGGTCATTTAATCAAGCAAGAGACGAATCCCTTCGTGGAATTCGTCTCTTTTTTCATGTCAATTCATAGAGGAAGGCGAGGGCGTTCGGTAGCCGACGCCGCCACGCGATCTCATTATGGACGGCACCGGGCTCGACTTCATAGCGGAAGGCGATCCCTGTTCGCGCGACCGTCTCGACGAGTTTCGCATTCGTATAAAGGTAATCCTCGGGCGTGATCGGTCCGCTCGTCTCGTTCGTCCCGATGTCCATATAGAGACGCGCCGTCAAATCGGCCTGCTTCACTTCCCGAATGAGGGAGTCGAGATTAGCCCAAGCGGCTGTCGAGAGCGAGCCGACGCGCCGGATGGACGGATAGGCCGTCATCATATAGAGCGAGATGACCCCGCCCATCGAGCTGCCCATCACGCCGACGTCGTCTGGGTCGGTCGCATAGCGTTCATCAATCCACGGCTTCAACTCTTGCATGAGCCAGTCGGCGTAAGCACGCCCTTTACCCCCGAGCGTAGGCCGTGTCTTGGCGAGTTCCGGTCCAATCCGCCGGTATAGCATCTCATCCTCATAAAACGAATACTCATCGTAGCGGTCGAGCCAGTCTGGGGCACTCGCGATGGCGACGACCATGAGCGGCAATTGTAAGTCCTCGATGTGGCGGTCGATCGACCAACCTTCGCCGATCGTGGCGGTCTTGCCGTCGAACACGTTTTGACCGTCGTGCATATAGAGGACCGGGATCCGCTCGTCAGCCGAAACAAAGTCGGGACGATAGACACGGACGATTCGTTTCCGTCCGCGTGTCGTCTCGGTCGGTAACGTAAAGCTGAATTGCTCAAGCATATAAAGCGCTCCTTTCCCATCAACTGTCTCCATTTTGCCGGGTGGAACCGGGGAATGCAATCCGCGCACTTGACTACCTACCGTTCGTTAGGTAAGGTGGTGAGAGAGAAAGGGGACGATCTGTGATGAATACGAAACAACGAATCGAACTGGCGGCGCGGCGCCGGTTTGCGCTTGAAGGATATGAAGGCTTGTCGCTCGCCTCGCTCGCTGAGGATGTCGGCATCAAAAAGGCGTCGCTATACGCCCATATCGAAGGGAAAGAACAACTGTTCAAGCAAGTCGTCGAGGACATGGGGAACCGTTATGCACACATCTGGCAGGAGGCACGGGACGCTTCCGTTGACGCTGCGCCGCTCGAGCGGATCGAGGCGATCGTCGAGGCGTTGATTCGCTTCTTTGAAGAAGAGGAGACATGGATGCTGACGAAGCGGATGTTGCTCGTCCCACCGCCCGAGTTGCGATCATTCATCGAGACGACGCTCGGTTCGGTCGAGACGGAACTGCAAGCGTTCGAGAAAGAACAGTTTCGATTGGCGATGGAGCAAGGGGCGTTACCCGAACAGTCACTCGAGGACGTGTATGACGCGTACTATTGTTTTCTAGACGGGGCGCTTCTTTCGCTCTTCACGCTTGAGACGAATCGCGTCAAACGGCAACGGGCCGCATTCACGATTTTCAAGAAGGGAGTCGGTTGGACATGAAACAAGATCAACTAGCCTGGGTTTGGCTCGTGCTCGCCGGTCTGCTCGAAATCGTTTGGGCGACGACGATGAAGCTGTCGAACGGGTTCACGGTGCTCGGTCCGAGCGTGATGACGATTCTATTATTGATTGTGAGTTTTGGATTGTTGGCGATGTCGTTCCGCACCTTACCGGCCGGGACGGGGTACGCCGTCTTTACCGGCATCGGAGCCGTCGGAACGGTCATCGTCGGGGCGCTCTTGTTCGACGAGGCGCTCACCGGGATGAAGCTCGTCTTTATCATCACGCTTCTGATCGGTGTGGTCGGACTGAAACAAGTGACGGGAGGTGAGTCGGCATGAGTTGGGTATTTTTGATTGGTGCGGGTCTTGCTGAGATGATGGCCGTCTTTTGGATGGGTAAATCAAAAGGCTATCAGATTGTTAAATGGTCGATCTTGTCGGTCGGAACATTTGCCTTAAGCTTTTATTTGTTGTCGCGTTCGCTCGAGACGCTCCCGCTCGGATTGGCGTATTCGATTTGGGTCGGGATTGGGGCGGCTGGCGGGGTCGTGCTCGGCATGCTGTACTTGAACGAATCCCGGGACCGGTGGCGTATCTTCTTCTTATTGCTTATTATCGGAAGCGTCATCGGATTGAAAGTTGTCGCATGATCAGGATTAGCTTCGAATAAAAACGGGAATTGAATAGTTCAGACTGTGAAAGAAAGGGGCGGGGACGATGAGTCATATCAAACTGCAATCCGAGCGTCTACGACTCGAACCTTACACGATTGCTGATTTTTATTTCGTGAAATCGCTACTCCAAGATCCGCGCGTGATGCGTTTTATTAGCCCGGACGGAAAGCCATATACGGATGAACAGACGATCGAGTGGTTCGAGCGCCAGTTGGCCCGCTATCAGACGGGTCGTCAAACCGGGTTGCTTAAATTGATGTCGCATGAAAATGACGAGCCGATCGGTCATGCCGGCACGTTGCTCCATGAACTCGACGGCACGATTGAACTTGAAGTCGGATATTGGTTGGCGCCGAAGCATTGGCATATGGGCTACGGACGTGAGGCGGCGGCTCGTCTTATGCGTCATGCGTTCGAAGAAGGTGAGAAAGAGATCATTTCCTTGATTCATCCGGATAACGTCCCATCGCAACGAGTCGCGAAAGCGAACGGATTGCATTGGGACCGTGACACTGAATATCAAGGCATGCTCGTCTCAGTATATGCCGGTGATTTAGAGCGGTTATGCCGCCATATGAAACGGGAAAAAATGACGCGTTAAAAAAAGTAAAAAAGTTTTAAAAAACAGTTGCCAAGGCATTAGTTTCTTGATATATTAATAGTGTCCTTAAGAGAGGACACGACCTGATTCTGTAGCTCAGCTGGGAGAGCGCTACCTTGACAGGGTAGAGGTCGCTGGTTCGAGCCCAGTCAGAATCACTTGGGTGCCAAACCCGATGCGAAACCCATAGGAACGTGGGTTTCCGCGACGCCACTTCTTGCGAGAAGTGGCTTTTTTTTGTTTTTCTTTCAATTGACAGTCTACATAAACAGTTGGTATATTCCTCTCATTACATACAGAAACGGGGAATATTACAATGGCCTTAACCGGAACAATCGTCAACGCGGCGTTGATTGTGATTGGCACATTACTTGGACTTTTATTTCACCGCATCCCCGAACGAATGAAAGAGACGGTCACCGCAGCCATCGGTCTCGCCGTCGTCTTGCTGGGGATTCAAATGGGGATGAAGAGTGAGAACTTTTTAATCGTCATCGGCAGTCTCGTCATCGGGGCGGCGCTCGGTGAATGGTGGAAGCTTGATGAGAAGTTGAACGAGGTCGGCTATCAATTGGAACGCCGACTCGGCGGTAAGAGCAAGTCGAGTATCGCCGAAGGCTTCATCACGGCGACGCTCATCTTCGTCATCGGGGCGATGGCCGTCATCGGCGCACTCGACAGTGGATTGCGCGGGGACCATGATGTCCTCTATACAAAAGGATTGATTGACGGCTTCACGGCACTCGTCCTTAGCTCGACGCTAGGGATTGGGGTCATGTTCTCGGCCGTCCCGGTTCTCTTATACCAAGGAGCAATCGCCTTGCTCGCCATCCAAATCATGAAGTTTATCCCGGAATCGCTCATGGATGACTTTATTTTAGAAATGACAGCGACCGGCGGCGTCATGATCGTCGCGATCGGTTTAAATTTGGTCGGCATCACTCGGATTCGCGTCGCGAATCTATTGCCGGGGATTTTGATGGTCGCGGTCATCGTCTCGATTTTACATATCGTCCAATAAAAAATCCGAGAGACGCGATGCGTTTCTCGGATTTTTTCAATTCTTCGGTTGTTCGACTTCTTCTCTCGCACTTTCGCGAAGGGCAGAAGCCATGACGTCTGCTAAATCGCGCGAGCGAAGCACACCGACACCCCGATCGGTCGGACCGTCCGGCGCGGCCACATCTGCGATCAAGTCGTTCGTCGGCCGTGTCTCATGGAGGAGAAGCTCAGCTGATCCTTTCATCGCTTGGGCGACGATTTGACGGGCCGTCGTTTCGTCAAATCCTGCTTCCGTCAAGACCGGTGTCATCGACCCGACAATCTCGTAAAAGAAAGCGGGGCTGCAACCGGCGGCGGCCATAAAGGCCGACATCGTCTTCGCATCAGTCACAGCTGTACGACCAACACGCTCAAACAAAGCCGTCGCCTTTTCACGGACCGTATCATCGGTCTCGGGTCCGAACCAGAGCCCGGTCATCCCGTTTTGATAAGCCACTGGCGTATTCGGCATCGCGCAGACGGCAGGGAGACCTGACGCCTCTTCAATTTCGCTCGGTTCGATATGAGCCGCTACGGAAACGAGGAGCGGTGTGGTCCACGTCTTCGAGCTTACATATGGAAGCACTCCGTCCGGTTGCATCGCAAGGACGACGATGTCATACGCGTTGACATCCTCTTCGTCGACGATTTGCACGCCGAGCTCAGTGTGAAGTTCTGTAAGACGTGTCCGGTCACTCCGGTTCGTCATCGTGATTTGTTCAGGAGACAGGCCTGAGGCTAACCATCCGCGGACGAGTGACTCGCTCATCGATCCTGCTCCTACCATTAAAATATTCATAATCGTCACCTCTTCATATAGATTCGGTCGTGTACATGTTGCCTATCATAACAAATGATACGTCAAATAGCGCCTCTCGTGCTCAAATTGTAAAACAAAGGAAAAACGTGACACCGTCTTGTCACTGGATTGTCGCAGACGTCACGGATGACAAGTCGAACCGGTCGAGCTATCATGGCAGTAATCAATCAGGAGGCGATGAAACGTGAAACGAGTGTTAGTCCGGGGGATTCAAGGGTATCAACGCTTCATTTCTCCGTTGAAACCACCGACGTGTCGGTTTTATCCGAGTTGTTCGCATTATGGGATCGAGGCGATCGAGAAACATGGTGCACTCAAAGGTGGTTATTTGACGACGCGCCGGCTCATGCGTTGCCAACCGTTCCATTCAGGCGGGCTCGACTACGTGCCGGACGAGTTCGATTGGAAGGCGCCGTTACAACGTGAAAAACCCCCATCTCAGCGAGACGTCTAATCGACGGCTCGCTGTTTTAGATACAGCCCTTCTTTCTCTGACTTGTTTTATCACAATACTTTTGACAATCTTCTAAGTATTCTGAAAAAATAGAGATGTACTCATTACATACGGGGAAAGGGGAATACAACATGGGTCAATCGTTCAGTGAACTCATCGGTACGATTTCAAACTTTGTGTGGGGACCACCGTTATTGATTTTGCTTGTGGGGACAGGCATTTATTTGACGGTACGTCTCGGGGGAATTCAAATCACGAAGTTGCCTTACGCACTGAAGCTCGCATTCTCTAAAAATCAGGACAAGTCATCGAAAGGGGACATCAGTCACTTCCAAGCACTCATGACCGCGCTCGCGGCTACGGTCGGTACGGGGAATATCGTTGGGGTCGCGACGGCCGTCGTGCTCGGTGGGCCAGGCGCGATCGTCTGGATGTGGGTATCCGGTTTCTTCGGAATGGCGACCAAATACGCGGAAGCCGTGCTCGCGGTCAAATATCGGGTCACTGATGAGCGGGGACAAATGGCTGGGGGACCAATGTATTACTTGGAGCGCGGCTTGAAACAGCGCTGGCTCGCTGTCGCCTTCGCGGGGTTCGCTTCCCTCGCGGCGTTCGGGATTGGAAACGGGGTACAGACGAATTCGGTGGCGATGGCACTCCAAACGACGTTTGATGTGCCGATTTACGTATCCGGCATCTTGATCATGATCTTCACGGGTGCGGTCATCTTAGGTGGTGTCAAATCGATTGGACGCGTCGTCAGTTACTTCGTACCGGTCATGATCGTCTTTTATCTCGGCAGTGGATTATTGATTATGATTATGAACTATACGCTCATTCCAGATGCGATTTCACTCATCTTCAGCAGCACGTTAAGCGCCGAGGCAATTGGTGGAGGAGCGATCGGGGCGGCGATTCGTTACGGGGTGGCCCGCGGCGTCTTCTCGAACGAGGCTGGTCTTGGATCGGCCCCAATCGCGGCGGCAGCGGCCAAGACGGATATGCCAGGACGTCAGGCACTCGTCTCGATGACGCAAGTGTTCCTCGATACGCTCATCGTCTGTTCGGTCACAGGGATCACGCTCGTCATGGGCGGACAAATCGGGTCGGGGCTCGAAGGGGTCGCGTTGACGACGGCGACGTTCGAGCAATTTTTAGGGCCGGCTGGCGGATATATCGTGACAATCGGCCTCGTCATGTTCGCCTATTCGACGGTGCTCGGATGGTCGTATTATGGAGAACGTTCGATTCACTACTTGTTCGGCCAGAAATCGATTATTCCGTATCGCATCGCCTTCGTCCTCGTGGCCGGACTCGGCGCGATGACGACGAACCTCAACTTGGTCTGGGCCCTTTCCGATGTGTTTAACGGTTTGATGGCCATCCCGAACTTGATTGGTCTGCTGTTCTTGTCGGGTGTCGTGATCGCCGAGACGAAACGGTTCAATCAGCAACTCGAGCTCGAAAATCGAAATCGAAAAGCATCTTAACGAAACACGCCACCGTCTTCAAGGAGACGGTGGCGTGTTTCGTTTGCGGACCTCTTCGAGTCGCGCTTGCTGGAGGTGGTCAAAGACTTTGGTGATGAAGCCGACCATGATGCCGACACCAGTAATGACGTAGCCGATTGTGAACACTTTACCGAGATCGGTCGTCGGGACGAAATCCCCATAGCCGATTGTCGTGAGCGTGACGACGCTGAAATACAAGGCGTCAAGCCAACGCATGTCCTCGAACCGTGAATAAAATAGTGTCCCCGAGATGATGGTCAGAAGGGCGAGACTGAACATCACTTGAAACTCAGCGTCTTTCAGACCGCGCCAGATTCCGCGAAACATGCGACGAAATGTCAAAATAAATGAGAGCATTCGCCCGCCTCCTTTCTTTATAGGTTTGTTCGCTAATAACAGGGGAACATCCTCTATAGAAAAGTTGGAAAGGATGATACATCATGACACGACCGATTCCGAAAGAACAAGGGCTCGACCATAGCTTGGCGTTCCTCCGGGAGGGCTACTTGTATGTCCCGAACCGCAGAAAAAGCTTTCAGTCAAACCTATTCGAAACGCGTTTGCTTGGGGAGCGAGCAATCTGTCTCGGTGGTGCCGAGGCAGCCGCTTTATTTTATGACGCGGACAAATTCGTTCGGCAAGACGCGGCACCGAAGCGGTTGCTGAAGACGTTGTTCGGGGAGGACGGGGTGCAGACGCTGGACGGTGCGGCGCATGCACATCGAAAAAAGATGTTCATGTCGCTCATGTTCCCAGGAAATATCGAGCGCCTGACGAGACTTGTCAGCCGTGAATGGGAACGAGCGCTCGATGCGGCCGAAGACGAAACAATGCTCTATGGTATGGCTCAAGAAGTCCTCATGCGGGCCGTTTGTGAATGGGCCGGGGTCCCGCTCGGCGAGCATGAAGTGAAACAGCGGACGGATGAGATGCGGTTGTTGTTCGAATCGGGGACGGCCCTTGGACCAAAGCACATACGTGGACGGGCGGCCCGGTCGTCGGCCGAGTCTTGGGTTCGGAAGATGGTCGAGGAAGTGCGGACGAACCGGTTGCTTCCGAACGAACAGACAGCGCTGTATGAATTTTCATGGCATCGTGATGAGGCAGGGGAACTGCTTCCGGCCGATGTCGTGGCGGTCGAGGTGATCAATATTATACGACCGACCGTGGCGGTGTCGATTTACGTCTTGTTCACTGTGCTCGCGTTGCATCAGTTTCCTGGGGCTCGTGCCCGGTTGGCCTACGGCGAGACGGATTCGACATGGTTCGTCCAAGAAGTCCGGCGCTTTTATCCGTTCTTCCCGGTGACGGCCGCGCGCGTCAAGCAGGACTTCGAATGGGATGGGTTTGTGTTCGAGCAAGGGACGCTCGTCTTGCTCGACTTGTATGGGACGAACCACGACCCCTCGCTTTGGACGGAACCCGAACAGTTCAATCCAGACCGGTTCAAAGGGTGGACCGAGAGCCCGTTCACGTTCATCCCTCAAGGTGGCGGGGATGTGGATTTTGGGCATCGCTGCGCTGGGGAACATGTGACGATTGCCATCATGCGTGAAACGATCGACGTGTTCTTGAACCGCTATCGCTATGAGGTACCGTCTCAAGACCTTAGTTATAGTTTTGTGGACTTACCGAGTTTGCCGAAAAGCGGGCTCGTATTGAAACAGATTGAACGCAAATGAGTCGCCGAGAGGCGACTCATTTTGTGTGCAAGGCTAACCGTTTCGTGATCGGTTGGATTGTGATGTTCGTGTCGACCATACGGTTATCCCGTTTCGGTTCGTCGGTTCGTTCGATTTGCCATGATGTGTCATGCAACTCTTTCAAGCCGAGTGCGATGTCATAGAGGGAATGGCTCGGGTTGCCGTTCAATTGATACAGTCCCGGCCCACGTTTCGTCAAAATCTCGAACAAGGCGTCCGCCGTATCTTCTAAAAACGAGCAGGACGGGTACCAGTGTGCGCTCGCGACGATTATACCGTTTCGCTTCATCTCGGTCTCGAAATAATCCATCATATTGTTCGAACCGGGACCGTCCCCGATTTGCCAACCGAGGCGGACGATTTGGGCACCGGGATTAGTCCGGGCGATGGTTTCTTCACACGCCCGTTTATAGGCACCATATTCATCTGTTGCATCGGGCGGTGTGTCCGGGGTGATTGGTCCCGTCACATCGTCGGAGAAGACGGAGACGGTGCTCGTGAAGAGGAAGGGGATTTTGTATTCCCCGCATAGACGTGCGAGCGTATCGGCCCATTCGACGGCGCCCATGCCAATATGAAGAAAATAAGTCGGGCGGACCGATTCGATAAAGGCTCGCATCTCAGCCTCGTCAGATGTGGACACTTTCGTGCGGTCCCACGCGACCGGCTCGATGCCGTGCCGCTTTAATGTACGGGCGACGACAGGGGCGACCGTCCCGTTCATGCCTGTCAAAATTGCTTTCATTACTTATTCCTCCCTTCTGTTTGTATCATCCCACACTTCACTGTCCGACAAACCCTTTGAAAGAAGCTTTGTGCTAGACTGATGGGTGGAGGCGATAAAGATGAATATTCGAAAAGCGACACCGGATGACAGCACGCAAATCGCACCGCTCGTTTACGCGGCGATTCACGAAATTGCGTATTCGTTGACCGGTACGTCAGACCAACAACAAGTACTCGAACGACTCTCGATGTGGATTGGTCAGCCCGGAAACCGCTTGAGCTACGAAAACGTTTGGGTGGCGGAAAACGAGACAGTGATGGCGGGCATTCTGATTGCCTACCACGGGGAACGGGCATCGCAGTTGGATGAACCGATCAAGACGTGGCTCCGGACCCAAGGGCAACCGGACACGTTAGACGTCGAAACCTCAGGGGATGTGCTCTATATCGATTCGGTCGCTGTCGACTCGTCGTTCGGCGGCCGTGGGATTGGGACGAAACTGATTCAACAAGCGATCGACCATGCCCGTGAGATAGGCATCCCACAAGTCACGCTCAACGTTGACCAGACAAATCCGGCAGCCGGGCGGTTATATGAGCGGCTCGGTTTCAAAAAAGTGAAAGAAATCGATATCTCCGGAGGACGGTTTGATTATATGGCGCTCGCGCTTTGAATGAACCGTCAATCGGTCAATTATCAGTCTTAAAACCGATGCAAAATGATTGCGACTCGGCTATACTAAATGCTTGAAATGAATCAGTAGCGAAAAAGGAGATCATGTATGGAATGGAAAAATATCCTGCGCGGCATCGCGATGGGGACGAGTGACTTGATTCCCGGTGTCAGTGGTGGGACGATTGCAGTTATTTTAGGAATTTATGACCGGTTGATTGAAGCGATCAGTGGGATTTTCAGTCGACATTGGAAACAGCATATCTTGTTCTTGATTCCGCTCGGGATCGGGATGGCGAGTGCGATTTTAGGTCTTAGCCGCGTAATCGAATTTTTGCTGCTTGAATATTACGAGCCGACCCAGTTCTTTTTCATCGGGTTGATTCTCGGGATAATCCCGTTGCTCCTGTTTGAATTTCGATCGCGTGCGGTCATGCGTCCGGTACATATCGTCGCCATGGCGATCGGGGCCATTCTTGTGGCGAGCATGGCTATCATTAAACCGGCGGATACGGCCATCATTACAGAACTTTCCACAAGCACGGCGATCCTGTTGTTCTTCTCAGGATGGCTCGGAAGTATGGCCATGTTGTTACCAGGGATTAGCGGCTCGTTCGTCTTGCTTCTCATCGGGGTCTATCCAACCGTCATCAGTGCGTTATCGAACTTGAATATTCTCATCATCGGTATCGTCGGTCTTGGGGTGGCGGTCGGTTTCATCGTCAGCAGTAAAGTGATCCGCTATTTGCTCGGCCATTTTCCAGGCATGACGTTTTCTGTCATTTTAGGCCTCGTCATCGGCTCGCTCGCGGTCGTATTCCCGGGTCTCCCGGACACGACGCTCATGTGGGTGCTCAGTATCCTCTCATTTGGAGCAGGCTTTATGATCGTCCGTCTGCTCGGACGCTTCTCTGTATAAAAAAACATGCACGACCGTCATCGATTGACGGCGTGCATGTTTTTGGTTTATTCAGCGATTGTTGCTCAATAGATGAACGGGATCAATCGTTTACGCGATTTGGCCCACGTTCGATACGCGCTCCCGAAATGAGAGGTCAGCATCTTCTCTTCGATATGAATTCGCCATAACAGCGCTAAACCAATCGAGAATGTGCCGAATAAGGCGATGCCCCAATGCGTGAAGTAAAGTGAAAACCCGAGTGTGATAAACAAGAGCCCTGTGTAGAGCGGGTGACGTAAATAGCGATACGGCCCCGAACTGACGAGTTCATCCTCGGGACGGACGACGACGTGACGGGTGAACTGATGGCGCAACTGCCCGATGCCCCAATAGCGGAGCGACACTCCGGCTACGTAGCAACCGAGTCCGAGCAGACGTTGGGGAAGCGGTTGACGTACATCTGTCCAGACGGATAATCCGATGGAAACCGCGAACACGATGACCATGATCAATGAAACGATGTAAAAACTGGCGTGCTCACTGGCGCCGTCGGTCGGCTCGGACCGATTTCGGTAACGCCAAATTTCATATAGCCAAGCGACTGAGATGAGAATGAAGAACCCGTCTAACCAATCCATAGCGTGCCTCCTTTCTCAGTATCTTCCACTCAATACCCGCGTCTTCCTCCCCAAAAACGCACGCTGAATGAAAAAACGTCTCGCAATATGCGGGACGTTAAGTAGTGCTCAGCCGATTAATACGCGTTGGTAAGCAGTGCTGCGGCGACCTGTTTGTCGTGTTTCACTTCGTTTGTCTCTTCTTTGATCAAGTGATACGTGAGACACATCGGCTTCTCGGTCCGCGGGTCGCGACCGATGATGGCATCGATGTGGAATACTTGTCTGAGGACGAGCGGACAGATGACTTCTTCGGCCGTTCCTGTCGCGAGTACTTCGCCGTCTTTCATCGCGACGATGTGATCGGCAAAGCGAGCGGCCTGATTCAAGTCGTGGAGGACCATGACGATGGTTCGTCCTTGGTCTCGATTGAGCGTCTCGAGCAGTTCGAGTACTTCGAGCTGATGGGCCAAGTCGAGATACGTCGTCGGTTCGTCCAAGAAAATCAAATCGGTCTCTTGGGCGAGCGCCATCGCAATCCATACACGCTGACGTTGTCCGCCTGAGAGGGCATCGACGCTGCGGTCTTTATAGGCGAGCGTCCCGGTCACGTCAAGCGCCCAATCAATCACTTCATGATCATGTTTCGAAAGGCGGCCAAATCCGGATTGATAAGGGAACCGGCCGTAGGAGACGAGTTCTCCAACCGTCAATCCGCCGGCACCTTCTGGCGTTTGCGGCAGGATCGCCATTTTTCGGGCGATCTCTTTCGTGTTACATTTGGCGATGTCGGCTCCGTCCAAATGGACTGAACCGTTAGACGGAGAAAGAATCCGGGTCATCGCCTTCAAGAGCGTCGATTTTCCACAGCCGTTCGGTCCGATGATCGTCGTGATTTTATGGTCGGGAATCGACAAGCTCAATTGTTTTACAATCGTCTTGTCGCCATATCCGACCTCGATATCTGTCGTATGTATCCGTGACATGATGGATTCCCCTTTCCGTAGATGACGCCCGTGATAATGATTCTCAATATCGAATCTACTATAGCAAGTGCCACACAGCGTGTCAATGTTTGTTTGATGTCAAAATAGATTGTCGACAGGCGTGTTTCAAGGTATAGTGAATGAGAATGAGAATCAATGGCGCTGGAGTTTCAAGGAAGGGTGAGGGCGATGAGCGAACAAGATGTATATGATGTAACGATTATTGGGGGCGGACCAGCCGGACTATATGCGACGTTTTATAGTGGGCTTCGTGGGATGAAGACGAAATTGATTGAGTTTCAACCACATCTCGGCGGCAAAATCCATGTCTATCCAGAGAAGATGATTTGGGACGTGGGCGGGGTCACACCGACGACCGGTGCTCGCCTTATCGAACAATTGGTGGAACAAGGCTTGACGTTTGATCCGACCGTCGTGCTCGGAGAGAAAGTCGAATCGATGACGAAGGACAACCAAGGCCATTTCGTACTCGATACGACACATGGACAGCATGTTTCCAAGACGGTCATCGTCGCGACAGGAAGCGGCATCCTACAACCACAGAAAATCGATATCAGCGGGGCAGAGCGCTTCGAGGTCTCGAATTTACACTATACGGTCAAATCGCTCATGGCGTTCAAAGGAAAGACAGTATTGATCTCAGGGGGCGGCAACAGTGCCATCGACTGGGCCAATGAGCTCGAACCGATTGCTGAGCGCGTCATTTTAACGTACCGGAAAGAAGCGCTCAAGGGACATGAGTCACAAGTCGATAAGTTGCTTTGTGGCCGTGTCGACTGTCGGTTGCATACGCAAATCGAAGACCTCATCTCTCGGGATGGGACGACGATTCATGCGGTTTCGCTCGTCGATTGCGGGACGGGGGAACGTGATCTCGTAGAAGTCGACGAAGTCGTCATCAACCATGGGTACGAGCAGGATACGGCGCTGCTCGGTGATTGCGAGTTACAAGTCGAGATGGTGGATGGTTTTTACGTGAAAGGCAATGCGAGCAGCGAGTCATCGGTGCCAGGTTTATATGCAGCGGGCGATATCTTAACGCATGAAGGGAAAGTCCATCTGATTGCGGGTGCTTTCCAAGATGCGGCCAATGCCGTCAACCGTGCAAAGACGTTCATCGATCCGGACGCCACGAAAGCGGCGATGGTGTCCTCGCACAACGAACGGTTGAAGACAAAAAACCGTGATATCATCGAGCAGGCATTACAAAAGCAGTGAGGGGCTCCCTCACTGCTTGTTTGTTGTCGGATAGTCGCACAGTTCGACGATGACGCCGCCCGAATGACGTGGGTCCATATATATGAGACGTCGGCCTTTTGCCGTCGTCCGCAACGTGTCCTCTAAAAAGGAAATGCCGTCTCGTTTGAGCGACTCGATCGATTGGGTTAAGTCATCAACCCGGTAGGCGATATGGTGGACGCCTTTGCCTCGTGCTTTCATGAAGCGGGCGATTGGACTCGTCGGGCTCGTCGGCAACAACAGTTCAATCACATCGTCACCGACGTGGATGACGGCGATTTCCGTCTCGACGCCGACCGCTGTGTTTGTGTAGCGATCGACGAGCTTCCCTTGTAGGACGGTCGTGTAAAATGAAATCGCTTCGTCTAAATCACGGACAGCGATTCCGGTATGGTCAATGTGCATCTTGATCCCTCCTCACACTCTAGTTTGACGAAACTTGAACAAAATGTCACTTCACAACGTTTTGTCGGAATCCGATATACTGAAAGAGGGAGGGACGGCGAAATGAACGGAAAGATCACTCTTGGATTGATCAGCGCGTTCGCGCTGGTGTCATTTGTGTTTGGACTCTCACTTGCGACGTTTGTCGATTATCGGATCAATGAAGAACAAGTCGTCCTGGAACGATTGACGACACATAAAAAAATTGGTCCTGCTGAAATCTTGTCGACGGAAGTGGACTTTCATTTGAACGGTTCCAATTATGCCCTGCGTTTTACAGACGAGCCACATATCACCTATTGGTTCAGCGTGGCGGACCGCGAGATCCAATTCGATCGAATCGAATCGTTGGATCGGCGCGATACAGGACTTAGAACCGATCTTTTTGAACAGATGCCACCGCTCGCGATGGAATCGACAAACGCTGCCGAATGAAAACACGAAACGAACGAGTCCGATGAAGGACCCAGAACGTTTCGTGTTTTTTTACTGTTTACTGTACAGAAGGATAAGGGACCAATTCTTTTAAAAATGTATGAGTGCTGACAGATGTTTGGGTGGCTTTTTGTTTTAGTAGGGCGTCTCGCAAGCTTGGTTGGAGCGATGTCACGGTGACCTTGACGTCTTGAATCTTTTTCAACTTTATGAAAGATGATTGTTGGAGGAACGAGAGACCTTCTCGGGTCGTGAATGAGTCGCACGTCATGTGGAGCTCATGAATATGCAAGCGCGAGAACTCGATTCGGCTATACATCGTGCCCACGACAGCACCGTTCCGTCTCAATGAATGGAACGCACCTTGATTTCGATGACATTCGTCGATGGTTCTAGCCGAAACCGGTAAGGCGCCTGGCAAAAGACGGGCGTACTGATTGCGGGTCGATGTCCATGACGCATACGTTTCCGGATGCTCAAGGCAGAGTTGCCATTGCACGTATGTCTCTTTTTGGAACGGTAGTACAGGTAAATCATAAACGGTCGACTCAAGATGAGGTGTGAACCCGATGGCGGTGAACGAATCGAGTCGTTGAAGTGCCTTTGCGTTTTGGACATTTAAAGAGACCATCGTTTTTTGTCCGATATGCGGATGGAATTGATACAAGACGCGATCGATCAACCCACGCAATGCCGCGAAATTTGTATAGGCTGCATCAGTCATGCGAATCTGTTGGGTGGTGGGGAGGTCACGATAATCCACGGTGATGGCGGCCATGAGCTCATTTCCTAGCCAACCGGTATACAACGAGCACTGTGGTGGAAAGCTGAACAGATTCGGGACGTGCTGAGGGGGATAAAGATTGTGGAGCAATGGTCGAAGATGGGGTGGAAGTTCACGACTTTCTTTGATTGTAAAGGTCTGCTTCATCCGAGCGGTCCTACTTTCTATATAAAATGAGATACCCTTAAATTGTAAGCGTTACCACATTTAAATGCTCGTATTAAATTGATGAACATTTATTGGGAAATCAAGAGCGTATTTGTTTCAAAAAACACCCAAAAATCTTTCCGATTTGACGTGGAAATGGCGCAAGGACGAGACTCTATCTGGCTAAGACATACATAAAGAGGTTTGATGGCGGAGGATGAAACAGGGTGTGATATTTGTTAAAACGTAGAACAATCCAATTCAGGTTAAATGAAAAAGACATGCTATACTGATGGGTAAGAAACGAGTCAAGGAGACGACTATGCGATACGTAATAAGTTTTTGGTTATTAGCAGTAGTGTTGATGGGTATACCGCATACGACGCAGGCGGAAACGAATCCGATTGTTGTCCATGAGAACGTCATCGTTGACGAAGCGGTAGAACTATATGAAGGGTTTCGCTCCCCGAACGAGATGGTGTTCATTTTTGTATTGATTGTATTATTATCCGTGATTGGGCTAGGGATTATCAATGCGATTGAATAACGTGAAAACGTTCACAAAAATGCAATATCTGAATCGGAAGCGGTTTCAAATCTAATTTATACTAAACGTGTAGGAAGGAAGTTCTGCACCAACTTCCCCTCCTTTTCAGATGAACACCCCTCGTTCATATCATGTTTTGGAGTCAACCGACGCTGTCGATTGACTCCCTTTTTTGTATGATTAAAATTGGATTCGTTTTTCTTTGGCGAGTCGTCGCAGTCGTTTCGTTTCATTCGCGTGGCCACGACTTTCGAGCATATTCACATATACTTTGAACGGTTCTGAACGATGGGAGAAGAAAGGGATATATTCGGCGAACAACTTTTGTTCGGCTTCTGATAAATGGCCGCGCTCCACGAGTAATTCCAGCTCAAGCATCTTTAAGGCTTGATAATCGGCAAGGGCGTTCTCGTCTGTGTGGGCTTTGGCTAATGTGCGGTCGCACAACGTGGTCAAACGTTCACGGAGCAAATTCCATTCGGACGAATTATAAGATTGATCGAGGAGTGTCGAGAGCAGGTCGACCCGAGTCGAGTCAACATCTTTTGGGACATGGAGTGCGGTGTATAAGGAACGATCGATCCAAACGGCGGTCGTGGGGGCATCAAGTTGATAATACTGAATCAGTTGGGATAACATCGTGGTTTGAGACAATTTTAACAACCGGAAAGGATCGCTCGTTGTGAAGAGCGGTTCTTCTCCCGCTGAAGACGACAGCAACAAAAACATTTCTTCGTACATCGTCCGGGCCTCGGGCTCGTAATCCGCGTAATAGGCTAAATCGCGAATGATTTTTTTCGCATGAATGTACCAATTTTTTTGGTCACGTTCACTCATCACTTGGTTCGGGACTACATATAAGTGATCATAAGCCAATTCGACAAAACGTTCAGCGAGGACGATGGTTTGTGAGAGCGAATGACGTTCGTCTGACGATTTTTGTTCTTTATATCGTGTGAACTGGCTGACCATAAAGTCGATGTCTTTCTCTTCAATCACGGTTTTAGGGATGTTTCGATACATCTCGACAATCACATCGCGAAGCGTGGCTTCGCCGTACTGTTCTAGCAACATCCGTAACTTTCCGATACGCATTAGCTCTCCCTCCTTTCAAGAGGACGTCGAACAAAGTAACTGTCCGCAGATGGGCAGACACCAATTATTATTCCTTTCCCGCTTTCGATTCAAAACAACCCTTCCGTCTCATGCTTGAGACGGATTTTTACGTTAACCGTTGTCAGAAAAACGTTTGTCGATGATAATGTAGAAAAATCTAACCATAATTGAGGTATTGCATATGAATGACGATCAACACTTATCACGTGTCGAACGCAGAAAGCGTGAGCTCGAACGGGAACGGTTGAGTGAAGAGGCTCAGCTAAACGAACAAGCTCGACACGAAACGATAAATCATCAAACAAACGAAGAGAACCCGGAAAGATGGGAGACGGGCCGGCAAGCAGAGACGACACAAGGCGAGCATCCGTTTCTAAACCGAGCGCATGAACAGTCGTCTGAACAAAAAAAGAGAGCGCGCGACGTCCGGAAACCGAAAGCGAAGTTAACCCTTCCGTTCGGCACGAAACGTAAATCAAAGCCACGTCGAGAAGAACGACGGGAACCGAGACGCCAAACACGTGAACCGGAACGAACTCACGTCAAACATGAGGCGACCGCACCGAAAGACAAACCGCGCCGCCGGAAGTGGAAAGGGAAGCTATTGCTTGTCATGTTGCTCCTCCTCATCGGAGTCGGCTATATGGCAACGCGTCCTGTCACGTTTTTAGTGATGGGAAGTGACGCCCGCGTCGGAGAATCATTATCTGGATCACGGACGGACTCTTTACAGTTGATGGAATTTGTACCACGTTCACGCACTGTTCAAAACGTCTCGATTCCGCGGGACACGTATACAGCGATTCCTTGCGAACCAGAACGAGAAGGCGATAAAATCACCCATGCGTTCGCCTATGGCGGTGCGGATTGTACGGTCGGGGCGGTAGAAGGACTGACGGAAACCTCGGTCGACGGTCAAGTCGTGATCACGTTTGAAACGTTTATGGAATTGATTGACCTCGTCGGCGGCGTCAACGTCACAGCGACCCACTCGTTCAGCGAGAAAGGCTTCAATCAAACGTATGAGTACACAGAAGGAGTGTCTTACGCCATGGACGGGGACATGGCGCTCGCCTACGCCCGTCACCGGAAGACAGACACGGACGGTGCCCGCTCGAACCGTCAAACCGAAGTCATGTCGGCCGTCGCCGATAAATTGGCCAGTCCGACGGGGTGGACGAAAATCCCGGCGACGTATCGTTTCATGAAAGACGAGATGGGACTCGAAATGAATCCGTTGCAGATGGCATCGATCGGAATGACGATGGTATTACAGCCGCAGGTGGATAAACTTCAAATCGAAGGAGAAGACGCCTACATCGATAACGTCTATTACTATCAACCGACCGAAGCGAGTGTTCAAGCCATTCGTGACGCCCTCGACTTGACGATGTGGGGAACGGTGAGATAATTTCGCGAAAAGGGTTTGATTCCGTTCCGAAAGAGGAAATTTAATCAAATGAACTACTCTTTTAAGGAGGGAAATTTGAATGAAAGTTTTAGTCATTGGAGCAACAGGAAAAATCGGTAGACGTGTATTGAAAAGTTTAGCGAAATCGCATCAAGTGACCGCTTTAATTCGTTATCCTGAACTACAGGCAGAGTATGAAAAGATGGGTGCGCGCGTGCTCACCGTCGACGTCGAGAAAGAATTGGATAAAGGGATTCACGAGGCGACCTCGGGACAAGATGCCGTCATCATCGCGGCAACGGCAGGGGCAGATGGATCAAGCAAGGAAATCGAACTGCTGGACCGCAACGTCGCGATGAAAGCGATTGACGCTGCTAAAAAAGAACGTGTCCGTCACGTCGTCTTGCTCAGTGCATACGGCGCGGATCAACCGGACGCGGCACCGAAAGAACATTTCAACTTCTTGTCTGCCAATAACGCGGCCGATGAGTATATCGAACATAGCGGTTTAAACTACACGATCATTTGCCCAGTGACAATTGTAGATGGGCCAGGGAAAGGCTCGATTGAGGCATCGGAAGACTTGAGTGATGCGAATGGTGCGACGATTTCTGAAACGGACGTCGCGACGATCATCACCGCTTCGCTCGATAATCGTGGATTGTATGGCCGTCGGATCGAAGTGAAATCCGGCAGTACCCCAATCAATGAAGCACTCGATTTTGACAGTCGTGGGGAAGTGGCGACTGGAGGCAGAACAACGCTTCGTCGACCACAACGCTAACGAAAATCTGGAGGAGAAGGTGTCCTGATGGAACGAAAATTGTATAAAGATCCGTCTGATCAAATGATTGCCGGTGTCTGTTCGGGACTAGGGAAATACCTCGGGGTCGATGTCACGTTAATGCGCATCATCTTCGTCGTCCTCGCTTTGTTCGGGGGTCCTGGTCTATTGATTTATATCGTCCTGGCCATCGTCATGAAAAAACCGCCGTCAGAGTATGAGGCGGAGCAAGAAAATCGCTTTTAACAAAACGAGCTGACCGCATCGGTCAGCTCGTTTTTTATTCGGTATAGAGCGTGTAAGTCGCCTCGAACGACTCACCAGGGTCGAGCAATTGCATATCTTCTTTATGGTGGATGTCCTTCCGATGACCTTTGTAGTCAGCGTGTCCGAACCAAGGTTCGAGACAAGCGAACGGGGCGTCGGAGTGTGGAGGCGACCAGATGCCGAAATGGGTGAAGTGAGGGGATTCCATGACGATGGCCCGACCGCTCGGTTGATGTCGAAGCGCTGCGTACTCGATTTGTTCAAAGATGAGGGCATCTTGGTCGAACAAGTGATGCGTCAGCGGGATGTAACGGCGTTCCCCGAGAGGTTGATAGGCACCCGTCAAGTAAGGTCCTTCGAGCAATAGACGGTCGAGTGTTCGCGTCTCCCCAAAGTCAATCGTATAGTCTTCAAACGTCCCCCCGGCAAATGGGATATTAAAGGCCGGGTGCCCGCCGATGCTGAACGGGAGGACGGTATCATCTCGGTTGACGACACGATACGTCACGCTCAACTCTTCGCCGATGAGGCGATAGATGACATTCAGTTCGAATGAAAATGGATAGTGTTTACGCGTCTCGACAGAATCGCGCAGGATAAAGCGGACGTGTGTGTCTGTTGCCTCGGCGACCTCGAACAGTTCGTCGCGCGCAAATCCGTGTTGGCTCATCGTGTACGTCATTCCGTCATATAAGTAACGGTCGTCGAGCAGGCGTCCGACGAACGGAAAAAGGATCGGGGCTTGCCGGCCCCAATACGTTGGGTCACCTTGCCAGAGGAGCTCCGTCCCGTCGACGTTCCAACTGGTCATTTCGGCACCGTGTGCTTTTAGTGTGACGCTAACTTTCTCGTTGTAAAGTTGCAAGATAGTTACTCTCCTTTGAATGATATGATAAGTTAAGTTTAGGAGTGAACAGTACACAGAACAAGGGGTAAATCATGCGATTTCATAAACTAGCGATTGGATTGATCATGGCTGGCCTCGTGGCCGGTTTAGGCTATAAAGGATATGACGAGTTTAATAGTCAGGCGAAGGAACCGGCGGTCAGCATCGCCACGGACGATAGCGTACTTGGCGGTCTCGAGGTCGGTCAACGCGCGCCGGCCCTTGAACTGGAGACGGTCGAAGGGGAACGCCTATCGCTCGTTGATTACAATGGACAGCCGGTTGTAGTGAACTTCTGGGCGACGTGGTGTCCTCCGTGCCGTGAAGAACTACCTGAACTGATTAAATTTAGCGATGAGACGGGCGTCCCTGTGCTAGGCGTGAACATCACGAATAACGAACGTCGCGGCCGACGAGATGTCGATGCATTTTTAGAAGAAGTGCCGCTCAGTTTCCCGGTCCTGTTAGACGAAGACGGCGAGGCTGTAAAAACGTATCGCATTGTGGCCATGCCGACGACCTATGTCATCGGATCAGACGGTGTGATCACCGCCAAACAAGTCGGACCGGTCGATTTCGATTGGTTGCGAGACAAAACAAAGTAAATGAACGGACAAAGACAGACTGGGAGTGAACCGGTCTGTCTTTGTCTACTTTTTATAATGTTGTTTGATGAGCGCATCAAAATTCGGTGTCATGTCTTCCTCGAGATAATAGTGATGATTGTCTCGAATGATTGTATCGCCAACACGTGCTTCTGATGGCAAGAATCGTCTTGGGATGAAACTCGAGCCGTTGTTCCAACGTAACACGGCATACTTCCCTTCGACCCGCACCAATGTGCCGTACTTAATCATGCCTCTTCCTCCTCAACGAACAGCTTTCTGTCTCTTTATTCTTATAGAGTGTATTCCCACATTCCACAAAAGCTACACATATTTGCGCAAGGCTGGACAAGCAAATGGGAACTTAAAGAGGTGACAAAATTGTGAAGAAAGTTAGGAGAAAGCGCTTTCTTTTTTGTTTGTTTTCTTCTATAATGAAGGCACGGGGTGATTTTGACGAATTTGTGAACAATGGGGGTATGGTCAATGTTTTCATCAGCTATGATTGGATTGCTCGCCTTAACCGGCGTGACCATTTATGGGATTGACCGTATGTTCACGGTCCGTTCAGAGCGCATCACAAAGAAATAGGTCTACATAATAGGGGGGATCGCAACGTCTTGGGGAGACGTTGCGATTTTTTTGTGTCAATAATCTTGCTGCCGTGACTCGCGATCTTTCGCTTTTTGTTCGACGTGCTTACGGTTTCGTTCATGGACGCGTTGGAAAAAGGCGTGCTCGGGCCAATGGGGAGACCAAACGCGTTCTTCTGGCAAGGCGAGGATATATTCTTCGGCGGCGCTCAGTCGCTCCATCATTTTGCTGCGATCGTCGCATAAATCGCCGTGGCCCGGGACGAGCCACCGAATCTCATACTCATAAATGGCGGCTTGGAGTTTTTGCAAGGAATTCAAATACGCCTCGGCATCATGCTCGATGAACGGAGGCTCGATATTGGACCCGTAGTCGCCACAAATCAGGAGCCGCAGCGGTTCGACGATTAAAGACATATGAGTCGACTCGTGTCCTGGCGTCAATAAAAACGTGATGGGGGTAGAGCCGAGTGCGAGCGTCCCGTCCTCGGAGATCATGATGTCGACGGCCGGTTTGACGATGGGGCGATCGATATAATACTGCTCATAAAACGACTGGATCTCGTCTAACTGCGAGCGCGCATCCGTCTCGACGAACGCCTGAGATGCGATGACGGTCGCATCGGGAAACGCATAGGCACCGATAATATGGTCGTAATGCTGGTGCGTATAGATGACATACAGCTTTTTGCCTTCTCGACGCAGTTCGACGTCTCGGCGGATGGTGGCAATCTCTTCAGGCAGCCAGTTCGGATCGATGACGATTAAGCTCTCATTCGTCTCAATCAACGTCGAAGTCGTTCGCATGAGTGCACTTTCGTAAACAGTGAACGGTTGAAGACGTACTTGAATCACGGGAATCCCTCCTTCTTGTCTTCCATCCTTTTCCCGAATCGTCATCATTTAAGCGTCGCCGGTATGACTGCTATTATCGTGAAAAACAAAAAAAGCAGAACGTCGAATGACGTCCTGCTTCATGCACGGTGTACCGTGCGGTTATGTGTGCGAGCAAATTCTCGCGTATATGTCGGTAATTGGAGCGGGTGAAGAGAATCGAACTCTCGTCATCAGCTTGGAAGGCTGAGGTTTTACCATTAAACTACACCCGCATATGAAATTTTAAAATGGAGCGGGTGAAGAGAATCGAACTCTCGTCATCAGCTTGGAAGGCTGAGGTTTTACCATTAAACTACACCCGCGAAACGCTTAACGTTACGGTAATATAATAGCACAGGATTTTAGCTTTGCAAACCCTTTTTTGAAAAAACATTGGTTGTTGCGGCTAGGTCGTCTTGCTAAGATAATAGGAGAGAGGAGTGGATGGGGCATGAGTGAGCGTAAATCCTATTTACAGATGATGAGCGAGGGCTTTCGGATGATGAAAGAAGGCAAACAAATCAATCATGAGACGAAGCTGCGCCAATGGACATTCTCGATCAGCCGTGAAGCGAATTGGCATGTGATTCTCCGGACAGAGCGCTTGAAATGGGTCAGTCCGGCGACCGATCAGTTCATCATTGAACCGTTATTCGTCCGAATCGGGGCATTACAGCTCACGCGTCATCTCGAAACGAACGAAGTACGTTTGACTATCGATGAAGAATGGGGAATTGAAAGTAAGGTCGTCTGTGACGACCAGGAGTGGGAACGATTCGTCGCGTCGCTCAAACAGATGAAGGGGGAGTAGTCGTGAGTCGAGAAAGGCTATATCGGATTGAAGCGGAAGCTCGTGGGAGTGCCTGGCGGGCCCGTGTATTGACCGGCATCCAACGATTCCGCTTTTTTAAAGGGGAATTGCTCGCACCGACTGAACGCCCTTACGTCGTCTTGAGTATCTCTCAAGACATGCAGGCACTTCCCGATTTGATTGAGACGGATATGGGCGTCCTGCTCATCCATGAACGAATCGGCCCGATTTTTATGAATTTATGCCCATATGATATTCAACTCGTTCGAGTCGAGTTGCACACGAGCACCGGAAAGACGGATCAATACTGCGCACTCAACGTGCTACGCCGTTTCGAGATTGAACATCTTGAAGATTCGGGCGAATATCGACCGTTAGATCCGGACCGGCTCTATTTTTTGTCACGGCAAACCGTGAGACTAAATTTATTCGGGCATATGATTGCCCAAGATCGAAACAGCCAACGCCTTTACGTAACGGAACGTCTCAAATATGCGCTTCAAGCGAAAATGGTGACCGGGCTGGCATTCAAGAAAACGAAGGAGCAAACAGCATGAAGGAATACGAAATTGACGGTTGGATCCGTCTAGACTACCCAGAACACTTTGAATACAACGAAGAAGAAGACCATGTCAGCTTTTACTCTGTCGAGGCAGATGCGCAAGGGACGCTTCAAATGTCCATTTATGAAGCGGAGGAAGCACAAGCCCCGAGTGACGCCGCGCTTCAAGAATTGAACACGTTTTTAGGTGAGTTCCCGATCGACGTCAAAGTCGCCCCAAGCGTCACGTCGGAGGCCGGTGGTATGACGACGGCCTATGCGAGCGGAATTGAAGACGGCATGCATCTCGATGTATGGTCGTTGACAGACGGGAAGCGACTTTTGTTTTTGACGTATGTCGCCGATGAAGTGACGAATGAGAAGTTAGAGATCGAATCGATTATCGACTCGATCGAGTGGACATAAAAAGAGACACGCGCCAACGTCGGCTGCGTGTCTCTTTGTGTCTTACTGGAATTTCGGAACTTCGAAGTAAAGCGTGTAAGCGTCGAGCTGTTGATACATGTTGTAAATATTGGCCGTTTGTTTTGTTGCCCACGAAATATCGGTGGCATATTGATACGTACCTGGATTGCTCGGATTGAACCGCATCTTATAGAGCGTGTTCTGTTTCCGGTTCGGGTTGTTGATATACGAGTCGCCGATGAACTTGGCCCCGCCGATGATAGCGGCTTCCGGTGTGAACCAACCTTCTTTATAAGCGCGCTCAGCACCTTTAACATGGGCGTTCCCGTCAATCGCACCGATGCCGTACATATTGTAGACGGTCTTCGGCGTGACGGCTTTGCCGTCGACGCTCGAGACGACTGTCCCGTTGGCGAGTGCGGACGTTCCGTGTCCCGTCTCTAATAACGCATGCGACAACAGATAAATCTCGTTGACGTTGTGCGTACGTGAGGCGTCGATGAACGCTTGGCCACGGCCTGCTAAAATCCCTTTGCCGACGAGCGATTTGTTCAACACGGTCGCTGTCAAATCGGCACTCTTCGACAAGTCGAGGAATTGGAAATATTCACGCGACGTCGTCGCGAACGAAGTCGGTGAAACTTGACGTGTGATTTCTTCATCCGTCGCAAGACGCCAATTCCGGTCATAGACGCGAATATTGTATCCACTCGGGCGATAGTAGCTGATTGTGTAATACTGACCGATTTCACCGGTGATGGTCACCTTCTCACCCGGGTTGATCACCCCGAACGAGTGCGCCGTCAATGAGGCATCTTTCAACACCTTGACGTTTCCAGCAACGTTGGCGGCGCTGACATATCCCGTCAATAGACCCGATTTTACTTTATACCAAGTCGTCGAGCCGACCTTTTGCGTGCCGAGATATTCGAGCTTCGTATTGCTCGAGAGGCTAGTCAAGCTGGCAGCCGAAGATGAGGCGGTTGCTTTCAAGTACTGGAATGAAGTTGTAAATAGCTCTGTCGAGGCGATTGTCCCGGTCGTGGCAGTCGTTGTCGCACGAGTGATGTATGATTTCGGCACATACGCGTTCGCGGCGCGATATGCGTCCGACTGGGCGAACACGTTGCGCTGCTTCGTGACCATCGTCGCGAGCGTATACGGATAAGCCGTCTCTGTGATCACCATCTCTTTACTGCCGGCAACAGGCGGCGTGTACGGTTTCGTATACGTGAGGGAGATGTACCCTTTCACGAGCGAACCGTTGACGAGATACGAGATGACGCCCCAGTCGCTGCCGACGATTGGTTTCACTTTGACGACCGTGCCGTTCGCGAGCGTGCCGATAACGTTTCCGTCTACCGGTTTCGTCCGGACGTTCAACGTGCCATTGTTAGCGACGACGACCTCGACTTCCCGTTCAGCTTCTAACTGTTCTTCCGGAGCCGGTGGCTTGTCGGCGAAATAAGCGGCGGTCGCATAGCCCGTGAGCGAGCCGTACTTGATTTTGTACATCGAACTCGTCAAGCCAGCCTCAGAAATTTGCTGAACTTTCGTTCCCGTCGGAATGACGGCGATTTTTGTTTTCGGTGAAACAGACCGGTCATAGAGGACGACTCGTTGCGTCGTATAATAATCGGTCACGACGATCACCTCCGGTTTGTCGACTGAGAAATGGCGTGAAGCTGCATAGCCCGTTTTCCCGTCGTAACGTACTTTAAACCATGAGCTCGACAATCCACTCTGCGAAATCTGCTCGATTTTCGCGCCGAATGGAATCGTGTCAATTTTCGTCGCACCCGAAGCCGATGAATTATACATCGCCACGTTGCGAATCGCGTAATAAGGTTTGATCACAATCACTTCTGGCGGAGTCGTCGAGAAGTTTCGAGCCGCGGCATAGCCGGTCACGCCATCATATTCAATCTTGAACCACGAACTTGCGAGTCCGGCCTCTGACACTTGTGTCACTTTGCTACCGGCCCGGATTGTCCGTAGACGTTCCGCCCCTGAAGCTGATGATTTATACAAGACGAGGTCACGAGCGGCATAGTAAGGCGTCCGCACGACGGTTTCTGGTTTTGTCTTTGAGAAATTACGTGCTGCCGCATAGCCGGTCACGCCATTGTAGCGGATTTTGAACCAAGATGAGCTCAGCCCTGGCATCGCGAGTTGTTCGACTTGGGCACCGAGTGGGATCGTCGCGATTTTCGCCGCGCCCGAGGCGGAACTGTTATAGAGAGCGACGTTCTTGACCGCGAAGTAAGGGGTCGTCGCTTCCGGCGTCAAGAGCGAAGTCGAGAAGTTCCGGGCCGGGGCGTATCCGACGGTCGAGCCGTACTCGATTTTAAACCACGAACCGGTCGCGCCGAGTGAGGCGAGGTGCGTCACTTTGGCACCTGCCGGAATCGTTCCAATTTTCGTCGCCCCTGAACCTGTCGAGTCATACAGCACGGCTGTCTTGACAGTATAGTAAGACGTTTCGACAGGCGTCGTCGGTGTGAAGTAGCGGGCTGCAACGTAACCTGTATATTTCCCGTAAGTCACTTTCATCCACGAGCCGGTCGCGCCGTGCGAAGAGATATAGGTCACGGTCGCGTCTTTCGGGATCGTCGTGAGGATGACGGCAGAAGTCGACGTCGACGAACGCAAGTTGACGTTCGCGTCCGCTGTGTAGGCCGATGCCGTTGTCGTCGCTGTCTTTTCAACGGTTGATTTCAATGTCAAATACGTCGCCGACACGTAGCGTTTTTCGCCCTCGAATTCGATTTGGGCCCAGTTATCGTTCGTTGTGTACACTTGAACGGTCTCGCCTTGCGTCAATTTCCCGACAATGTCCGAAGTGGTCGAAGTGGCGGAACGTACGTTTAAAATAGATGTATTCACGGTTCCTTCGTATGTTGCTGCATATGAATGAGCGGGAACAAGCGTACTCAACATTGTGCTAGAGATGAGGACGGCCGTGCTCAATCGTGTGATTGTTGGCTTCAATGTGTTACCCCTTTCGGTGAATACAGATCAACATGTATGTATTCATGTAGTGTGCGGTCTAAGTATAGCGTACTTAAAAATTGGAAAGAAGAATGTAAATTACAAAAAAGGTAAATGAATTAGAAAAGTGATGTATTATTATGGAAAGAAAAAAGAACCTCCTAGGAAATGGAGGTTCTTTTTTCGAATTGTACGGTTTGATGCATCCAATCGCCGATATCGGTCCACACGTCTTGTCGTTGTCGTTCACGCAAAATCTCATGTCTGGCATTGTCATAGGTGAGAACGGTCAACTCGATATCGGCAACTTGGTGTTTATGAACGATTCCCGTGAGTCCTTCTCCGTCATGGACGACCGGATCGTCAGCCCCGACAACGAACAAGATGGGTAACGTTTTCGGATGTTCGTGGATTCGAGCGGTAGACGTCACATCGAGCGATGCGCGCGCTACTTCGTGCAAGTAACCGAGCGTCGGAATTCCGCCGCAATTCGGGTCATTTAAATAGGCGGATACTTCTTCAGGAACACTTGAAATCCAATCGCTCTCGGTCGTGGCCGGTAAGAATTTCAAGTTATACCGTCCAAATAGTAAGCGTTCGAAAAAGCGAGAGTTATAGTTGCTCCCTTTGAACCGGATGGCCATTTCAATCGTATAGAGTCCGACCCGCCCGATCCATCCCGAATGCGGAGGCGGAGACACGGCGATGACGCCAGCCAGGCGATGACCTAACCGTTGCCCGAGGCGACGGGCGAGCAGTGAGCCGAAACTATGGCCGAGGACGACGGTCGGCAACTCGTCTTGATAGTGATCGAGGAGTGAGATAGCGTCATCAACCATTTGATCAAATCCTTCATGTGGAGACAAGTGGGCGTAAGTGGACTGATCCCGTGCCAAAGAACCGGCACCGCGGAGATCGCATAGGAATACGTTAAAACCAATTTCTGACAAAAAATCAGCGAATTCGACATATCGTCGGTGATGCTCGAGCATACCGTGAAAGATGAAGCAATTTCCAATTGGTTGTGAGGTGGGAATGTGTAGCACATGCGTCCGATACCCGTCCGCATACGTATGTTCCGTGACGTCCATCTGTATCCCTCCGTGTCGTTTAAAATAATCCGATCGCTTTACCGGTCTCGTCGATTCCCATATTCAAGGCGGCCGGTTGCTTCGGCAGACCCGGCATCGTCAAGACGTTTCCGGTCAAGGCGACGAGGAAGCCAGCGCCGACCGACGGTTTCAACTCTCTTACGGTCACAGTGAACCCGTGCTGGTAACCGAGTTTCGTCGGGTCGTCTGACAGCGAGAACGGTGTCTTCGCCATACAAATCGGCAAGTGTTGCCAGCCGTTCGCTTCGATTTGAGCCATTTGTTTTTTTGCGGTCGCGGTGAAGGTGACGTCGGCCGCCCCATACACTTCACGGGCGATCGTCAAGATTTTTTGTTCGATCGAATCGGTCAACGCATAGAGCGGGGTGAACGCACTCTCATTCGACTCAATCGTCTCGATGACGGCCTCGGCGAGCGCACGTCCGCCTTGGCCTCCGTTTGACCACACTTCACTGAGCGCGACTCGAATGTGGTTCGCTTCACACCAGTCGAGGACGGCCGCCAACTCTTCGGTCGTGTCTGAATTGAATCGGTTGAGGGCGACGACGGTCGGCAAGCCAAGTTTCCCCATCGTCTCGACATGTTTGGCAAGAAGTTTTAATCCGTTCCCGACGGCCCCGACGTTCTCGACGTGGAGTTGGTCTTTGGCGACGCCACCATGCATTTTCAAGGCACGGACTGTCGCCACGAGGACGACGGCGTCCGGATTTAATTTACCGATGCGTGACTTGATGTGACAGAACTTCTCGGCACCGAGGTCGGCTCCGAATCCGGCTTCGGTGACGACATATTCACCGAGCTTGAGCGCAGTTTTTGTCGCAATCAACGAGTTGCAGCCGTGAGCGATGTTGGCGAACGGACCACCATGAACAAGCGCGGGCGTCTGTTCGAGTGTTTGCACCAAGTTCGGCTTGAACGCTTCTTTCAACAACAGTGTCGCGGCACCAGCCGCCCCGATTTGTTCGGCCGTGATCGGTTCGTTGTCTTGATCGTAGGCGACGACGATGCGCTTGATGCGTGCCTCGAGGTCGGTCAACGAATCGGCGAGGCAGAGGATGGCCATGATTTCAGACGCCACGGTAATGTCAAATCCGTCTTCACGCGGTACCCCGTGGGCACTGCCGCCGAGGCCGATCGTCACGTGACGAAGTGCACGGTCATTCAAGTCGAGGACACGTTTCCAAACGATTTTACGGACGTCGATCCCGAGGTCGTTCCCTTGATGAAGATGATTATCGAGCATGGCGCTGATCGTGTTATGAGCTGCGGTGATCGCATGCATGTCACCTGTGAAGTGAAGGTTGATGTCTTCCATCGGCAACACTTGGCTGAAACCGCCGCCGGCCGCACCGCCTTTTAAGCCCATCGTCGGACCGAGTGATGGTTCACGTAGACAAACGATTGCTTGTTTATCGAGTTGATTCAACGCTTGTCCAAGTCCGACGGTCACGGTCGACTTTCCTTCGCCGGCTGGAGTCGGATTGATCGCCGTGACGAGGATGAGTTTCCCGTCTTCTCGAGTCGCCATCCGATCGATGACATCGAATGATAACTTGGCTTTATATTTCCCGTATAGATCGAGGTCATCTTCTTGTAAACCGAGTTTTTCCGCAATCTCTTTGACAGGTAGCATCTCGGCTTGTTGGGCAATTGTTAGGTCGGATAACGGTTTAATCGTCGTCATGTATAAAATCCCTCCACTTTCGAACATTATAACCTATTTAGTACATTTCATTCGTGAATCGACCCGGAATCAAGGTTTAATCTTTCGTTAGGGAAGACTCGTTCGTGTTGTCATTGAGTTTATCATAACCCATCGCTTCGTAGAATTCACCCATTGAGTGCAATATATTCCACCCTTTCCGTCAAATGTATCCGTTTTCATTTTTGGTCCAGGAAGGTAAGTTGATAGTGGAGGCGATGAACATGACAGAAACACCGAAACGAATCAAACGGAGACGAAATTGGAAGAAGCCGGCGAGTTTTATCGCATTCGTTGGTCCGGCCTTTTTGGCATTTGTGGCAATCGTGCTTATTCCATTTTTCAACGGGATTTATTACAGTTTCACAGATTGGAACGGTGTGACGGGGCAATTGAATATGGTCGGACTGGACAACTACCATCGGATTTTATTTGAAGATGAACAGTTCCGCGCTTCGTTCTGGATCACAACGAAATATACGCTCGTGGCCGTGGTGCTGACGAATATCGTCGGCTTCCTATTGGCTTTACTATTGACGATGAATATTAAGACGCGCAATATTCTGCGCACCGTCTTTTTCATGCCAAACTTGATTGGCGGGCTTATTCTCGGGTTCATTTGGCAGTTTATCTATGTGAAGGGCTTTGAATCAATCGGTGCATTGACCGGGTGGAGTCTGTTCGAACTGCCGTGGCTAGGTGACGCTCAGACGGCGTTCTGGGGCATCGTCATCGTCGCCATTTGGCAAGGTGGGGGCTATGTCATGGTCATTTACATTGCGGCGCTCCAAAATGTGCCGACAGATTTACTTGAAGCGGCTAAAATCGACGGGGCAAACCGGTTGAAGATGCTTCGTCATATCACCCTCCCCATGATCATGCCGTCGATCACGATTTGTCTGTTCTTGACCATCTCATGGTCGTTCAAAGTATTCGATACGAACTTATCACTGACGAACGGCGGGCCGTTCAAATCGACGGAGATGCTCGCTTTGAACATCTATACCGAATCGTTTGTGAATAATAACTACGGACTCGGCTCGGCGAAAGCAGTCATCTTCTTCCTCGTCGTCGCGGCGATTACCGTCACGCAAGTGTACTTGACGAAAAAGCGGGAGGTGGAGGCATGACGACGGAAAAAATTGAACGCATCGAAGCGAATATCGATCAGGCACCACGACAATTGTTGCCGCAAAAGCCGTTGCGGACGGGCGGATATACGGCGGGGCTCGGTCTCGTCGAGTTGGTGGCGATTTTACTCGGGCTCTTGTACCTCGTCCCGTTCTATTACGTCATCGTCAACTCGTTCAAATCGATCGCCGAGATTTACACGAATACGTCTGCCTTGCCGAACGTTTGGCTCGCCTCGAACTATTCAGAGGCATGGGAGGCGATGAACTACGGACGCGTCTTCTTGAACTCGCTCCTCATCACGGCCGGCGCGAACCTACTGATCGTGTTGTTCACATCGATGGCGGCTTGGAAGCTCGTCCGGACGAAACATTGGATTTCGACGGTCATCTTCTTCTTGTTCGTCGCGGCGATGGTCATCCCGTTCCAGTCAATCATGATTCCGCTCGTGAAAGTATCGAGCGTACTCGGGTTGTTAAACAGCCATTGGGGACTGATGGTCATGTATCTCGGGTTTGGGTCAGGCATCTCCGTGTTCTTATATCACGGGTTTATGAAGTCGATTCCGGAAGAAATCGAAGAAGCAGCCATCATTGACGGTTGCTCGACGTGGGGCGTCTTTTGGCGCATCGTGTTCCCGCTTTTAAAACCGATCACGGTGACAATCGTCATCTTGAACAGCCTTTGGATTTGGAACGACTTTCTGTTACCTTCACTTGTCCTCCGAGACATCGAACTGCGGACGATTCCGCTCGCGACGTTCTATTTCTTCGGACAATATACAAAACAATGGGATTTGGCACTCGCAGGTTTAGTCCTTGGGATCGTTCCGCTCCTCGTCTTTTTCTTCGGTATGCAAAAGCATATTATCAAAGGGATTACGAGCGGCTCGATCAAATAACCCTTCCCAAGGGATCTCCCCCGTCCGCTACACGGGGGAGAATTTTTTTTGAAAAAAGCTGTTGACATTTGTCGGAATATTTATAATAATTGGGTCAATTCAATTGTGAACGACATTGAAAGGACGAGTACACAGAAGACGTAAGCAAAGCGAGCCGGGGAAGGTGAGAGCCCGGACTGAAATCTCTGTCGAAGAACCTCCTGGAGTCGCTACCCGAACGCTTTGCAAGTAGACGTAGCCGGAATGTTCCCCGTTATCGGAACTACGAGATGTTCGTCTCGAAAAAGTGAGTAGATTCGTCTACTAATTTGGGTGGCACCGCGGAGCTTGAAGCCTTCCGTCCCATAGTCCATGGGATTGGAGGGCTTTTTTCTATTGCTCCATCCCGAAATCCCACAATTGGAGGAAGAAAACATGACAACAACAGCAATGAGCAAGATGAAGGAAAAACAACAGGCGATTACAGTAGTGAAGGCGACATTCGAAGACAAGTTCAGCACGGCGCTCGGACTCACACAAGTTCAGGCCCCACTGTTCGTCACATCGGCGAGCGGTGTCAACGACCACTTGAACGGTGTCGAACGCATCATCCAGTTCGATACGCAGTATCCAGGGCATGAACTCGAAATCGTTCAGTCGCTCGCGAAGTGGAAACGTGAAGCGCTCGGCCGCTACGGATTCGAAGTCGGTGAAGGGTTGTACACACAGATGCGCGCCATCCGTCGGGATGAAGAACTCGACGCGACACACTCACTCCACGTCGATCAATGGGACTGGGAACGTGTCATCGCTCGGGAACACCGGACGACGGAGTACTTGAAGGCGACGGTCGAAACGATTTACGCGGCACTCCGCGAGACGGAACAGACGGTCGAAACGATGTACGGGATTGAGGCGATCTTGCCAGAGTCGATTCACTTCTTGACGAGCCAAGAGTTAGAAGACCTTTACCCGGATCTTACACCAAAAGAGCGTGAGCACGCGATTTGTAAAGCGTACGGTGCGGTCTTCCTCTCGCAAATCGGCGGCGCACTCGCTTCGGGCGATAAGCACGACGGTCGCGCGGCTGACTATGACGACTGGTCGCTCAACGGCGATATCCTCGTCTGGCACCCGGAACTCGAATCGGCGTTCGAACTGTCATCGATGGGAATTCGTGTCGACGAGACAGCGCTTGCCGAGCAGTTGGTGACAGCCGGAGCTGAAGACAAACGCAAGTACCCGTTCCACCAAGCGGTCCTCGAAGGACGTCTCCCTCTTACAATCGGGGGCGGCATCGGGCAATCGCGTGTCGCCATGTATTTGCTTCGTGCTCGTCACATCGGTGAAGTCCAATCTTCGGTCTGGCCGAGTGAGATGATCACAGCATGTGAAGAAGCTGGAATCAGCCTGTTGTAATTATATAGAAGAAACTAAAACCAGGACTTTCTTTTTCAATAAGAAAGTCCTGGTTTTCTGTGCAACATTTTCCACCCTACACGTCAATTTTGACACCTACATAATGGAAGCGTTTTCATCTAAAGTTAGGGTGTACCGAATGATGAAGGATTGTCGACTCTATACTTAGGAGGAAGCGAAATGAAACGTAAATGGAGATTATCAACTGCCGTCATGACGGCAGGGATGGTATTGACACTTGCGGCCTGTGGCGGCGGGTCGCTTACGGAAGATGAAGGATCGAACGATGCGAACGCAGATAACGGGGACAAGCAAGACGTCACGTTGAACGTCTTCCAGTTCAAAGCGGAAATCGCCAAAGATCTTGAAGCGATGGCGAAACAATACGAGGAAGAGACGGGCGTCAAAGTGACCGTTCAAACAGTCGGCGGCGGAGCCGATTACGGCGCTGCGCTCAAGTCACAGTTCGCGTCAGGCAACGAGCCGGACATCTTCAATAACGGCGGGTTCACCGAAGCTCAGACATGGAAAGACAAATTGGAAGATTTGTCAGGCGAGAAGTGGGTCGGAGATTTGACGGAAGTGGCCAAGGAACCGATGACGATGGACGGAAAACTGTACGGGATGCCGATGAACTTGGAAGGATACGGCTTCATCTACAACAAGGAGCTGTTCGAGAAGGCGGGCATCAGTGAGTTGCCGAAGACGTTGTCTGAGTTGACGGATGCGGCTGAGAAGTTGGATAAAGCAGGCATCACGCCGTTCTCGGTCGGTTATGCCGAGTTTTGGATTCTCGGAATTCACTTGCTCAACATTCCGATGGCGCAACAAGACGACCCGGATGCGTTCATCCAGGCACTCAACGAGAATAAAGAAAAATTTGAGGGCAATGAGCAGTTCCAACAATTCTTGAAACTGTTTGACCTCACGATCAAATACGGCAATAAGAACCCGCTCACGACGGACTATAACACGCAAGTCACACAGTTCGCTCAAGGTGAGACGGCAATACTTCAGCAAGGGAACTGGGCGCAACAGATGATTCTCGACGTGAATCCGGACATCGAGATGGGCTTCGTGCCAATTCCGATCAATGATGACAAAGAAAAGATGGACCGCCTCCCGGTCGGTGTCCCGAACAACTGGGTCGTCAACAAAAACTCCGAGTATAAGGAAGAAGCGAAGGATTTCCTCGAATGGATGGCGACGTCCGATACGGGTAAAGACTACATGGTCAACAAGTTCAAATTTATCCCGGCGTTCAAATCGATTGAAGCGAACGACCTTGGACCACTTGCGGACGATATCTTGGCCTATTCAAACGAAGGCAAGACGATCTCGTGGAACTGGTTCAAGTATCCGGATGGTGCGGTCAACGAGTATGGCGCACTGATGCAAGCATACGTGGGCGGTCAAAAGACAGGCGACGAGATGCTTCAAGACTTCACGAAAGTATGGGCCGATAAGGCGAAATGATAGCAACACAAGCGGCGAAATGACCCCTTCGCCACTTGTGTTTTTTTTATGAAGAAACTGTCACATGAATCCTATAAAAATGAGACATACCCCCCTAGGGTTTTCGTGCAATATGTTCTGTAAGCGATTCATCAAGAGGAGGGGTTATGAAACGACTAAGCGGGTTACTCGCGTTATGGTTCTTCTCACCGATCACTGTGCAAGCGAACGAGGAACCGGTGTCGCTCAAAGAACCGATTGTGATTCAATCGAACGAAACGTTTAACGGTGAAGGAAAGCGGTTCAGTAGTTGTGAACATCCTGCGTTTCAACTCGAAGGGACCGGGCCGTGCTCGAGAACGTCGAGATCGAACAGTGCGAACGGACGACCGTATCCGCGGTGCTCGTCGTGGGACTCGGCCATCAAGTCATCGACGTTACGATTGAGGCGACCGGGACCGGGATCGCCGTCGAGAACAGTTACGGGGTCAGGTTGATTCGACCGAACGTGACAGGGAAGGGTGAGGAGGAAGGAATCGCCATCGAGGATAGCGAGGCGACCGTCATCAAAGGAGCCATCGTCGACCACGTCCGTGACGGCATTTATATTGAAAACGGGACCGGACACGAGTTGACCCGGCCGCTCGTCACGAGCTCACGATACGGCGTTCATCTTATGTTCCCGACTGACGTCTCGATTGTGTCCCCGAATCTGCACAACGTTGGAGCGCGTCGGTCTCGATGGATTGAGAAACCGAGCCGTCGGGAAGTTGTCGAAAGGGATGCGTCAACGTCTCCTACTGGCGCAGGCGCTCGTGACGAAACCTGACATCTTGCTCCTCGATGAACCGACGAACGGACTCGATCCGACTTGGATGCGTCTGCTCGGTGGCTTGTTGCGGGAAGAAGCTGAGCGTGGTGCGACGATCGTCTGCTCGACACACCAGCTTGATGTGGCAGCGATGCTCGCTGATGAAGTATGGATGCTCAAGGACGGTCGGCTCGCAGGTCGCGTCCTCGTCACGGACGAAGCGGCGGCTTATGCTAAAATCAAACGTTTCTTTTTCGAATCGGAAGTTGAGGCTTGTCAAACCGGCGCGGCTCGCACAAAATAATAGACAGTTGAAGTGGTGCTCGGAACCTTCCGGCACCACTATTTTATTGGGGAGATGAAACAAATGAGAAAGAATGTTACGGTCGCGCTGTTGTTGGCGACTTTTTTAGCGGCGATTGAAGGGACGGTCGTCTCCGTCGCAACGCCGGTCATCGCGAGCGAATTGAGTGGGGCTGCCCTCGTGAGCTGGGTGTTTGCCGCCTTCTTGCTGTTCACGGCGGTATCGACACCAATCTATGGGAAGGTGGCCGATTTGTTCGGCCGAAAGCGTGTCCTGTTATTTGGAATCGGGCTGTTCACGCTCGCCTCACTTCTTTGCGGACTTGCCACATCGATGGAACAACTGATTGTCTTCCGGGCGCTTCAAGGGCTCGGCGCCGGTGCGGTATTACCGATCTCGATGACGATTATCGGCGATTTGTATAAATACGAAGAGCGCGGCAAGATTCAAGGGATTTTGAGCGCGGTGTGGGGCGTATCGGGCGTGCTCGGTCCGGTCATCGGCGGGTTCTTGGTCGAGACGTTGTCTTGGCGTTACGTCTTCTTATTGAACGTACCGTTCGCACTTTTATCGTTCATCATGATCGTCACGTTCTATAAAGAGACCGTGACCGAGACGACGGAACGGATTGACGTCAAAGGAGCGCTGTTGTTTGCGTTCGGTACGACGGCGTTCTTGTATGGGCTGATCACGTTCAGCGAGACGAACGTCTGGACGGCCTCGGTCGTCGCCAGTGCCGTCTTCAGCGTCATCTTGCTCACCAGTTTCTTCTTATCGGAACGACGGGCGAAGACACCGTTGTTGCCACTCGAATTATTGAAACAACCAATCATCGCGTCGATCAATGGGGCCGTCTTCTTCGCGGCGTGGGTCCTCGTGTCAATGTCGGCCTATATCCCGATTTGGGCACAGGCCGTCCTTGGGAAATCAGCGACCGAAGCCGGATTCATGCTCATGCCACTCTCGGTCGCTTGGACATTCACGTCGATTATCGGCGGCCGTACACTTGGAGCGGCCTCGCCACGGCGTCGGGCCGTGACAGGAATGAGTCTCTTGTTGATCGGGACAATCATCTTGACGCTGCTCACGCAATCAAGCCCAGATCTGTTCGTCTACCTCGCTGTCGCCATTATTGGCGTCGGGTTCGGCTTGTCACAGCCGATGTTCATCGTTGTCTTGCAGACCGTCGTATCTTACCGGCAACGCGGGACCGCGACGGCCGCGAACTCATTTTTGAGTACCGTCGGTCAGACGCTCGGTGTTGCCGTGTTTGGTGCAGTATTCAACTTTATCGTCCTCAGCGGTTTCCGTGACGAGGCGGGCTTGAGCGACGTATCACTCGAATCGTTCTTTAATCGAAGCGTCACCGAGACGTTAAACACGACGGTCCGGCTCCAAGGCGAGCAACTCATCGCCACCGGATTGAATACCGTCTTCATCGGAGCGGCACTCGCGGCGTTCATCGCGTTGTTGATCGCGCTTCGTTTACCAGCTAACCCACCCGAACCTTCACGCGACAACTAAAGACACGGTATGATGGTGAAAAGGAGGCGATCATGTTGAAACGATGGATCCTTGTGTTATCTCTTGCCGTATTAGCAGGTTGTGCATCGGAACCTGCTGACGCACCGGCGCCAGAAGAGACTCCGGTCGAAGAGTCGACCGAAGAAACACCTGCGGAAGATACACCAGGCGATGCACCAACATCGGAAGCAGACGATTCGCTGACATTCGGTGCGAGCGAGTCTATCGTTGAGCAATTGGACGTACCGTGGTCGATGGTAAGGACCGACGAAGGATGGCTTATCTCGGAACGAGGTGGCACAATCGCCGTCATCGATGCGGACGGGAATCTCGATCGACAACCGGTCGTCCTCGAAGAAGATGTGCTCGAAATCGGCGAGGGTGGTTTACTCGGCCTGGCCTTGACGACAGATTTCACGACATCCCGACAAGTGTACGCCTATCATACGTACGGGACACCTGGGGACGTACGAAACCGGGTCGTCGAATTGACGTGGGACGGGGAGCGCTTTGAAGAGACGGCTGTCGTGCTCGATGAGATCCCAGGCGCCCAGTTCCACAACGGCGGCCGCTTATTGCTCGATGGCGACGCACTTTGGGTCACCACGGGAGACGCCCTCGTTCCGGATCTCGCTCAAGATGAGACGTCGATTGCCGGAAAAGTGTTACGGGTGTCCTTATCCGGAACAGGCGAGCCGACCGATTGGATTTATTCGTCGGGCCACCGCAATCCCCAAGGTTTGACGAAAGTTGGCGACACGCTCTATGCGAGTGAACATGGGGCGTCCGGTCACGATGAAGTGAACATTCTCGAGCGGGGAAACAACTATGGCTGGCCGCTCATCGAGGCAGACCAGGAACAAGATGGTCTCGAGACACCATGGTTCGAAGTCGGGGAGACATCGTGGGCCCCTTCGGGAATCGCGGCGGACGACCGTTACGTATACATGGCGACGCTTCGGGGGAATCGCCTTGTTGCCATCGACCGAGAGACAAAAGAGGTCACCCCGCTCGTCGAGGACAAAGGGCGTATCCGTGATGTCTGGTTAGGAGACGGAGAGCTCTACTTCATCACGAACAATACGGATGGACGCGGAAATCCGAGCAATGAGGATGATCAGCTGTATCGCTTGACCCTCGAATAGAAACTGACACCCGTGTCAGTTTCTATTTTTTTTTTTGTTGTCGATATCCAATTATCAGGTATAATGGACTTCATATGGAAAATGAAGGGGAATTTTACATGAAACAATCGCAATTGGTACATAAGAACGAAAAGCTGTATTTTGGACTGCTCGTCGCGGCCAGCGTGTTGACGGTGGTGTTAGGAATCGTCTTCACAATCGCCTCTCTCGGCATTTTCTTATGGATAATCGGAACGATTTTAGCATTGTCTCTATTCACGCACTGGCTTCAAATCGGATATATTCGCACGAACGGCGTCAAAGTGACAGAGCGTCAATTCGCCGACTTGCATCATACGTATCAGCGTGTCGGGCAAGAGATGGGGATTCGCCTACTCCCGGACGTCTACATTCTTCAAGCCGGGGGCGTCTTGAACGCTTTCGCGACACGTTTCTTCCAAAAGAACATGGTCATCTTGTATTCGGATATCGTCGAGTTGTCACGTGATGGGTACACGAAAGAAGTCGAGTTTGTCATTGCGCATGAACTGGCACACATTCGCCGTAATCACGTTCAAAAACAGTGGGCCATGATGCTCGGCGGCTGGATCCCGTTTTTAGGGTCTGCCTATTCGCGCGCCTGTGAATTTACGTGTGACCGCATGGCCGCCCATTACATTCAAGACCAAGCCGCATCGAAACGTGCCCTCACGATTCTTGCGATCGGTGGGAAGTTGGCAAAAGAAGTGAGCGAGTTTGACTACTTGTACGAAGCGAGCCGTGAGAACGGATTTATCGCCAAGTTGAGCGAGCTGTTATCGACGCATCCGCCGCTCCCGAAACGGATTGCGGCCATCGCGACGAACGCCGGTGAGACGAACGTTCCGGTCTTCAAGACGGCAGGGTATGTCAAAGGGTCGATTATCGGGACGATTGTATTGAGCGTCATTGTCAATGTGGCCATTGTCGCCTGGTTGTTCACGAGCGACGGATTGACTGGCTTCTCAGAAGGGTTCGGCTCGCTTGATGCCATGGCAGAAGAGCCGATTCAAGAACTTGCCTATAACGATGCATCGTACGAAGAGTTCGCGGCATTGCTGGCGGACGGTGCTGACGTCAACACGCAAGACCTGTATGGCGATACGCCGCTCCATAACTTGTTATACGGGGAAGGCGCGGACATCGACACGGTCGAGCTGTTGCTCGAGAGCGGTGCCGACGTGTCCCTTGAGAACGAGGACGGGATGACCCCGGCTGAACTCGCTGCCGACTCCGGTCAACCAACAGGAATCATCGAATTGATTCAATCGTACGAGTGAACAGAGAGGTTTATGGCCATGCGTGTGGCCATAAACCTTTTTAATAACAGCTGTTGCAAACGCTTGCATGGACCGTGATATAATGACAGCGAGGAGGCGATGCGCGGATGAGCATTCGGACGAAGCTGACGGGAATGATCGCCTTGACGATTATCGTTCCCGTCATTTTGGCGACGGTCATTTCTTTTTGGTACGTCAAAGATAGGGAGCGAGAGCGGGGGCTCCAGCTCACCGAATGGTCGCTTGAGCGTGGGACGCTGCAAATGGAGCGATATATCTCGGACTTGAGCCGCCTGCCGACAAGTCTATATGCGAACCGGGACGTGCTCGATATTCTCGAGTATGGGCCGGGGCTATCCCTTCAGCAGACCGAATTGGAAGTGAGACGGGCGCTCCTCGGAATGTACTTGTCCCGCGAGGATGTGGCCCAGATTCAACTGCTCATGCTCGAAGACATGGACTCGTTCGCCGCTTATAAAATGAAAGTGTCCCCGCGTTCGAAACAGCAGCCAAGTGAGATTCAGCAACAACTATTGAAATATGAGGAGAGCCGCGTCCTGCTTGAGGCCTCGCATCCGCTCGTGCCCTATCATGATTTCGGGCCGCTCGTCTCGGAAGAGCAGGTCGTCACACTTCATTTCCGACTCGACAAAATCGAGACGGATCAGCCACTCGCGATATTGTCGATTGATATTCCGGATGACATTTTCATCGGCCAACTCGCCTCACTACAGAACAATCCGAGCGAGAGCCTCTGGTTCGTCGGGGGAGGCAATCAAGTGTTCGCACAACTCGGTGACGGTGAAATCCCGCAAAATGTATCGACGAACTCGCTGTCGAGCGATGGAAAGCATCACCGTATCGTCAAATCGTTCGAGTTTGAGAACCAGACGTTCTACGTCGGAAAATCGATACCGGATCGATTGTTGACCGAGCCGGCGTCGCGGACGTCGTTCATCATCTTTGTCGTCGGGATGGTGTCGCTCGTATTGGCATTGATTGGGGCGACCTATGCCTCGATGCGTTTGACGACTCCAATCAAGACGCTCACGTCGAACATTTGGCGAATCGAACAAGGGGACATGACGGTCTCATTCGATTCCCTCGGAAATGATGAGTTCGGTGTGCTCGGACGGCAATTCAAACGGATGATCGAACGCATTGACGATTTGATTCAACGAGAATATCGTCTAGCGCTCGAAAATCGGACGAATGAACTGAGAGCGCTCCAAGCCCAGACGAACCCACATTTTTTATTCAACGCCTTGCAGTCGATTGGGACGCTCGCGTTGAAAGGGGACGGTAAGACGGTGTACCGTCTGATTACCCAACTCTCGTCGATGATGCGTTACACGATGCATCCGGACGAATCGATGGTGACGCTTAGGCGAGAAGTCGACCACCTCACGTCTTACATTCGGCTGCAGCAAGTCCGGTTCCCGGATCAATTCGAGATCGAGGTCGACGTTCCGGAGACGCTCCTCGATTTGACCGTGCCGAAGATGATTTTGCAGCCGCTCGCCGAGAACTTCTTTAAGCATGGATTTGAGCGCGACGGTGCGACAGCAGCGAACCACTTCTCGGTCCGGATTCACCAAGCAGGGCCAGATCTCGTGATTCGATGTGAGAATAGCGGACGCGATATCTCGGACGAAGAGCTAGCGTTGTTAAAAGAACGGATTGAGAAGTCGACCCAACCTTTGAATGGGGCAGAAGGCACCGGTTTAAAGAACATTCGGGATCGACTCATGTTAAACTATAATCGGGAGGCTCAGTTTATGTTGGCTACACCAGAGACAGGCGGATTTCGTATTGTCATGCGTTTCCCGGCCGTAAAGGAGGCGGATGCGTCATGACGAAAGTATTGATCGTCGATGATGAGTCGCCGGTACGGGAAGCGGTGAAACTGCTCGGGGAGTGGGAACAGCTCGGCGTCACGAAAGTGATCGAGGCGCAGGACGGGGAAGAAGCGAAACGAATCATCGCCAAGGAACGGCCAGCACTGATTTTATCGGACCTGCAGATGCCTCGTTGTAACGGCATCGAGCTGATGGAATGGGTTCATAAGGAAGCTGAGGCGACCAAGCTAATCGTATTGACCGGTTATGACGAATATTCGTACATGCGGCGTGCGATTCAGCTCGGTAGTTTTGATTACTTGTTGAAGCCGATCGACCCGGACGTCTTGAATGAGACGCTTGCACGCGCTCTTGCTGACGTCACGCCTGATGAAGCGGATCCGATTCTACAGATTGGTGCGTTCATCGAGCGCCATTATGCGGAAGAACTCAGCTTACAAGGGATGAGCGAGCGCTTTTACTTGAGCCGCGAATACATATCGCGTCGCTTCAAACAACAGTACGGCGTCAACTTATCCGAATATTTGCTGTCGATCCGGATGCTCGAGGCGAAACGTCTCCTTGAGACGAGTAGACAACGTATTTATGAAGTCGCCCAAGCGGTCGGCTTTTCGGATGATAAATATTTCCGGAAAGTCTTTAAAAAACAGGTTGGCATCACCCCGAATGAATATCGGGAGCAGTGTCACCGACTATCTTGAAGGAGGAATTTAATCATGAGTGTACACATTGGGGCAGAACCAGGACAAATCGCAGAAACGGTATTGTTACCGGGAGATCCGCTTCGCGCGAAATATATCGCGGAAACGTTCCTTGAGGACGTCGAGTTATATAACGAGGTCCGCGGGATGTATGGCTTCACAGGAACATATAAAGGGAAACGCATTTCGGTTCAAGGGACGGGAATGGGCGTTCCATCGATGTCGATTTACGTGAACGAATTGATCATGTCATACGGCGCGAAAAACTTGATCCGTGTCGGTACGGCCGGTGGGATTCAAGAAGACGTTAAAGTACGTGACGTCGTCATCGCGATGAGCGCATCGAGTGAGATGGGTCAAAACCGTGTGCGCTTCAACGGGATGGACTATGCACCGACAGCGACGTTCGACCTCCTACATCGCGCTTATATGAACGCTGAAAACGCCGGCATCCCGGTCAAAGTCGGTCAAATCTTCACAGCCGACCAGTTCTATCAAGATGATTTCCACCATTTCAAGAAGTGGGCCGACTTCGGTTGCCTCGCCATCGAGATGGAGGCGGCAGGACTCTACACACTCGCTGCGAAACATAAAGTGAACGCGTTGACGATCCTTACGATCTCAGACCACTTGTTGACAGGAGAAGAGACGACATCCGAAGAACGTCAAACGACGTTTGACGAGATGATCCGTGTCGCACTCGATACAGCGGTCGAAGTCACGAACTGATGCAAATGCCCTACAAGCCACTGGTTTGTAGGGCATTTTTGTGTCCGTGCGCCTTCCCGTGTATACAAAGTGAAACCGGCAAGCTAGACTGAAGCTGAAACGAACAGTTCGAAAATCGGGCTGTACCAAGGAGTTGTGACTATGAACAAAGCATCTGCTTTTGTCATTTATAGTATCGTCTTTTTTGCTTTCTTTGATCTTTTTGCCCAGCTTCCGGTCATGAGCACGTTCGCGACATCGGTCGGTGCGACACCGTTCATCGCCGGACTCGTCATTGCCATTTATTCGTTGTCGAACACGTTCGGCAACATTTTATCGGGGATCTGGACTGACCGAATCGGTCCGATCGTCATCTTATTCGTCGGTCTCGGGCTATCGAGCCTCAGTCTATTGTCATACCATCTCGTCGACACATCGACGACGCTTCTCATCGTCCGCATCGTGCACGGGTTCGTCGCCGGCTTGATCGTACCGGCCGCGTTCACGTTGTCTGCCAATTTGACCGCAGCGAACCGTCAAGGGAAGAAAGTGGCATTGACCGGCAGTTTTGTCGGGTTGGCGGCCATCATCGGGCCGGCGTTCAGTGGGATCATGGCGAGTCGAACGACCGTCCCCGTCGTTTTCACATACGTCGCGTTTTATGGGGCGATGGTCGCATTACTCGCACTCATCTTTTTACGTCCGTCGAAACTGTCGCTCGGAACATCGAGCCGTCAAGAGGAAGGGAAATCACGGCTTGAACGTGACGTCGTGAAGGCGTATATCGGTGCCTTCCTTTTAATGTTCTCGCAAGGTGCGATCGCGTTCTTGCTACCACTTTATGTACAGTCGCTCGGCTATGACTCCCGCTTGAGCGGGACACTGCTTAGTACGTTCGGAATCATGGCGGTGCTCGTATTTGTGTTACCGACGAACCGTTTGTTCGATCAAATCGAACCAGCGAAACTTGCGGCACTCGGTGTCGGCATTCTTGGTGTGAGCCAACTGTTGATCGGCCGTGCCGAGACATCTAGTCTCTTATACGGGGTGCTCGCCTTGTACGGTGTCGGTTTCGCGATCTTGTTCCCAGCCATCAACACGATGTTGATCAAAGCCACCAACCATGCCAACCGTGGCAAATCCTACGGATATTTTTATGCCTTCTTCTCGCTCGGGACGGTAACGGGATCGGCTTTTTTAGGCTGGCTTTCCATCACGGTGACGCAAAAATTCACGGTGACCGGAGGCATCTTGCTCGCCGCCGGGTTGGTTCTCGTCATGATGCAACAAGCGAAAAAGCGGAACGTGCCCGTGAGATAAGGCAGACCGAGAGTGTGCGGAGCGAAGGTTCAAAATGGTCGATGGCCAAGAGAAAATGATAAGATGAAGCTAGCGCTATCATCTAAGGGAGGCAGATTTATGCTCGCACCAATCGAACAGTTGACCATCGAAGAGCTCATCCGTAAACAACGTCGTTTCTATCGGACCCAAGCGACCAAATCGCTCGCATTCCGTCTCAGTATGCTGACGTTTTTAAAAGAATCGATCAAACATCATGAGGCCGAAATTCTCCAAGCGTTGGAGCAGGATTTGAACAAATCGGAACTCGACGCGTTCACGACGGAAATTGGTTTCGTCTACGATGAGATTACACGGACGACTCGTGAGTTGAAACGTTGGATGCGCCCGAAGCGAGTCCGCGGTGCTTCGATTCATCTCGGGACGAAAAGTGAGGTCATGTATGAACCTTATGGCACGGTACTGATTATCGCTCCATGGAACTACCCGTTTCAATTGGCGATGGCACCGCTCATCGGAGCGATTGCCGCAGGGAACACGGCCGTCGTGAAGCCTTCGGAATTGACACCGAACGTCGCCCAAATAATCACAAAAGTGCTCGAACGGGCGTTCACTGACCGCTACGTCGTCAGCGTCGAAGGAGATAAAGACGTGGCGACGGAACTGCTCGCAAAGAAGTGGGACCATATCTTCTTCACTGGGTCGACACCGGTCGGAAAAATTGTCATGGAGGCGGCGGCGAAACATTTGACGCCGGTCACGCTTGAGCTCGGCGGGAAATCGCCGGCCATCGTCCATGACGATGCCAATATCGAGATTGCGGCGAAACGGATCGCTTGGGGCAAATGGATGAACGCCGGGCAAACGTGCGTCGCTCCAGACTATGTCCTCGTCCATGAATCGAAACGAGAGGTATTCCTCGAAGCCATTAAACGTGAAGCGTTCACGATGTTCGGGAATGGCGTCGGGACGAAGCGGTTCACACGAATCGTCAATGAGACACATTTCGACCGTTTGACCGGATATTTGACGGAAGGCGACGTATTTTTCGGAGGTCAGACCGACCGAGATCAATTGAAGATCGCTCCGACTGTATTGACGGACATCGAAGAAGACGCAAACGTTATGAAGGATGAGATTTTTGGGCCGATTCTACCGGTACTCACGTATCGTCAACTCGATGAAGTGATTGATTTCGTTGCAGCGCGCCCACACCCGCTCGCGCTCTATTTGTTCACTGAGACGAAAGAGGTGGAGCAGAAGGTGATGAAGCATCTCACGTTTGGCGGAGGTTGTGTCAATGATGTTCTTATGCATTTGACGAACCCGAACCTGCCGTTCGGTGGCGTCGGTGAGAGCGGAATGGGCTCGTATCATGGTCGCTACAGCTTTGAGACGTTCAGCCATGCCAAATCGATTTTACGCAATACGACGAAATTTGATTTTCCGGTTCGTTATCCGAACTTCAAAGGAGCCGAGAAGTTGATTCGACTCGTCTACCGATGATTGGATTAGACTGCAGAGAGCCTGCAGTCTTTTTTTTGTGAACGAAAAAATAAGAAGATTGTTTGAAATGTCACATACTTTTATGAAAATGCCCATTGCCCTCCTGTATAATAAAACCATATATCACGCACGAGGCCAGATTAGGCATGAGACCAGTGGAGGGAGCAGACAACATGACTATGAAATGTGGGACGACCCAACCGAACAGCTTCGTCTTCTCAGAAGAGACGAAACAGCTCTTATTCGAGATGATGACGTTTCAAGAATATTCAAAAGCGAGTATCGTTTGTTGGGAAGGAGAAAAATGCAGTAAGTTCTTTTATTTGAAGAGCGGTGCCGTCAAATTCACGAAACTGACGAAAAAAGGGAGTTCGCTCATCATGTTCATATACGGCGCTGACGACTTCTTTGGAGAGTTCGACATCGACGATGTATTCCCGAGCTCCTACAGTATCGAGACGACCGAGGACAGTGTCATCGGCTGGATTTCAAAACAAGAGATGGACGAGCTCGTGCGTCAAGACGCGCAGCTGGCTACGGAGGTGTTGCGTTGGACTTCGATGATGCGTAAACAGTCCGAGATGAAGTTGCGTGACTTGTTGCTGTATGGGAAGCCAGGGGCGCTCGCCTCGACGTTGCTTCGCATGGCGGCAATGCACGGCGTAGAGGAGACAGAGGGGGTCACAGTTCCGAGACATCCGTCTGACGGCGAACTCGGACAATTGATCGGTGCACCTCGCGAAACGGTCAATCGAATGATGAACCAGTGGCGGAAAGAAGGCGTGTTAACGACGACTCCGACATCGATGGTGTTGCATGACATCGATTTCCTAAAAGAGCTATGTTACTGCGAAGGCTGTCCCGCCGGTATTTGTCGGCTTTGACTTGCCGTTCATAAGCATTGAAAAACGTGCGGCGTCACAACATGAGAACATGAACAGGTGATTGGACCGACTTATGTCGGAGCAATCGCCTTTTTGTATGCCTTTTTTTCAAATGTGAACTTTATGTGTGGAAACTACGCAAATTTGATGTGATTGTCACTTTTGAAGTGACAAATGTCACATATTAATCAGTGCCCCTTTTCATACAATGAAAGTGGAAATCAAAGGGAAAGGGGTCCTTCACGTGGAGAAAAACGATGGACAAGAACCGAACTTAAAAGGCACGTTCACATCGGTCATGATTGTCGCTGGCGTCATCATTGCCATGTGGTCGTCGGTCTTTTACTTATTTGTGACACGATAACGAGCAAGAGGAGGGAAGCACGATGCATATTCATAAACTTGAGAAGTATTGGTTAGTATTCGGCATTATTCTATTAGGCGTCTTTTTGACAGTGCTCGGTATCTCTGCGTTTGCGGCAGGGAATCAGCCGGCTTCGGACGCCGATTTGATCGACCCGGCAAAAGTGCATCAAACTGCACCGTTCGACAAACCGGGGCTTCATAAAATCGGTGACAACGAGTATGAGCTCGTCATGGTCGCCCAAGCGTTCACATTCACACCGGGCAATGTGGAAATACCAAAAGGGGCGAAAGTCACGTTTCTCGTCACGTCACCGGACGTCGTCCACGGGTTCCAATTGACAGGGACACCGGTCAATATGATGGTCGTGCCAGGCCACATCAACTCGCTCACGTATACGTTCGAAGAAGCAGGCGAATTCTTGATTCTATGTAACGAATACTGTGGAACCGGACATCACATGATGTCGACAAAAATTAAGGTGGTGGACTAAATGAATGACGTAGCCTCAAAATTAAAACAGTGGGAAATGGAACGCGGCGTACCGGTACCAAGTATCGGTGTTAAAGAAGCGCGCCTCGCCTATGCCCATGTCGTCATTTCGGTCCTCGCCGTCTTAATCGGCGGTTTGGCAGGACTCATGCAGACGCTCATCCGAACGGGCGTCATCCCGGAAGTGTTCGGTTATTATCAACTTTTGACCGCGCACGGCATCATGCTCGGTCTCGTTTTCACGACAATGTTTATTATCGGTCTGCTTTACGCGCTGCTCGCTAAGTCGTTCGGACGCTTTGAGTCATTTCCGACACGGGTTGCTTGGCTCGGGTTTTGGATGATTATCGCCGGTGCCGTGCTCGTCACAATCATGGTGCTTGCCAATAAAGCGACCGTTTTGTATACGTTCTACGCGCCACTCATGGCCGATCCAGTGTTCTATATCGGTCTCGTCTTGTTCGTCGTCGGGACATGGTTGTCGGCGTTCGCCATGTTCCGGATGTATGCGGACTATAAACGGGAAAATCCAGGCGTGCATCCGCCGCTTCCAGCGTATATGAGTATCATGACGATGCTCTTGTGGGTCATCGCCACGCTCGGTGTCGCCGGAACGATTTTATTCCAACTGCTCCCGCTCTCGCTCGGATGGAAAGACACGGTCGGAATCGAGTTATCACGGACGTTGTTCTGGTACTTCGGTCACCCCCTCGTCTATTTCTGGCTCATGCCGGCCTATATCGTCTGGTATACGGTCGTGCCGAAAGTCATCGGCGGGAAAATTTTCTCGGATGCGCTCGCCCGGATGGCGTTCCTGTTGTTCCTCCTGTTCTCGTTCCCGGTCGGATTCCACCACCAGTTGACGGAACCAGGGATTGAACCGTTCTGGAAGTTCGTTCAAGTCATCCTGACGTTCCTCGTCGTCATCCCATCGTTCATGACAGCGTTCTCGCTGTTTGCGACGTTCGAGCTGCGTGGTCGCGCACTCGGTGCCCGCGGGTTATTCGGTTGGGTCAAGAAAATGCCATATGGGGATGTCCGTTTCCTCGCGCCGTTCGTGGGCATGTTGTTCTTCATTCCAGCCGGAGCCGGCGGGATCATCAACGCATCGCACCAATTGAACGCGATGGTCCACAACACACTTTGGGTCACAGGTCACTTCCATATCACAGTCGGGACGGCCGTCGCCTTGACGTTCTTCGGAACGGCATATTGGCTCGTGCCGGTATTGCGCGGTCGGACCCTCACGAAAGCGATGAATCGAATCGGATTGATTCAAACGGGAACGTGGGCGTTCGGAATGTCGATCATGTCTTACGCTATGCACATCTCGGGCCTTCAAGGTAACCCGCGTCGGACTGGTCCGGCAACGTACTTCTCGGATGCGCTCACGCGCGAATGGATTCCATACCACATCGCCATGGCGATTGGCGGGACAATTCTGTTGATCTCGGTCCTCATCTTCGTCTATTCGATGTTCAACTTGTCATTCCTCGCCCCGAAAGGAGAAGAGGAGTTCCCGCTCGCCGAGACAGAGGAGGCGGCGATGGAGACACCGCGTTTCTTTGAAAACTGGAAACTATGGATCACCGTCACGTTCGTCTTGATCGCGTTCGCTTATACGGTCCCGATTTGGCACTTGATTGAGAGTGCGCCACCGGGAGCGAAAGGCTGGGTGCTCTGGTAAACTGAAGTCAGCCCTTTAGCGGGGCTGACTTTTTTTGTAGGAAGGGGATGAGGGGATGGACACTTTACGGGAAACCATTCGTCGAGAACACGCCAAGTATCCGCAAGGCCGGCCGTTCATCGTCGCCATCGACGGATTGAGCGGAGCTGGGAAGACGACGCTTGTTGATCAACTGCGCGGGACCTCACCGAAGGAAATGATGCTACATATCGATGATTTTATCGTCGAGCGGCATCGGCGTTACGGGACGGGACAATCGGAAGCGATGGAATATTATGCGCTCCAATGGGACGTCGACTTACTTGTCCAGACGTTGTTCGAACCGTTGCGGCAAGGGGAGACAACGCTGACGTTACCGTACTATGCGCGCGACCGGGACGAAATCGTCATGCGAACGATCGAGATTGCTCCGAACGCACTTGTCTTGATCGAAGGAATTTTCTTATTGCGGGACGAGTGGCGCCCTTATTTTGACTACGTCGTCTATCTCGACTGTCCGCGGGAGGTCCGGTATGAACGGGTCTTGAATAGGGATACGTATATCGGCGAGTTGTCGGAGCGGATTGCCAAGTACGAGCGCCGGTACTGGCCCGGAGAAGTGCATTATTTGAAGACGGTCAACCCGAAAGCCAAAGCCAATCACATCGTTCAATCCAGTTGACGCATCCACTTATAGGAGGATGCGTTTTTATTTTGGAAAAAACTGTTGACTCCGTTAGTGTACTATGGTGATAATACAGTCAGGTAGTGTATTAGTCGCATCATACACTTAGAGAGGTGACCACATGATCATACAATTCAACACGAGAGCCCCGGTCTACATCCAAGTCGTCGACTACTTCAAAAAGAAAATGGCACTTGGCGAACTGAAAGCGGGCGAAGAGATGCCGTCGCGGCGTGAGTTAGCGAGCGAATTGAAAATTAACCCGAACACCGTCCAAAAGGCGTTCAAAGAAATGGAGGAACAACAATTGATTACGACCGAACGGAATCGCCCAAGTCGCGTGACGACGGATGAACATGTATTGAAACGGATCCGTACCGAACTCGTCGATGAGGCGGTCGCCGTCTTCGTCGAATCGATTCAAGAACTCGACGTCACGATGGATGAGCTCGTCGATAAAATCAAACGGCAATACGGGGAGGGGAATCTCGATGATCGAAGTATTGGGAGTTAAAAAACGTTACCGGAGAAAACAAGTTATCGAAGACGTGTCGTTCACGGCCCAAAAAGGAGAAATCACGTGCCTGATCGGCTTGAATGGGACCGGGAAGTCGACCATTCTCAAAGGGATCATGGGGCTGACGCGATTCGACCGGGGCACGGTACTCGTCGACGGCAAACCGCTCGACTTGAATCGTGTCGCGTTCGTACCGGATCATTCGACGTTCCCCATCCATTTCACCATTGAACAGTGCGAGGCGTTCATGCGCGACTTTTATCCAAAGTTCGACCCGAAATTGTTTGCCCGTCTTGTCGATGAGTTCAAGCTGTTCCCCGAGGACAAGTTGAATGAACTCTCAAAAGGGACGCTCGCGAAAGTGAATTTGGCGCTCGGCATCGCCCAAGACCCGGACTATTTATTGCTCGACGAACCGTTCTCGGGCATCGACGTATTCTCGAAAGAACAAATCGTCGAGTTGTTCTCGAGCGATTTGATGGAAGACCGCGGTGTGTTGATCACGACGCACGAGATTGACGATATCGAATACTTGGTCGACAAGGCCGTCCTCTTGAACCGCGGTCGGATCGTCCGCGAGTTCGACGTCGAGGACGTCCGCTTCATTCATGGGAAGTCGATCGTCGACGTCATGAGAGAGGAGTATGGCGCATGAATCTATTGAAACTACTCGGATGGGAAGTCGAGCGGATGACGAAACCATATCTCATCTTAATCACATTGCTCGTCGTCACGCAGTTCGCATGGCTCGGTATCTTCTTATGGAGCGAGACGAACATGTATGAAGAGATGCGTCGCACCGGGACACCGGATTATATCTTGACGTTCGCCAATTATCTCGGAGGGACACCGTTCATCTTGTCGATTGGGGTTGCTGTCACGGCGATGGTATTCTTCAGTTTTTGGATTTGGTATCGTGACTTCCAAGGCCGTGGGACGTTCATGATGCGCTTGTTGCTCATGCCACAACAACGGATGCTCGTCTTCGCTGCGAAGCTGGCGACTATGATGTTGCTAATCCTTGGCTTGTTCTCGGTTCAATGGATTGCCCTTAAACTCCAGTACATAGCGTTTACGAGTTGGTTCGATTCGCAGATGATTTCAATGCGTGGCTCGTTCGAACAGGCCATCGGTTACGATGGGGCGCTCTCGGTCATGTTCCCGGCGTCACTATTCAACTTCTTTGTCCATCAAGCATTAATTGTCCTAGCCGTTTTGTTCATCTTCACATTTGTGTTGATCGAACGGAGCCTTTGGCAACGGACGGTATGGGCACCGTTCCTCGCTTTATTGACGATTGGGGTGGTCATAGTTGTGCCGATGATTGGATTCTTTACCGTTGAGAACTACCTATTCATGGAAGAGACGCTGGCCGTCTTCACTCTTATTTTAGTGATTTGGTTTATTGGGGTCATTTGGATCGGACATCGTCAGTTGACGAAAAAATTAAGTGTGTGAGGTGAGCAGATGAAACGAATGTGGAATGTGGCCGCGCTCGGTGTGGTCGTCATCATCGGCCTCGGTACGTTCGCCATTGATTCGAAAGCATCAACGGCGGAGTGGGTGCTCGACGTCAAAACGGACGAAAGTGTATGGGAAAATCAAAAGATACGAGCTTTTTATGAAACCGGGGATGAAGTCCAAGAACAGTTTGAAATCTCTCGGTCTGGCAGCGAAGTGACGACACATTTAAATTATGTCGAAGAAGCGCTTAAACAACGTGAACAGATTGATCCGACGATGCGGAAATTCTATCGTCAAATGACGAATCTTAGTTTTACCCAGTTGGTGCGCACGAATGATGGATATGTCGGAATCGGACAAAAAGGAAACGAGGAAATCGTCCTCTTCCGGACCGAAGGCGAAGACGTGACGACGACAACATTCCCGTCAGACGTCAGTAGTGCGGTTGAAATCATGGAAGGGAACTGGCACGGTATATTCGTTCAAGACAGCCGCGTCCATTTGATTTATCGTGACGGTTATGACAGACAGGCAGCGACGAAACTCGCGGTGTTTGATGAGGGATCGACAGATATCGCCACCGAAGAAATCACGGTAGAAGACGGCTACATTTCCAGTGTGTTCGGCACGTCGTGGTTTTACGATGAGAATCGGACGCCACTCTCTGCCGATAATCGTTTCCTCCCAGTACGTCTTGGGACGTACGAGACGATTACCGAAGATGGTCAGACGTACACGAACGAGACGGAACGGTTTGGACTGTATGCGTATGACATCGAGGAAAAACGAGTCGTCGAGTTAAAGAGTGAAGGGGATATTGGGGACGTAACCGTCTATGAGGATCAATTGATCGCCTTGCAGGAAGACGGAACCGAACTTGTCGTCGACTTGAAAACAGGGAAGCAATCGACGCGTCAAGTCATCGATGGTTCGGTCGGCACGACGTCATACGTCGGTAATCAACTGTATCATATCCGTCCGGCGAAAGATGGTGCCGTCATCGATGTGTATGAGGATGGGAAAGCCATCTCGAGCGCCGCGGTGAAAGCGACGAACGATGAGGCGAAAGCATTGCTCTCAAACACACAGTATTATGTACAATAACAAATAACCGAGAGGCGGCCGCCTCTCGGTTATTTTGATGGTTTCGGGACGATGACCCCGTCTTCTAAATCGAGCAACATGTCGATCAGTTCCGCACAAAACTCTGGGAACTGGTCGAGGAACGCACCCGGACCGACCTCATCGGTGAAGTCGATATACAGGTCCGACACGTTACCGGCCATTTTCGCCGGAAGGGCGAGGAACGCCGATCCGAAACGCCAGCTGCCACGGATATCGAGCAGCTTGCCGAGCATAATGTCGCCGACCTCGCGCTTTTCGGGGAGGTTGACGCGATACGTCTCTTTCGTCTCCCAGTCGCGTAAGCCGTCCTCGGTCACTTCAAACACCGAACAACGCGGAACCGCCAAGCCGCGGAGCGCGTGATACAAGGCCGGGGACATGTCGGCTTTTTGATCCGCCAAATAGCGGCCGTGCGGTGTCATCCCGTCCTCGTCCGTCTCGAAGAAGACGGCCCAATCGATGAACAAGTCGCGGAATAGCTCCGCGTCTTTCAAGTGCCACGTGCCTTCCGAGGTGATCTCTTGTATATAGTTCGTCCATTGCGTGATGCGCGCGAGCGCGGCCTGCTCATACATTTTTTTCAGCTCGGCCAGCAATTCGGACTCTTCTACGAGCAAAGGGAATGGAATTACTTTCCGGTCTTTTTTCATCGGCGTGGTCCTCGTTTATTCGCAGGACGCTTGACGACCGGCGGTTTATCCTCGATTCGCTTCTCGATGACGTCGCCACGGTAAATCTCGAGTTCTTTCAATTCAACGCCGAGTTGACGGGCGAACGATTTCAAATGGGTCAAATCCTCATCTGTCACGAGCGAGAGCACGGTCCCGGCCGCATTCCCGCGTGCCGTCCGGCCTGAGCGGTGAATAAAGTCATCGATTGATTCTGGCAAGTCGAAGTGGACGACGTGCGTCACTTCCTCGATATCGAGACCACGGGCTGCGAGGCCAGTCGTGATGAGGAGCGGGTAGTCACCCTTCCGGAACTCACGAAGTGTTTCGACACGTTCGCGCTTTCCTTTCAAGCTGTCGAGCATGCGATAGTTCACTTTCATCTTGTCGAGCTCACCTTTCAACGGTGGCAAGAACGACCGGTTGTTGATGAACGCGAGCGCTTTGACGTTGTCGACGTGAGACAGGCGGCGGAGCAACTCTGGTTTATACCGGCGCGTCGTCAACATGTAGCCATAGGTGACTTGTGCGCTTACCGCCCGCTCGATTTTCACGTGGGCCGGTTCGTTCAAGAATGGGGCAGCCCAAGCTTGAAGCGTGTCTGTGAGTGTCGCCGAGACGAGGGCGATTTGATGTTCATGCGCCGTATGTTTGATGATCCGTTGGGCAGATTCTGTCAAACCGCTATCGATGATTTGATCGGCTTCGTCGAGGACGATCGTATGCGTCTCGTGAAGTTTCAATTTTTTCTTCTCAATGAGTTCGACGAGTCGGCCCGGTGTCCCGACGATCAAATGTGGTTTTTTCTTCAACCGGTCGATTTGACGTTTCAACTCGACGCCACCGATGAACGAAGCGATGCGGACGTCACCTTTCTCGGTGAAGCGTTGCGCGACCGTTTGAATCTGCATGACGAGTTCACGCGTCGGCGCGACGATGACGACTTGGATGCGGTCGTTCGACGCATCGATTTTTTCGATGGCGGGTAATAAGTAAGCAAGCGTCTTCCCGGTACCTGTCGGCGCTTCGATCGTGACGTCTTTACCGTCCAACAGAAGCGGGAACGCTTCTGCTTGGACCGGCATTGGTTCAGTAAAGCCAAGGCGATCCCAGGCTTCGTTAATAAATGGTTTTGTAAAGTTCATATCAATTCTCCTTATCGTGGGGCAAAAACAAAGGAAGCTTAAGCGCTCCCTGTCTTAGATATAGCGAACATGTTCAGTATCTTGGTCGAATGAAGAACGGAGTGTCTGTGTGAACGTCTGTCCGTCCTCGATGAGTTTGATGTGCACATCGATTTGGTCAGCCGACGCCTCGACGCCTTCGACGGTGAAGCCTTGATACACACGATACTGCAATTCTTTCGTCAACCGTTCGTATGAAGCGAGCTCTGGATACGTCGCTGCCACGTCAATCGGGCGCGAGATGAGAGCAACGAGCAAGTTATCGCGGTAGTCGATGAAATCCTCGTTTTCGATGTCGTCGTCAAACCGAATCCAAAAACCTGCATCTTCAAACTCAGTGATAAATCCGTCACGTTGTTCACCGTTTTCCTCTACTTTAAGAGAGATGCGGTCACCGGTCTTTAAATCGTGAGCGGCTGTCAATAATTCGTACGTCACGGGAAGAACCCCTTCCTCTTCTACAATGTTCTGCCTTCATTGTGTCCGATATAAGGCAAAAATTCAAGTTCTATCCCCGAGGTGTGAGGTACATCACTACGAAAACTGTATAAATCGTCACATCCCATCTGAAATGATACAGAAATGAGTTGAATCCTGCCGTAACAAGACTTATCTGTTTCAGAAGGAAGGGTTTTTGCATTATAACAGTATTTAAAACGCTTACAAAAACGGCTTTATGCCAACGTTCATGAGATTGTTACAACTTTCACAAGAATGTAAAACAAAATGTTCACGTTTTCACGTACACTCAACTTATAGAAAGCACGCAGTTATCTCAACTATGAGGAGTGACCCACAATGGCAACCGAAATTAAATCAGCCTGGTCAGGATTTGTACCTGGGCAGTGGACGAACGAAGTGAACGTCGGTGAGTTTATCCGTTTGAACCGACATGAATACACAGGGGACGATCATTTCCTCGTCGGACCGACCGATGCGACGAACCGTCTTTGGGCACAAGTGATGGAATTGACGAAAGAAGAGCGGGAACGCGGTGGTGTTTGGGCGGTCGATCAAAACAACCCATCGACAATCGTCTCGCACGGACCGGGATACTTAAACAAAGAGCTCGAGAAAGTGGTCGGTGTTCAAACGGACGAGCCGTTCAAACGTTCGATCCATCCAAACGGCGGGATCCGGATGGTCGACGCTGCCCTTGAGTCATACGGTTTCGAGCCGAACCCTGAAATCACAAAGATTTATTCGGAAATTCGCAAAACGCATAACCAAGGTGTCTTCGATGCGTATACACCTGAGATGCGGGCGGCGCGGAAGTCAGGGATCATCACAGGTCTTCCTGACGCTTACGGCCGAGGACGGATCATCGGCGACTACCGTCGTGTTGCCTTGTACGGGTTAGATTTCTTGATTGCAGAACGTAAAAAAGACTTGGCGAACCGTGGCGGTTTCTTATCAGAGTCAGATATTCGGACACGGGAAGAAATGTCTGAGCAGCTCCGGGCCCTCCAAGAGTTGAAACAACTCGGTGCGGCGTACGGATTTGACCTCGGCCGTCCGGCGGAAAATACACAAGAGGCGTACCAATGGGTATACCTTGCATATCTCGCAGCCGTCAAAGAACAGAACGGCGCCGCGATGTCACTTGGACGTGTCTCGACATTCCTCGATGTTTACGCAGAACGTGATATCGAAGCAGGTCGTTTGACCGAGTCAGACGTTCAAGAAATCGTCGACCACTTCATCATGAAGCTCCGGATTGTCAAATTCTTGCGCACGCCTGACTACAACGAATTGTTCTCGGGTGACCCAACGTGGGTGACCGAGTCAATCGGTGGGATGAGTGAGGATGGTCGCTCGAACGTGACGAAGAGCTCATTCCGCTTCTTGCATTCACTCTCAAACCTCGGGCCAGCACCAGAACCGAACTTGACGGTGCTTTGGTCGACGAAATTGCCAGAAGGATTTAAACAATATTGCGCGAAGATGTCGATTGAGACGTCTGCGATCCAATATGAGAACGACGACCTCATGCTTCCAGAGTTTGGCGACGACTACGGCATCGCCTGCTGTGTGTCACCGATGAAGATCGGGAAACAGATGCAGTTCTTCGGTGCCCGCGCCAACATGGCAAAAGCACTCCTTTACAGCATGAACGGAGGCCGCGATGAGAAGAGCGGCGACCAAATCGCGCCGGTTTGGGAGATGAACACCGAAGACGTGCTCACGTACGACAAAGTGTATGCCGACTTCGATCGGACGCTCGATTGGCTCGCCGAGCTCTACGTCAACACGCTCAACGTCATCCACTTCATGCACGATAAATATGCGTACGAACGGATCGAGATGGCACTTCATGACCCAGAAATCCTACGGACGATGGCATGCGGAATCGCCGGTCTCTCGGTCACAGCAGATAGTCTGTCAGCCATCAAATATGCGACCGTGAAACCGGTCCGCAACGAGCAAGGCATTGCTGTCGACTTCGAGACAGAAGGCGACTTCCCTAAATTCGGAAACAACGATGACCGTGTCGATTCAATCGCCGTCGAACTCGTTGAGTCGTTCATGGAAAAAGTGCGTAAGCATAAAACATACCGCGACGCGCTCCATACGCAATCAGTCTTGACGATCACATCAAACGTCGTCTACGGCAAGAAAACTGGGAACACACCGGACGGACGCCGTGCCGGCGAACCGTTCGCCCCAGGTGCGAACCCGATGCATGGCCGCGATACGAAAGGTGCTGCCGCATCGCTCTCATCAGTCGCGAAACTTCCGTTCGAGCATGCGCAAGACGGGATCTCATACACGTTCTCGATCGTACCGAAAGCACTAGGCAAAGAAGAAGTAGCTCGTGAACTCAACTTAGCGGCACTTCTTGACGGCTATATGGGCGGCGAGCATAAAGGACATCACTTGAACGTCAACGTCTTCAACCGTGAAACGTTGCTCGATGCGATGGAGCATCCGGAAGAATATCCACAGCTCACCATCCGCGTCTCTGGCTATGCGGTCAACTTCATCAAGTTGACGCGCGAACAACAAATCGACGTCATCAACCGGACGTTCCACGGTTCATTGTAAGTAATCAAGGCTTGGCGGCCTTCTTCTGAAGGCCGCTCATTCGTTAGGAGGTCATTTCGATGACAATGGGATATGTACACTCGGTCGAATCGTTTGGAACCGTTGACGGCCCGGGAATTCGTTTTATCGTCTTTTTACAAGGTTGTGCGCTTCGTTGCTTGTATTGCCACAACGCTGACACGTGGGATTTCAAAAAGAATAACCATCGTTCGGCCGAGGACGTCATTCAAGAAGCGCTCAGCTATCGTCCGTTCATGGAAGCATCAAAAGGCGGTATCACGATTTCAGGGGGCGACCCGCTCGCGCAGCCAGAGTTCTTAGAAGCGCTCTTGCGTGAAGCGAAGAAACACGGGCTCCACACGACACTCGACACGTCGGGCGCACTTCGTCCCCCTAACTTGGATGCCATCTTAGATCATACGGATCTCGTCTTACTCGATATCAAACATATCGACGATGACATGTGTAAGAAACTGACGGGACGGAGCAACGTCAACACGCTCGCGCTTGCTGAACATTTATCCGAGCGCGGAACGAAAATGTGGATTCGCCACGTCCTCGTCCCAGAATGGACACTTGATGAAGGAGCGCTCCGCCGCACGGCCGCGTTCATTCAAAAGCTCGACCACGTCGAGAAAGTCGAAATTTTGCCGTACCATGAGATGGGTGTCTATAAATGGGAGGCACTCGGTCTCGACTATCCGCTCAAAGGGATTAAACCCCCGACGACGGAAGAAGTAGAATGGGCGGAAGGGATCTTACAAGGAACCGTTTAAAAAACTGCGCAGACCGTCACGGTCTGCGCAGTTTTTTGGATTACAAATGTTTTTGACTGACGTGCTGACGGATGGCTGCCTCATCGAGTGGGCGCTTGGCGACGCCGGTCTCGACGGCGGCTTTGGCGACCGCGACTGCGACGGCGGGTGCGATTCGCTCATCGAACGGGCTCGGGATGACGACCCCGTTTATGAGATCTTCCTCGGTCAACAAGTCGGCAATCGCGTGGACGGCCGCTTCTTTCATCTCTTCGTTGATCTCGGTGGCGCGAACGTCAAGCGCCCCGCGGAAAATACCAGGGAAGGCGAGGACGTTGTTCACTTGGTTGGCGAAGTCGGAACGACCGGTCGCGACGACACGCGCCCCGGCTTTTGTCGCGAGGTCCGGCATAATCTCCGGAATCGGGTTCGCGAGTGCGAAGATGACCGGATCGACAGCCATCGAACGAACCATCTCTTCGGTGACGGCACCGGCCGCCGAGACGCCGATGAAGACGTCGGCACCTTGAAGCACATCGGCGAGCGTCCCTTCATGTTGCTTCCGGTTCGTTGCTTTGGCGATTTGCTCTTTGAACGGGTTCATCCCTTCGACGCGTCCTTCGTAAATCGCACCTTTCGTGTCACAGATGACGAGGTCTTCGACGCCGAAACGCTTCAACAGTTTCGCGATGGCGATGCCGGCAGCCCCGGCACCGTTCATGACGACCCGAAGTTCAGGCATCGTCTTGTCGACGAGTCGTAGTGCGTTGACGAGACCTGCTAGCACAACGATGGCCGTCCCGTGTTGGTCGTCATGGAAGACGGGAATCGGGAGCGTCTGTTTCAGGCGCGCCTCGATCTCGAAACATTCGGGCGCCTTGATGTCTTCTAAGTTAACGGCACCGAATGTCGGCGCAAGCAATTCGACCGTCCGGACGATCTCGTCGACGTTATGCGTGTCGAGACAGATGGGGAACGCATCGACCCCGGCAAAGCTTTTGAACAAGACGGCTTTCCCTTCCATGACCGGGAGCGCGGCCTCTGGACCGATATTGCCGAGGCCGAGGACGGCACTTCCGTCCGAGACGACGGCGACCGTGTTGGCACGGAGTGTATAGTCGTAAGACAGTTCTTTATCTTCAGCGATGCGACGGCATGGTTCGGCGACACCTGGTGAATAAGCGAGACTGAGCGCTTCTTTCGTGTCGACGTCGACTTTCGGTGTCGTTTCCAATTTTCCGTGGTGCATGGCGTGCATCTCAAGTGCGCGTTCGTTCAATGTTTTCATAGGTCTCTCCCTGTATGCTAGCGATTTTTATCTGTGACAATACGAATCCATTGTAGCGGAGAAACCGCTTTCTTTCGAGGGTTTTGCCTGCATTTATGCGAACTATTTCTGAACGATTGTTCACAAATGTCGGATTGGTGATAAGACTTGGTGCTAGGGCAGGAAGGTCGAAAAAGGAGCCACAGTTTTTCTGTGACTCCTCTCTTAGATTAAGCTTTCGTTTTTCGTTTCTTCTTCTCAGCGAGACGTGCCGCCTCCGCTTGGCGTTTTTCCGCGTAGCGGAGCTCGCGCTCGAGCTTGACGAAGCTCTGATAGCGTTTCGCATCGAGCGTTCCGGATGTGATGGCGGCTCGGACGGCGCAGCCTGGCTCGTTGCCGTGCGCACAGTCCCGGAACCGACACGTCTCGGCGAGCGCCTCGATATCCCGAAACGTCTCGTCGAGGTGGTCGGCCCCGTCCCAAAGACCGAATTCACGCATACCGGGCGTATCGATGACGAACAAATCGTCAATCCGGAACAGTTCGCGATGCGTCGTCGTGTGCTTGCCGCGCTCATCGCTCTCGCGGACGGCCTGTGTCTCGGTGACGGTCTCACCGGCGAGCGCGTTCGTCAGCGTCGATTTCCCGACACCGGACGAGCCGACGAGGACGATGGTGCTTCCGCTCGGCAGTGCGGCTCGCAACGCCTCGACGCCGTCGCCTGTGAGTGAACTGACAGGGAAGACATCGACCCCCGGAACCGTCAAAGCGAGCTCATCGACGAGCGCCTCGGGGTTGTCGACTTGGTCCGATTTCGTCAAGATGATGAGCGGTGTGGCTCCGGTTTCCCACGCGGCGAGCGAATAGCGCTCGAGCCGGCGCAGGTTGAAATCATGTCCGCACGCCATCGTGATCAAGATAAAATCGACGTTCGCGCAGATCAATTGTTCGCGCGTCTCGTTGCCGGCCGCTGCCCGTGACAGGACAGTGCGCCGCTCAAGGAGACGCCGAATCACGCCTTGACCATGCTCACGAACGGTGAACTCGACGAAGTCACCGATGACCGGATAGTCGCGCTCGCTTTCGGCCTCATGTCGGAATTTCCCGGTGACACTGCACGTATAGTTCGCACTTTCAGTCGTGATGGTATACATATGTTGGAACTGTGCCGTGACACGTCCCGTTGTCGTTGTTTGATTCAAATAGAATCCTCCTTTTAGTTGTGGAGGACAGTCGCCCTCCTGTTGGCTGACAAAGTGTGTACTGCGAATTGTACGGTGCTCATAAAACATCATCCTTTCGTTGTTCGATGCCTCTAGTATAACACACGATTTGATAACGCTATCATCTCAGTCTACAGACCGAGGGAAAACAAGCCTTCCGCTCGTCGCACTATTGAAAATAACGTATTATGATAAGAGTGTACTTAACGAGGAGGGATAATCGATGAATCGCCAGGTGAAGCAAGTATTGTTCATTGTGGCCGCGATCTCTTTAGTTCTCGTTCTAATCGGCTTTTTACCGAACATGATCATGTTCGGTTTGGGGGCGCTCTTAGCACTGTGGGCTGGAGTCAGATTCATGGCCGTGACACATGTCGGCGCAAAAATCGGTTACGGCGCGCTTGCCGTGATCGGGATCATCACAATTTTATCGAATATTTGGGCGTTGATCGGGATTGTGGTGGCATGGGTATTGTTTAAAGGGTATATGATGTATGCCAACCAAAAACAAGACGTCGAGATTTTCAATGCGGACGGGTCGCGTGCGAGCCGCAGCAGTTTTCAATCGTTCGATCAAGTTTGGCAGAAGTTTGTAAACCGTCGCTAAGATTCAAAAGGAGGACATCAAGATGAAAACACCATTTGACCAGTTTCGTGATTTAGCTAACGAGTTGACGAAAGAACTATCGAAAGAGATGAAGAAGTTTCAAGATAAAGAGGGGCCACGTTCGGCTCCACGCTCAAGTGGGGAAGCCGAATTGAACCGCCATATCCGCGGTGCTGAAAAAGAGGCGCTGTCAGTCGAACGTCTCGTTGAGCGTCAAAAGTCATTGCTCGAGGAACTTGCTACAAAACGCGATGACGCCAAGCAGATGGCCGATAAGCGTTACGAGCAGACGGAACTCGCCAAGCAAGCAGGCGAAGACAAGCTCGCCGAACGGGCAGCTCTCGAGTCGAAGCATTACGGTGAGCAGTATCGTTATTTTGAAGGTCTCCTCGACGAAGGAGCACGTGAACTCGATGCCCTCGAGCGCCGAGCTCTCGAGATGCGACTGAAACTCGATGAGATGCAAAACAAACGGTATGAGTTCGCAATGCGTGAGAACCTGGATTTATTGAAAGGTGCGCTCGATCAAATCTTCGGGGCAGAGACGTCGAAGACACATCCATTCACGGAAGAAGAGAAAAAAGCAGAAGAGAAGAAACAAGAACCGGCCGCTGAAGAGAAAATCGATCCAGCGGACGAAGATGATTTCGAAGCAAAACTAAAAGAACTTGAGCGTCGTTTCAAACAAGACTGACGCAACGGTTCAGCGATGGTCCGGCGAATGGTTGGGCCATCGCTTCTTTGCTTCATGTTACATACTGTTAGAGAGGGGGAAGCAATGTGGAACGTTGGAACACACGCCAAATCATCGGCTTTATGATTATTCTATTCGCCATTGGACTATTTATCGATATCGCGACGGGTGGTAACAGCGTCCTCTTCAGTATGGTCGTCCCGCTATTGTTGCTGTATATCGGGCGTCGTTTTAGCCGCAAAGGCAATCAGCCGGTCAGCTATATCTTTTACGGGATTGGCGGTATCATGCTCGTCGGGCTCATCTTCTCGTCGGCGGCGTTCGGTTTTGTATTGTCAGGTTTATTGCTCATGTTCGGCTATCGACTGTACAAGAATCGTCCGCTCGAATCGAGTCGGTTCAAGTCACATATCCGGCAAGAACAGGCCTTTTCGTTCGGGACAAAAGAGAGCGGTCACTACGTGCTTCAAGACACGAATGAATTCTTCTTATTGCGTGACGTCGAACTCGACTTGTCGCGCGCCATCATTCCGGAGGGAGAGACATTCTTACTATTGAACGGACTCGCCGGGGACGTCCGAATTCTCATTCCAGCCGGCTACGATTACTCGATTGATGCATCAATCGGATTCGGCAAGATTCAAGTCGATGAGTCGAACTATTCACCGGTGTTCAACCGTCGCTTTTACACGGCTTCGGACGATTATCAAGCAGCAACACGGAAAGTCCGCATCCATATCGTGCTCATGAGCGGAAGTGTCGAGGTGATGACCGTATGAAGAAGGATTCGTATCCAAGGACGGTCGTCTGGCATCAGTTATTTAGCAGCCTACTGACGGCACTGTTCGTCACGATCGCATTTTTAATAGGTGACTCGACTTCACTCCGAGATTTGTTCACACGTGAAGAAGGGTTGCCTTTCGGTGTGTCTATCCTCGTCATCGCCGTCTTGATTGGTAGCATCTTCGGGGTCGGTTCGTATTTTTATTTGCGACGCGACTTCCGGGAAGTGGCGATTGCCTTGTGGAAGCTTGAGAATCAAAAAGAGATTACATTCCGTCCATTGTCGCCTTATCGAGATACACTCGAACGGATTGCCCGGATTTCTAAGCAACGCACGGAAATGATTGAGATGGCCAAACGGGTCGGGGACCGACCTGTCAGTGTCGAGGAAGCGCGCAGCGAAGCAGTCGTCGAAGAACGGCGCCGTGTCGCCCGTGAACTCCATGACTCGGTCAGTCAGCAACTGTACGCCATCTCGATGATGACGACGGCGGCCAAACAGACGATCACTTCAAAACCAGACGTGGCGGCCAAACAAATCGAGCAGGTCGAAGTGATGGCACAAACTGCTCAGGCGGAAATGCGCTCGCTTCTGTTGCAACTCCGTCCGGTCGAGCTCGAAGGAATGACGCTCAAGACGGGAATCGAGCGCCTGTTAGAAGAACTGTCACGCAAACAATCGACCGAGCTCGTATGGCGCCTCGAAGAAGTCGAATTGTCGCGACATACTGAGAATGAACTGTTCCGCATCGTCCAAGAAGCGATTAGCAACACGCTTCGCCATGCGAAAGCGAAACGACTTGAAATCGAAATGCGGACCGTGCAACAGACGGTCATCTTAAAAATAAACGACGACGGGATCGGCTTTAATGTCGATGATACACAAGTCGCCTCATATGGCTTACAATCGATAAGAGAGAGGACGGCTGAGGTCGGCGGGACGTTACGACTCGTCAGTGTGCCAGGCGTCGGTACTCAGATTGAAGTGCGTGTGAAACAACAAGTGGAGGGGTTAGAATGATTCGAGTCGTATTGATTGATGACCATGAGATGGTGCGGGCCGGCGTCTCGGCGTTTCTGTCGACGCAGCCTGACATCGAAGTCGTCGGAGAAGCATCGGACGGCGCGACAGGGGCCGAGCTTGCCATCGCCGAGAAGCCCGATGTCGTCTTGATGGATTTAGTGATGGAACCTGTCGATGGGGTCGAGTCGACGAAGCGGATCAAGGCGAGTTGGAAAGAGGCCAAGATTTTAGTCGTGACGAGTTTCTTGGATGACGAGAAAGTGTATCCGGTCATCGAGGCCGGGGCAATGAGTTACGTCTTGAAAACGGCGAACGCCAACGAGATCGCCGATGCGATTCGTCAAACGGCAGCCGGCAATCCGGTCATGGCCGCCCAAGTGACGGGCAAGATGCTCGAACGGCTCCGACATCCGGAAAAGACGTTGCACGAGAGTCTGACGGCAAGGGAACGTGAGATTTTGCAATTGATGGCGGAAGGGAAATCGAACCAAGTCATCGCCGATGAACTATACATCTCGTTGAAGACGGTGAAGACACACGTCTCCAACATTTTGACGAAGCTTGACGTCTACGACCGGACGCAAGCCGTCGTTTATGCGTTTCAACATAATATCGTCAGTAAAGGATGAACAGGGTGCTTCCAAGCGCTGCACTCGAATTGTCCACACATGGCTACACGAAAAACAAGGATCACGCCGACGCGTGATCCTTGTTTTTAGTTCTTCTGTGCTTGAATTTGTTCATCAATCTCCGATAAATATTCCCATCGCTCCATCTTCGCATCGAGCGCTTCTTTCAACGCGGCAATGTCGGCGTACAGTTCATTCACTTTACCGAGGTCGCTACCCGCTGCGGCGAGCCGTGCCTCGGCTGCTTCGATCTCAGATTCGAGAGAGGCGATATCATCCTCGATCGTCTCCCATTCTTTCTGCTCTTTAAAAGTGAATTTGACGACATCGACTTTGACACGCTCTTTCTTCTCTTTCGATTCTTTTTTCACTTGTTGCTTCGTCTGTTCTTGGAGTGTGGCTAAATAGTCACTGTACTCCGCATGATAAACGTTGATCGTCCCGTCTTCGAACGCAATCAGCTGTTCGGCGATCCGATCTAAGAAATAGCGGTCGTGACTGACGGCGATGACCGTGCCTGGGAACGACTCCAAATAGTCCTCGAGGACGGACAATGTCTCCGTGTCGAGATCGTTCGTCGGTTCATCTAAAAATAGCACGTTCGGCTCGTCCATTAAAATCCGAAGCAAGACGAGGCGGCGTTTCTCTCCACCCGACAGTTTGGCAATCGGTTTGTATTGCGCGTCCGGGGTGAATAGGAAGCGTTCGAGCATCTGACTGGCCGTGATCGTTTCGCCGTCCGGCGTATAGATGACTTGGGCGATGCGCTCGATCTCGTCGATAACGCGTCGCGTTGTGTCTTCGAATTCAACTTGTTGCCCATAATATCCGAGATGGACGGTTTCCCCGTGGACGACCGTTCCGTTCGTCGGTTCGAGGCGGTGGGCAAGCAAGTTCATGAGTGTCGTTTTCCCACTCCCGTTTGGTCCGACGATGCCATACCGTTCCCGGCGTCCGAACAACCACGTGAAATCTTCAATGAGCAAGTGATCGTCATAACCGAAGGACAAGTTCTCCACCTCGATTACTTTTTTCCCGAGGCGGCGCGAACCGACGGATACTTCGAGCGCCTCATCCTCGGCAAGCGTCTCTTGATGCTTCAAGTCCTCGACGCGCTGGATGCGTGCCTTCTGTTTCGTCGTCCGTGCCTTGGCACCACGACGCAGCCAAGCGAGCTCACGACGTAAGATGTTTTGCCGCTTTTGCTCCATTGAATGCGACCGGGCTTTTCGTTCGGCACGCTTCTCAAGGAAGAGCTCATAGTTGCCGTCATAGAAGTAACTCGTGCCATCGGCGATTTCAAGGATATGATTCGTGACTCGGTTCAAGAAATAACGGTCATGGGTGATGAGCAGGATGGCCCCCCGGTAATCAGCGAGAATCGTCTCAAGCCAAGCAATCGTATCGGCGTCGAGTTCGTTCGTCGGCTCATCGAGTAATAGTAAGTCAGCTTCGTCGAGTAGGGCTGCGGCCAAAGCGACCCGTTTCTGTTGTCCACCGGAAAGCGAGCTAATCTCTGCCGTCACGTCCGGAAGACCGAGCCGATTTAAAATCGATTTCAACTTCGCTTCAGTCTCCCATGCGTCGGCTGCATCGACCGCTTGCTGGGCTGTCATGAAGCGTTCCAACCATTGTTCGCTCGTCGGGTTCGCCTCGAGTGCTTGACGCGCGAGCTCATACTGTTTCAACGCTTGGACGGACGGGGTGTCACTCGTGAACAACGCGTCTAAAATCGTTTGCCCGGGGGCGAAGTCGACCGTTTGGGTCAAATAGCGAATCCGGTAATCGTTCGGGTGTTGCATCGAACCCCGGTCTGCGGTCTCGACGCCGGCGATGATTTTTAAGAACGTCGACTTTCCGGAGCCGTTGACCCCGATGACCCCGATGCGATTACCTGGGTGAATCGTCATCGTGACGTCGTCGAACAAGACTTTATCTGCAAATTCTTTATGAATGCCTTCGATGGCTAATAAACTCATGATTCTTCTCCTTCAACGACGCGGCGAATCATCGTCTCTGCCAGCGCCGCAATTTCTTTATTCGGGACGTCTGCCGGATCGATGACCGGTAAAAACGTGACGTCGACCGTACCCGGTGTGATTCGGTTTGTCGTCTCGAGCAAATGGTGGCTTCCTTTAATGGCGACAGGGACGATCTTGGCACCGCTTGATGTGGCGAGCGTCAGGCTACCAGCTTTGAACTCTTTGATTGGTCCGCCTTTTGAGCGGGTGCCTTCCGGGAAGACGATAATCGACTGTCCTGATTGGATCGTCTCGACGCCGGAACGGATTGCTTTAATGGACTGGCGCCGGTCGCTGCGGTCGATGAAGATACAACCCATCAGTTCCATCCAGCGCGGAATGATTGGGAACTTTTGCACTTCGATTTTTGAGATAAACGCTTTTGGATGTTTCGTCGCTGTGATCATAATCGGGACATCAAAGTTCCCTTGGTGGTTCGCGACGTAGACGACCGGTTCATTCGGGATGTTCTCTTGGCCGTGAACACGGACGCGAGCGCCGGCGATTCGTAGTAGAAAGCTTGCCCACTTATAGGCGACAGTTTGGACGTATCCATAACGTTCCGGGGGCGTCAGTCGCTTCGCTTTCGGATAGAACGGAAGTGTCAGCGGTAAGACGGCGAAAAAGGCGATAAACCAGATGGCGGTGCGGATCATACATATTTCTCCTCTCGATCGTTCAGTAATGAGTCTGGACACGAAGAAAGAGTCTTCCTCTCTTGACGAGAATCCGACTCTTCGGCATGAATCTTTATTCCCAGAAGCGAGAATCGCTTTCCTCTTCTTCTTCCTCGAGTTCGAACGTGATTCGTTTATTCACCGGGTCCACAGCAAAGTAAGCCCCATCTTGTTCGATGCTCTTGAACTGCATGACTTGGTCACTGCCGATTTCAAGCGTGAGTCGAATGCGATTGTCATCGTCGACGAGCAAGATGCCGTCTTCTTTTAGCCATAGCTCCATGACAGGTGAATAACGCAATAGCCATTCGTTCGATAAAGGGATTTCGTTCATACGTGTTTGTGCCTCCTACGGGTTGAGTCCGTTTTGCTCTTCTTGTCTAGAATAGAATAACAAAAGTGGAGGGGGAAGACGAGCGTTATGTAGAACGTTTACGCGTAGTTGAATGCATGCGCGCCACGATGCGCTTGATCTTTTTTTGATTCCGGCGCTCGATGAGCAAGACGTTCGTTTGTGCGACCAACTGTTTAAATGAAGATAAGCCCATAGCGAGCAATACGGCGAACAGGAATGTACCGATCGGGTCTTTGAAAAAACCGGTTTGGAGCGAGACGGACAAACCGACGACCGAAAGAATCGTGGTGAGAAAATAAAATAGCATGAGTGACTCTCCCTTCCCAGATGATTCAATAATAAAAGCCGAACGTTATGTTCGTTCGACAGATGCATAAAAAATCCCTTTTTTTGTCGGAACAAAACAAAAAAACGCCTTCTGTCAGGAGAGGGCGTTTACTCTTGGACCATCGTGACGGATGAGGATACGTTTGTATCGACTCCGTTTGAAAAAATGAAGCTAAGTGAAGCGAGTAGCGCGAAGAAAGCAATCAATAAGCCTTTCATGAAGCGCTTCGCGAATGATCGAGATTGTACATCAAACATTTTATATCCCCCGTTCGGCCATGGCTGAAACCTAAATCGTTAAACAACACTTCCTTAATAATAACGTTTTCAAAATGTGGATACTAGATGGAAAATGCACGTTCACAAAATTGTCACAAAATTTGAAATATAGAAGCTAGTATACGGACCCATTTAGCATAACGGGGGGGTAATCTTGTTCACATTTTAGACACAATTGAACGGAGTAAGGAAATCGAACGTGATATGATTAGGAACGTGTGTAGGTAGGTATACTGACAGTAACAGATGAAAAAGGATGTGGATTGTATGGCATTACGTGCAGGAGAAGTAGTAGACTTGGTCGCGGAACGTTCAGCTGATTTTGGTGTGTTTATCGGAAACGGTCGCGAAGAGGTACTCCTTCATCGAAAAGAACAAACTGAGGAAGTCACAGTCGGACAGACGGTGCGGGTCTTCCTTTATCACGACTCAGAAGGACGTCTCGCTTCGACGATGACGATTCCGAGCGTCACGTTCGATGACTATGAGTGGTATGAAGTGACTGGAGTCCGGTATAACACCGGTGTGTTCGTCAATATCGGGATTCAAAAGGATGTACTCGTCTCATTAGATGATCTTCCTGAGAACCGGTCGTATTGGCCAAAAGAAGGGGACAAGCTTTGCATTCGTCTCAAGTACGATCAAAAGAGCCGTCTTCTCGGGGAACCGGCCCACTATGCGTACTTGAACTTGTTGGCGCGTCCCGCTAAAGAAGAATGGGGCAATCAAGATGTCCATGCGGTCGTCGTCAATCGACGCGACGTCGGTGTGAACGTCTGGGTCGAAAATGAATCACTCGGTTTCTTACATGAAGCAGAGATGACACGTTGGCCACGTCTCGGTGAGCAATTGACCGTACGTGTGACGCAAGTGAAACAAGACGGGACGGTACTCGTCTCGATGAAACCGCGGGCATATGAAGCCATCGACCCGGACGCGGAAAGTATCCGTGCTTATATTGAAGAACGCGGCGGCCAAATGCCTTATGGCGACAAGACGGCGCCGGACGTGATCGATCGTGAGTTCGGGATGAGTAAAGCGGCGTTCAAACGCGCACTCGGGAAACTGCTGAAAGAAAAGCAAGTTGAAAAACTCGACAACGGCTATAAATTGAAATAAGATAACTCATGTCCAGGTGGCTATGAAAAGTTTTAGAATGTATTTCTTTCATTTTAGAAACAAATACGTTATAGTTAGTAAAGTTGACTACGAGGAAACATTGGAAAAACGTCTGTAGAACAAAACCTCAGACGTTTTTTGTATGAAAAAAGGAGAATATAATTTGACAAAATTCCAAGATTTACAGTTAAGTGAAGCATTAGTAAAAGGTGTACTCAAAATGGGCTTCGAAGAAGCTACACCGATCCAAGCTGAGACAATTCCTGTCGCACTCACAGGAGTGGACGTATTAGGTCAAGCGCAAACAGGTACAGGGAAAACAGCAGCTTTCGGTATTCCGACAATTGAGCGAATCGACACAAAGGCACGTCAAGTCCAAGCACTTGTTCTTGCACCGACACGTGAACTTGCGATTCAAGTTGCAGAAGAATTGAACAAAATCGGTGAAGCGAAGCGCGTTTACGCACTTCCAGTATACGGTGGCCAACAAATCGACCGCCAAATCCGTGGTTTGAAAAAGAACCCACAAATCGTCGTTGCCACACCGGGCCGCCTCATGGACCACATGAAGCGTAAGACGATCAAACTCGACGAGATCCAAACTGTGATCTTGGACGAGGCAGATGAAATGCTCAACATGGGCTTCGTTGAAGATATCGAGATGATTTTGAAAGGCCTTCCGGCTGAACGTCAAACGCTTCTCTTCTCTGCAACAATGCCACCACAAATCAAGAAGATTGCTGAGCGCTTCATGAAGTCGCCGACGATCATCAAAGTAAAAGCGAAGGAAATGACAGTTGAGAATATCAACCAACAATTCCTTGAATTGCGCGAAGGTCAAAAATTCGATACGCTTTGCCGTTTGATCGACATCGACTCGCCAGAACTCAGCATCATCTTCGCTCGTACGAAGAAACGTGTTGACGAAGTGACAGAAGCACTCATCAAACGTGGTTACACGGCTGATGGTCTTCACGGTGACTTAACGCAATCAAAACGTGACCAAGTCATCCGTCGTTTCAAAAACGGCACGATCGACATCTTGGTCGCGACAGACGTTGCAGCCCGTGGTCTTGATATCTCAGGTGTTACTCACGTTTACAACTTTGACGTCCCACAAGATCCGGAAAGCTACGTGCACCGCATCGGACGTACAGGCCGCGCTGGTAAAACAGGTACAGCCCTTACGTTCATCACGCCACGTGAATTCGGTCAAGTCAAAGCAATCGAACGCGTAACGAACAAGAAAATGAACCGTCGTCACGTACCGACAATCGCAGAAGTGCTCGAGGGCAACCAAAAGCAATCAGCTGAAGAATTGATCGAACGTGTTCAAGCGGGCGACTTCAAAGCTTACACGCAACTTGCGACTGAGCTTCTTGAAGAATACGAAGCAGTCGAGCTTCTTGCAGCGGCACTTCGTGGATTGACGAAAGAGCCAGATTCAACTCCGGTTGAAATCTCGTATGCAGAACCAGTACGCGTCAAACGTCAAGGTGGACGTAACGACCGTGGTGGGTACCGTGGAAATCGCAGCGGCGGCGGCGAACGTCGTGGCGGCGGTGACCGTGGTGGACGCAGCGGTGGCGGCGGTGGATACCGTGGCAAACGCACGGGTGGAGACGACCGTCGTCGTTCAGACGACCGTGGCCCACGCCGTCCGCGTGACTAATCAATAACTAAAACCGCATCTCCTTAAGTGGATTTGCGGTTTTTTTTTTGGTGTCATGCTACACTAAACGAGTAGAGACAGAAAAATGAGGTGTCAACGGATGATTGAACTAGGTTTTGGTCTCGTCATACTATTGGCGTGCGTCCTGGCTTTGAAACCGATTATAACGCGGACCGAGCGTCCGAATTTCCGATATATCCCGGTCGCCACGCTCTTGTTCGGCGCGATGATTTGGCTGGTGATGGCCATCGGCGTGGGCGGGAAGATGGGAATCGGCTACGGTGTGATGAGTATCGTATATTTCATTGCTTGTTTCGGTGCCTATATGTATGTGCATACACGAGCGAGCTGAACCCAGCTCGCTTTCGTGTTTAGAAAAAAGACGAGGTGATCAAGTTGGACGCAGTGGATGTGATGATGAATCCAGAAGAAGTCGAAGTGACATTTGAACCAATCCTGGGAGCCGCCACCTTCCAAGTAGAAGGTTATATGGTCCATGGACAGTTCAGGGGCGAGTCGCTCACCCCATTCTTTTACGACGATGACGTCCCGCTCGAGTATCAGCTCGATATCGCCAAACGGATGGAGCGTTTAGCGGCCGAACAGTTAAGGGATGCGACGCAATTCGTCACGTTCCGATGTCGGTCAGAGTGGATTCTCGAACAAGGAGGCGAGGCGTTTTTGGCCCCGCTTCGAGAATTGAACTTCCCGCTCCATCGCATTTATGTGACGCTTCAAGGGACGGATCTCGTTGACGTGTCACGCTTGTCACGAGTCGTCCAATATTATCGTTCATCTGGTGTTAAAGTCGCGCTCGACTTCGCAGAATCAACGAGCATCGAAGACATCATGACGGTGGCGCCTGAGATGTTGCTCGTCGATTTGGCGACGATGGTCGAGAAGAAGACGTTATCGGTCACGTATCCGCAAATGCTTCAGACGATGGAATATATCGCTTCCCGTCTCGGGGCTCCGCTCCTCTATAAATCGATTGACCATCTCGGACAGTTGCGTTATGCGTGGCGTCATGGCGGACGTTATTATATGGGAAGTCTCCTCGGGCAAAGCGATGCGATGCCGCCGCGCGAAGCGAAAGGTATGAGCGTATTGACGCAAGAAGTACCGTCGTTCTTCTTACACGATCAAGAGCGATTAAAGCGATTATATGAATTGGAGTTCGAACTCCATAAACAAATCCACGACCTCGTCCAAAGCGGGAAGTGGTCGCGCGATAAGAAAGATGAATGGTTGCTCCATATTGCCCCGAAACTCGAAGGGACGTTCGTCCGTTACTATTTGACGGACCAAACCGGGTTCCAGACGAGCGCAAACGTCTATCAGGCACAGTCCGCTTGGACGGTCGATAACACGTATCGCGGCTATAATTGGAGTTTCCGTCCGTACTTTATTCGGACGATGGCAGCGATGGACGTGCGCGGACGGGGCTACTTGTCCGAGGATTATCGCGACTTCAGTTCGAACGAAGTGACGCGGACGTTCAGTTATCCGTTACCGGACGGCATGTTCTTGTTTGCGGACTTATCAGAAGAGTTCTTATATCAAAATCGATTATTAGATTGAGAGGGAAAACGAATGTTAGATTATGATTACGATGCATTGCGTGAGATTGGGCGAATCGTCGCCTTGGCGCGCGATGAGATGGCGAAAGCGGTCAAACCGGGCATGACGACGAAACAGTTGGATGAAATCGGGCAGCGTATTTTGGAAGCGGAAGGGGCCGCCTCGGCCCCGATCACGATGTATGAGTTCCCGGGTTATACGTGTATTTCCATCAATGACGTCGCAGCCCATGGGATTCCAGGTGACCTCGTCATCCAAGACGGCGACGTGGTCAACGTCGACGTATCCGCCGTGAAGGACGGCTACTATGCGGACACAGGACGTACGGTCATCGCGGGCACACCGAAATCGGCTAAACACGAGCGTTTGGTCGAAGTGTCATTGACATCGCTCGAAGCGGGTCTCAGCAAAGTGAAGGCCGGCGTCAAGGTCAACCAAATCGGGAAAGCGATTTATGCCGATGCCCGTAAGAACGGCTTCACGGTCATCCGTAACTTGGCGGGCCATGGCCTCGGTCGCACGCTCCACGGTGAGCCGGAGACGATTTCGAACTACTATAGCCGTGAAGAGAACGACATCTTGAAAGAAGGACAAGTCATTGCCGTCGAGACGTTCATCTCGACGAAAGATGAAATCGTCTATCAATCAGAAGAGGACGGTTGGTCGTTATTCACCCCGAACAACAGCCTCGTCTCCCAGTTCGAGCACACGGTCGTCGTCACGAAAGACGGCTATGAAGTATTGACGGGCACATTCCGTTAACGATGAAAAGGCGGCAGACGCGAAGTCTGCCGCCTTTTTTGCGGAGTTTTTACAGGAGTCGAATCGTCTGTTCACTCAGTTGCTCGATCATCGTCCAATCCGGTGCGACCTGGTCGGGAAGCATCAATTGTCCGTTCTCGACCTCGAGCGGGGTATCGAGCAAATCGGTTTCGAAGTAAGCGCTCGTCCCGGCCATATCGGCCGGATAGGAGGCTCCGCTCAATGAGGCGAATAAGAGCGTGTGATAACGGCCGATCGAGGACTCATACATCCCACCGACCCAGTAGGGGGTGCCGCTATCGCGAATCGCGAGCGCCTCGCTCCAGCCGCCGACGCGGGCCGGTTTGATATTGACGATGCGACCGGCTCGAAGTCGATGCATCGTCGTCGCGTCTTGAGCCGAACTGATCGATTCGTCGAGACAAATCGGTGTGGTGAGCCGTGCCTGCAAGTCCGCTGTCTCGACCCAATGTGTGCTCGGATAAGGCTGTTCGATCATCAAGAGACGGTAGGTATCTAACGCCTCGAACCAGTCAAGCGGTTGCTCGGAGCCACTTCCATTCAAATCAATCATGAGCGGGGCGTCCGGAAAATTGCTTCGAATCTCGCCGAGTGCAGGAAGCAGTTCATGCGGGGACGCTTTTAACTTGATCCGGTCGAATCCGGACGCGAGCGCAGCCTCGATGGCGTTCAACGTCTGACTGAGCAGACCGATGCCAATCGTCCGGCCGCATGCCACGGCATCGCCGGCTTGGACGTATTGTTTTAATGTCTGATTCGCGCGGGCCGCTTCCACTTCCCATAGAGCGCTCTCCCACATCGCTTTCGCCATCGGTTGGCCGATGATCGAGCTGACATGGGTACCGAACGAGGCGGCAGACAACGTCATCCCTTTCAGGAGTTGGATAATCAAAGCGGACGTATCGATGACGGAGCGGACGGTCTCAGCCGTATACCATGGCGTCTCGAACGCGACACCTTCCCCGTAGCCGACAACACCGTCGACCGTCTCCAGCCGGAGAATGACCGTCCGTCTCGTCGTCAACACGGCGTGGGCGGTGACAATCGGATGTTTGAACGTGAGGGGGACGATATACAGTTCAGCGCGATGAATCATGGTCAGCCTCCTTTAAGCGATGACGCATCAATTTACCGTTGGCGTTACGAGGCAGCTCGTCGACGGCAATCCATGCTTTCGGATGTTTATAAGATGCCAGATGGTCGTGCAGCAGCTGAATCGCCTCATCGAAATCGAACGTACCAACCGTGAAGGCGATGGGTACCGCTCCCCAATTCGGGTCGGGACGACCGACGACCCCGACGTCTTGAATGCCCGGGCAACGCAATAACACGCTCTCGATTTCGGCCGGATAAATGTTCTCACCGCCGGAGATGATCAAATCACTGCGGCGGTCATGGACGTACAAGTAACCGTCTTTCATCGTGCCGAGGTCGCCCGTCCGCCAATAGCCGTCGGGCGTCCAAGCATCGGCCTCTGGCTGTTTATAGTAACCAGGGGTCACCGTCGGTCCGTTCACTTCAATCTCCCCATCCGCATTGATACGGAGTTGGGTCGGCGTGATTGCTTGACCGCTCGAACCGATGTGGGCGAGTGCCTCGGCTGGCAACAGCGTCGCGACTTGCGAACACGTCTCCGTCATCCCGTATGTCTGGGCGACCGGTAACTGCCGCCGCTCGGCTTCTTCGAGCAACGGACGCGGTACGGGACCGCCGCCGACGAGCAGAAGTTGCAACTGATGGCGGGAGAGACCTGCGTCGAGGAGCCGCTTAAGCATGACCGCAACGAGCGAGATGTGGGTGATCTGCTCCGTCGCAATCAACTCGAGTGTACGAGCGACATCGAACTTCGGTTCGACGTATAGTAGCGAACCGAAACGAGCGCTCCGATACACTTGGGCGAGTCCGCTCATATGGAAGAGTGGCGTCACGACGAGCATCCGGTCACTTGTCCCATAACCGAGGCGCGTCTTGGCCGCCTCGGCGCTCGCGACGTGATTGCCGAACGTCTGCTTTACGGCCTTGGCCCGTCCAGTCGTGCCCGAGGTGAACATGAGCGACATGACTTCATCGTCTGTCCACTCGTGCGGTTTGGCGAGTGACGCCTCATCTCGTGACGTCAACGCGAATTGGGTGATCGACAGTTCAATCGGTTCATCGACGAGCAATACATCGATATCGGCCGTCTCGATTTGTCCTGCCAGTTCGCTCATCGTCAACCGTGTGTTGAGCGGAACGAGTACTTTTCCGAGTAACTGGATGGCGTGGACAGCGATGACATAATCAGCGCTGTTCACAGCGCGTAATCCGATATGCCGGGCTTCGGGTGCGACCCGTTCCAGGAAGTGGGCCAAACGGGAGCTTTCCGTGCTTAACTCGGCCCAAGTCAAACTGACGGACGCGGTGACGAGTGCCATGGCGTCGCGTCGATGTTGTGTCACATAACGATTCATCATCAGGACCTCCAAAAAAAGAGTAGCGAAGTCGCTACTCTTTGTCGATTTACGGGAAACGCGGGAACTGACCGAAGTCTGGATCGCGTTTTTCTTTGAAGGCGTCGCGGCCTTCTTTTGCTTCGTCTGTCGTGTAGTAGAGAAGCGTCGCGTCGCCGGCAAGCTGTTGAAGTCCTGCGAGTCCGTCCGTGTCGGCGTTCATCGCTGCTTTCAAGAAGCGAAGGGCCGTCGGAGAGTGTTGCAAGATCTCTTGGCACCATTGGATCGTCTCGGCTTCAAGTTGCTCGAGTGGAACGACCGTATTGACGAGTCCCATGTCAAGCGCTTGCTGTGCGTCGTATTGACGGCAGAGGTACCAGATTTCGCGTGCTTTCTTGTGGCCGATGATGCGGGCCAAGTAACCTGAACCGTAACCGGCATCGAACGAGCCCACTTTTGGTCCAGTTTGACCGAAACGGGCGTTGTCGGCTGCAATTGTCAAGTCACAGACGACGTGCAAGACGTGTCCGCCACCGATCGCATAACCGGCTACCATGGCGATGACTGGTTTCGGGATGACGCGAATCAAACGTTGAAGGTCGAGGACGTTCAAGCGTGGAATCTCGTCGTCACCGACGTAGCCGCCGTGGCCGCGGACTTTTTGGTCGCCGCCTGAGCAGAAGGCTTGATCGCCTTCACCAGTCAAGATGATGGCACCGACTTCTTTATCGTCACGGGCGCGTGCGAACGCGTCGATGAGCTCGTTGACCGTGAGTGGACGGAACGCGTTCCGTACTTCCGGGCGGTTGATGGTAATTTTGGCGATGCCGTTCCACTTCTCGTACTTGATATCTTCGTACGTGCGGACCGATGTCCAGTTTGCTACTGATTCCATTTAAATTCCCCCTAAAATCAATTTCTCTATCATTGTACCAAATTGTTGGGCATTCTCGACATGTGGAGCATGAGATGCGTCCGAAATTTCATGAATTTCAATATCGGGACGAATCAACTGCATATTCCGAGCAATCTGTTGAAACTTCACATCGTGTTCCCCGACGATCAAATCGGTGCGAGGTAAACGGTCGAGTAGCGGCCAGAGCGACGGCATGCTACCCGTCCCGATGGCGCGGAGGCTGTCCGCGAGTGCGGCTGGACGTTGGGCCAACCGCTCGGGACGGAGGGCGGCGCGCATCTCATCGGTTTGATGCCAGAGCGGAAGACGTTCCCAACGGTCAACGAACGCCTCAAGTCCTGCTCGCTCGATGAATTCGGCGAGCTTTTCGTCTTGAAGCCGGCGTTGTCGACGTTCAGCCGCTATGTTGAGCCCGGGCGTCGTGCTAATGCCGATGAAGTGGTTGACCCGATCATCATAGGCGGCGAGTGTCATCCCGATACGTCCGCCGAGCGAGTAACCGACGACCGTCCACGGACCTTCGTCCGTATCGAGTAGCGCCGACAAGTCTTTAATCTGTTGACTCATCTTGGCACGCCCGACCGCTTGCTGTCCGGTGCCGCCGTGTTGCAATAGCGACGGGGCGACGAGCCGGACGGGAAGCTCAGGGAACTGGGAGATCCAAGCCGCACTCCCGGTGAACCCATGAAGAAGCAAAACGGGACGGCCGCTTCCACGTTCGAGCACCTCATAGGAGACGCCACGCACGGAACGCATCACGACTCGTTCTCCGTCGTCAAACGGTCCGTGAGCGAAGCGGTCCAACGACGATGCTCGGCCACGTTTCTAGCGCGATCAGACGGAAATTCAATCAGCTGAACGCCTGCTTCAATCGCCGTCATGACATCTTCAGGCTGCTCGAGCAAGCGATAGCTGAGTCCGTATGTCTCGGCAAATCCGCGCAAGTTCAAGTGGAGCGGCGTCCCGAACAAGTCCTCGAACATTTGCGGTGCGATCGAAGCTTGTGGCAAGAAGGAGAAGATGCCGCCGCCATCATTGTTGACGACGACGATGGAGAACGTACCTGGGTGCGATTTGACGAGTTGCAGGGCGTTGCTGTCATGATAAAACGCCAAGTCGCCAATTAACAGGGCGGCCTTGTCCGTATCGTGACAGGCACCGAGCGCGCTCGAGATGATGCCGTCAATCCCGTTCGCCCCGCGATTGGCGAGGACGTCGATTGACTGACCGGCTGAAAGTGTTGTATCGATATCACGGATCGGCATGCTATTGCTGACGAAGATGCGATCAAGACGAGACGCCAGCAAATGACGCGTCAATGCGCTTTCTCCGCTCAAAGCAGGTTTTGCGGATTCGGCGACGCGTTCGAACAATGCGAAACGATCGAATAAGTCGGCGTCATAGTCTTTGTTGATGTTGGCGACATAATCAATCGCATCGCCGTACACGACCGTGGCGCTGTTCGACGGGTCGCGGAACGATCCCGGTTGCTCGATCAAGACGTATGGCACGTCGTGAAGCCACTGATTCAGCCGTTTCGAGACGGGGGCAGCCCCGAACCGGACGACCGCGTCAGGTGTCCATTCCGTGCGATGCTCGCTCGCGAGCCACGCGTCATAGTTCGTCAAGACATGGTCAAACCGGCGCATCCCGCTCAATGGGTCGGCGAAGACCGGAATGCGATGGGCCAGCGCCGACGTGTAGAGAGGCTCAAGCCATGATGTCGGAGTACCTGGTCCGACGATGAAGGCGAGACGATTGACGTCAATCTCTTGTTTGAACCGTTTCAAGTCGAGACTTGTCGGTTTAAGATAGGTCGGCTCAGAGGATTCGGCTTCACCGCCCAGGAGTGACGTGAAGCGCTCGATATCCGGCAACAACGGTTCACGGAACGGGATGTTCACATGGACCGGACCGAACGGCGCATGCATACTCGTCCGGACGAGCCGGGCGACTGTCTGTTCCATGTAGCGCTGGCTCGCTGCTTCAGGAACGGGGAGGTCGACGCTCGCTTTCACGTGTTCGCCGTACAGTCGGACTTGGTCGATCGCTTGAGGCGCCCCGACGTTCCGAAGTTCGTGCGGCCGATCGGTCGTCAACACAACGAGCGGCAGTTGTGAGATATTTGCCTCGGCCACCGCCGAAAAGTAGTTGGTGGCGGCAGTGCCGCTCGTGCAGATGAGCGCGACCGGGCGCAACGATGATTGCGAACGAGTCAACCCGAGTGCGAAAAAGGCGGCCGACCGTTCGTCGACGATGATATGATGTCGGACGCTCGGATGAAGATAGGCGGCCATGGCGAGCGGTGTCGAGCGAGAGCCGGGACTGATGACGACGTCCTCGACTCCTTGTTCGACGAGCCGGTTCATCATACCGGCGACCCACTCCGTTAACGGTTCATTCATGCTTCATTGCCTCCTGCGCGTACTTTGTCCAATCCGAGAGCTTGCTTGATTGGACTGAGCTTGATTTCTGTCTCGGCGAGCTCCGCTTCGAGTTCAGACTCTTGGACGATTCCACAGCCTGCGTATAGCGCCACGAATTGATGGTGGACAAGAGCCGACCGGATCGAGACGACGAACTCTCCTTCACCGTCCGTGTTCAGCCAACCGAACGGTGACCCGTACCAGCCGCGGTCGAACCGTTCAATCTCGCGCAACAAGCGGACAGATGTCCGTTTCGGAGATCCACCGAGCGCCGGGGTCGGGTGGAGCGACTCGATGATCGACAGCAAGGATGCGTTCGTATCGAGCGTCGCTTGAATCGGTGTGTGCAGATGGAACACCGACCGGTTCTCCAAGATGCGCGGCGACTCCGGTGCTTTGATGGTAGCCGCGTATGGTGTGAGGGCGTTCTTGATGTCCTTCACGACGATTTGGTGTTCCTCGAGGTTTTTGGCGTCGTGGAGTAACGTCTGTTTGGCTACATCCGATTCGATCTCGGTGTCTGGTCGCTTGATGGTGCCGGCGATGGCGGCCGTTTCAATGTACGGTCCTTGTTTCTTGACGAGCCGTTCCGGCGTCGCTCCGAAAAATCCGATTTCCCGCTTCGGCTGATACAAGAACACGTAACTGCCCGTCTGATGTTCTGACAAGTGGCGCAGTGTCGTCGCGAAGGGGAACGCCTCTTCCGAGGTCTGGTAGATTTCTTCCCGGGCGATGACGATCTTTTCGACTCGTTCTTCAGTGATGTTCAGTTTAGCTTGTTGGAAACTCGACTTGAAATGGTCGACGCCGTCTTTGACTTGCGAGTAAGTCGGTGTTTGTTCGTCGGGCGCATGTAGCGCGTTGAACTGGGCGAGTTGATCGGCCAATTGAATCAAATATTGTTCGACCGAACGTTTGGCCGAGACGAGCGTCGAAACGGTCAACGTGTGCTTGTCGCCCGAGCGGCGATATAAAAATTTCGGCACGACCAACGATGCTTCACCGAACGCTTCCCACATATTTTTTTGGGGCCGCACGAACGTGTCGAACGAAAAGCCTGAGAACGCATAAATGACCGCGTCGACGTCCCGGCGGTGCAGGCTCCAATCGTACTGTAGACGTTGGAAACGTTCGGGACCAGAAGCCGTCAACACGAGCGCATCGGCACATCCGAGCATCTCGAGGGAGCGGTCTGGCGTCGAAAAATAGTAGTGGGACGTTTCAGTGTTTTGAATAATATGGAACGCGTCGAACGAAGGGATTTCCCACGTGTACGAGGCAAGTACCGGTCGTTGCCAAGCACGTGCCCGTTTATGGGCTTGTTCGATTCGTTGTTTAATGTGTGTTTGAGTATCTGGCATGAAAGAAAAGCCTCCTCAATCCAATGGAATTCTCATTCTTTAGTGTATCATGACTTCACAACAGAACTGGCCGTCAAATGCTCGAGAAAGTGAAGGGAGCCGTCCGAGCGGCGGGCATTGACAGGTTTTTTCAAAGAGACGTAAACTAACGAAGGGAGGGAAGTGCATGAAGAAGAGAGAGAAAGGTGCGTATTGGCGCATGATTCGCCCGCATACGTTGACAGCGAGCTTCATACCGGTGCTGTTAGGGACGTTCATCGTCCTCGGGCAAGTCGAGTTGAAGTGGGGATTGTTCTTAGCGATGCTCATCGCCTCGGTCTTGATTCAAATCGCGACGAATTTATTTAATGAATATTATGATTACAAGCGTGGACTCGACCACGAAGGTTCCATTGGAATCGGTGGCTCGATCGTACGTGATGGGTTCACACCCGGACAAGTGCTCGGGATCGCGCTCGGTATGTATGGGGTGGCGGCTGTGCTCGGGCTCTATATTGCGGCTTCAACGAGTTGGCATTTAATTTGGATCGGTGTGCTGTCGATGGTCGTCGGATTCCTGTACACGGGAGGTCCGCTCCCGATCGCCTACACGCCGTTCGGGGAAATCGTCGCTGGCCTATTCATGGGTTATGTCATCATCGGCATCTCGGGATATATCCAAATCGGGACGGTGACGACAGAACTGTTGCTCGTATCGTTTCCGATGGCGCTTTTGATCGGGGCGATCTTGCTCGCGAACAACATTCGTGATTTGGATAATGATAAAGTGAATGGGCGCAAAACAATCGCCTGTCTCGTCGGACATCGTCGTGCCGTTCTCGTCTTGGCCGGATTCTTTATCGCGGCATTGGTCGGCATCCTCGTCGCCGTATTCGGGTTTGGCGTGACGCCGTGGGTGCTGTTGTCATTGCTGACAATTCCAATCATGGTACGGGCAGTGAAGCGTTTTTGGGTCAAGCGTGAACCGGCTGAACTCATGCCGGCGATGGCGATGACCGCAAAAGTGAACACGTTGTTTGGCGCTTGGATGGTCATCGGGTTAATGGTCGCGCGGCTAATCGCGTGAATTAAGAGGAGGGAACCACATGTCAGTCGTTCAAGAAATGCTAGCGTTCAATGAAAAATTCGTAACAGAGAAACAATATGAGCAATTTGTCTCGGATAAGTTTCCCGATAAAAAAATCGTCATTTTAACGTGTATGGATACGCGTCTGACGGCGTTGTTGCCTCAAGCCCTCGGACTAAAAAACGGGGATGCCAAAATCATAAAAAATGCGGGAGCCGTATTGTCACATCCGTTCGGATCGGTTATGCGTTCGATCCTCGTCGCGTTGTATGCGCTCGGGGCCGAAGAGGTCATCGTCATCGGTCATTATGATTGCGGCATGGCGGCGATCGATCCGAATGCGGTCATCGCAGAAATGGAACGTCGCGGCATTGAACCGCAGACACTTCAAACACTCAAGTCGTCAGGGATGGATTTGGAGAAGTGGTTGCACGGGTTCGACTCGGTCGAAGCGAACGTCGTCAACTCGGTCAACCTCGTCAAAAACCACCCGCTCTTGCCGCCGGGCACGAACGTCCATGGGTTCGTCATCGACCCTGCGACCGGTCGTCTTGACGTCGTCGAAGCATAATGCAAAAGGCGGTCTCTTCTGGAGAGACCGCCTTTCTTTCGTTACCCGTATGTGTTGACGGGGATATCTTTATAGTCGTCTTCGTCCGAATCTTTTGATTTGGACTTTTTATTTTTCTTATAGTTTTTCTCGTACTCACGTTCGCTCGGCGTTTTGAAGAAACGTTGCCAAGTAGCGTTGATTTCTGAGCCAATCAAAATGATCATGCCGGTCAGCTGGAGCCAAAGCAACGTGACGATGATTCCTCCGAGTGAGCCGTACGTCGAATCGTAATTGCCGAAGTTCGAAACGTACAGGCTGAAGCCGAGGGAGACGAGCTGCCAGGCGATGACGCCAAAGATCGCACCTGGAATCGTGCTTTTCCAGAACACGTGTTGCTGCGGGGCGATTTTATAGAAAATTGACAGCGTGAAAATCAAGATGACGGTCGTCAACACGTAGCGGAACACGTTGATCAAGATGACGTCGGCCCCCGAAATCGGGATGAAACGGGCCACGAAATCGATGATTTGCGAACCGAATACGTTCGAGACGATGAGCAGTAACATGCCAACGCCGAGTAATAACGTCAACCCGAGGGCGATGCCTTTGCTGACGAAGAAATTACGTTCGTTATCTTCCCCGTACGCGTGAATCGCCATATTGATCAAGCGTTCAACCCCTTTAGCCGCCGACCAAATGGCTAAAATCGCACCGATTGAGAGGAGTCCGCCGCGCGGTTCGCCGATGGCGTCGAAGATACCGGTCAAAAATTCAGTCGCGGCCGCCCCGGGCGCCAAGTTGTTCAACTGCTCTTGGAACGACGCCTGAGAAATGTCAAAGAACGACAGCAATGCGAGAATGAAGATGATACCCGGGAAAATCGATAAGAACCAAAAAAAAGCGAGTGTCGCGCCGTAATCTTGAACATCATGTTCTTTGAAGCGACGAAGCAACTCTTTCCCGAAGGCGAACCAATTCTTTTTTTCTTTTACTTCTGTAGTATCCATATATGTGCCTCCTGAACGTTATCGTTAGAAACGTTCTTTCCCGAAATGTCAGGAGGCTACACATGAAATCAGTCTTCGGCCAGCGTTTTATTGAAAAATCGCTCGGCTTCGTTCGACAGCAAGTCGGCGAGTGACGGTGGTCGTACCGGTAAATGGCTGAGCGCGCTTCGTTTCACCCACATCGGCGTATACGATCCGTTCGTTTGCTCTGCTTGAAATTCTTCACCTGTCCCGGTCCCGAACTCACCACCGGTCATCCGGGCCCAGTAGTATGGGTTCAACTCTCCATTGAAGGCGACATGTGCGGCTACGCCTTCAAGTTCGACGTGGACGCCGAGCTCTTCGAACGCTTCACGGACGGCCGTCTCTTCAGCCGTATGACCGAATTCGACACCACCGCCCGGAAATACATAATACAAAAGGTTTTCTTTCTCTCGGCGAATGAGCGCGACTTCGTCATGTTCATTCACGAGGATGATGGCACTGCGTAATTTCGTTCTGACCAATGGAATCGTTCCTTTCGATTTCGTATCGTGAACAAAACGCATCGACTCGCGGCCGATGCGTTTTGGTTAATCTGTTGCTGGTTGTTCAAGTGAGGCGTACATGTCAGGTGTCAGGCCGTTATCGTGCGAGGCGATGACTTTCCCAGCGACGCGCATCCCGAGTCGGAGCGCATCTTCAATCGGGTGACGTTTCATCAACTCAGAGATGACAGCAGAGAAGAATGAGTCACCCGCACCGGTCGAGTCGGCAACTTTCACTTTCGTCGTCGGGACGTGACCTTGTTCATTCGTGCGTAAGTCGACATAGACGGCGCCGAGCTCACTCATCGTGACGATTGTGAGCGGAGCTCCTTTCATCGCGAGCACTTCGGCGACGCGTAACGCATCGTCCACTGTGACGATGGACATATCAGACAAAATCTCCGCTTCTTCGCGGCTACAGATGAAGCCGGTGAAACCTTGAAGTAAATGACGGTTCCGTTCAATCACCGACAGATGACCGCACACGCCATACAGCGGAAGCTTCATTTCGCGGCACAGTTCAATGGTCTCGTTCAATACATTGACCGACAAGTCGAGGTCAATCGCGACCGCCTCACTTTCAGCGAACACCGTATCGATGCGACGGAGGATACATTCTTCCATCATCGCTTCGTCCGGTTGCTTAGAGATTGACGTTTGCAGGTCACCGTTGTTATCCATGACGGCAAGCCACATGCCCATCCCATTGTCATCGAGCAAATCGACGTGATCGACGTTGACGTTCAAACCGCGGAGTTCTTCGAGAACACCCATCCCGATTTGATCGTTCGTCACGGTCGACACGAAACGGACGTCATTCCCGAGAACACCTAAGTTTTGGGCGACGTTTCGGCCGGTCCCACCGTTCGAGAACGCGATGTCACCGACGTTCTTGGCATCTTTATGAAGCGGGGCGAACGAGGTTCCTTTAATATCGACAAACACCTTGCCGATTACTGCAATCGTATTCATATACTGTACCACCTTTAGCCAATCTTCCTATCAGTTCCGGTCTCATTAGACACATTGTTTCAATTATAGCGAAATTACTAACGGCTTTCAACGACGGTTTGAATGAGTGTCGAATTTTGTCATTCCCACGAGGTGCTGAGCAAACGAAGCCCGTTCAAGATGACGAGGATGGTCGATCCTTCATGGCCGACGACCGCGAACGGCATGACGAGCAGTTCGAAGATGTTCGTCGCGATCAACACGAGGATGACACCTAGGGCAAACACGACGTTTTGGAGGACGACGCGATTCAATTTACGGGACTGTTTGATGGCCGAGCTCAACCGACGGAGGTCGTTTTTCATTAAGACGACGTCGGCCGTCTCGAGGGCGGCGTCTGTCCCTTCACCCATGGCGATCCCGACATCGGCTGTCGCGAGGGCAGGGGCGTCGTTGATGCCGTCGCCAATCATGCCGATGCTACCGTATTCTTGTTTTAATTGTTTAATCTGCTCGACCTTCTCTTCTGGGAGACATTCGGCGATGTAACGGGTCAACCCGGCCTCAGTGGCGATGGCGCGGGCTGTCGCCTCGTTATCGCCCGTGATCATGATCGTCGCGATACCGAGATGGTTGAGTCGTTCGATCGCTTGTTTGGCTTCAGGGCGCAGTGTGTCCCGGAGCGCGAACGCTCCAATCGTCTTCGCTTCATCGCTGACGAACACGAGCGTATGGCCGGCAGCTTTTAAACGTTCGACATCGTCGCGGAAGAAATCTCCGCTCAGATCGGCGAATTTTTGTTTGCCGACCCGATAGGCGACACCATCGATCGTCGCTTCAATCCCGGACCCGGTCACGTCTTTGAAGTGTTCCATCGTTCCTGTGTAGTTCCCTGTGAATTGGACGAGCGCTTCGGCGAGCGGGTGCATCGAATGTTCTTCAATCAAACTGACGATGCGATAGACGTGCTCTTTCTCAACGGTTGGATGGATCAATGCCGATTGGACTTCTGGTTTACCGATTGTAAGCGTGCCGGTCTTATCGAAGGCGATTGCTTTCAAACGGCCCATGTTCTCGATGTGAACGCCGCCTTTGAACAAAATTCCATGTTTGGCGGACGAAGCGATGGCGGCGAGTGCGGCCGGAGTGATGGCTGCGACGAGGGCGCACGGCGAAGCGACGACGAGTAAAATCATACCGCGGTAAATACTCGTCTCAAGCGACCACGGCGTCAACACAGGTCCGAGCAAGATGATTGCGGTGACGGAGACGAGCACGACTTGAACGTAGCGTCCCTCGTACCGGTCGATGAACTGGGCGGACGGTGATTTTTCTTCTTGCGCTTGCTGTACCATTTGAATGATTTTTTGGAACAACGTTTCCGTGGCGAGTTTTGTCACTTCTAATGTCAAGACACCGTTCAAGTTGACGCTTGAGCCGTATACCTCGTCACCGACGTTTCGGTCGACTGGAATCGATTCACCGGTGATGGCGGCTTCCTCGATCGAGGCACTGCCTTTCAAAATCCGACCGTCGACCGGGATGCGTTCGCCGGGTCTTACGTAGATGTGGTCTCCGACGCGAAGGTCGTCGATATGGACGACCTCGAGGCCGTCCGAAGCGTTCAATCGCGTCGCTTGTTCAGGTTGCAGTTCCATTAATGACTCAAGAGCGCGTTCGTTTTTGTTCATCGTGTACGTCTCGAGTGCACCGGACAAAGCGAAAATGAAGATGAGGATGGCACCTTCCATCCAATAGCCGATGGCCGCGGCGCCGATGGCCGCGATGATCATGAGCAGTTCGACGTTCAACGAACGGGTTTCCCACGTATCGGTCAGACCTTCTTTCGCTTTGGCATATCCGCCGATTAAAAAGGCGGTCAAATAGAGGGTGACGTAGAGCGCAGGAGCTCCGTCTTGTCTTTCCGCGATATATGCGAGTACAATCAATACACCACTGATGAGCGCCATGATGAGCTCGATATGTTCGAACCAGTTGGCCCGTTTGAAGACGTGGCTTTTTTCCTGTGTGACGGTTGATGTGTTCATGTGAGCACCTCTTTCTAAATGAGAATATATATCAGTTAAATGATAATGATTGAGGATGATTATCATTATCTATTGTTGATATGATTGGATTTAATACTAGTTTCGGCTCATAACCTTATTTATAATGATTATCATGTAAGTCTATTTTAGCACCAATCGTAATAACTCACAAACTAAAAGATTAAGGAGTTTTTGTGTCATGCAAAATGTATTTCAACGTCCTTGGACGGTCACGTTCCTCGCGCTATTCAACACGTTTTTATGGGGGAGCGCGTTCCCGTTCATCAAACTGAGCTACGAGGCGCTTGATATTCAAGAGCACGAGTACGGCCAGCAGTTGTTTTTTGCCGGCGAACGCTTTTTATTGTCCGGACTGCTCTTGCTCGTGATTAGCCGCCTCGTCTTCAAACGGCCGATTCGATTAAACGCGGAAAAGTTGAAGGCGTATGCACATTTAGGGGCATTTTTGACATTCTTACAATATTTGTTCTTTTATATCGGGCTTTCCATCTCGACCGGGGTGCAAGGTTCGATTATCGCGGGATCGACCTCATTCTTCCAAATGGCGCTTGCCCATTTCCGTTATGAGGATGACCGTCTCAACCGGTTGAAGGGGATTGCCCTCACACTCGGTTTCTCTGGGATCGTCATCGCCAACTGGCCGACAGCGCACGCAGAGATAGGATTTGGGATTGGCGAGATCTTGCTCATTATGGCGATGATCTCAGGAGCGTTCGGGAACTTGATTGCGAAAGACTACTCACGCGCACATGATGTCGCCCCGATGACGGCTTGGGCGATGGTATTCGGCTCGCTCGGTCTTCTCGTCGTCGGCTATGTGCTCGCGCCAGGGGATGTGTTCCTTCCTTACACGGTCACGACGCTTTTCTTCTTGCTGTATCTCGCGCTCTTGTCTGCAATCGGGTTCACGTTATGGAACACACTCATGAAATATAATCCGGTCAGCCGGGTATCACTTTATATGTTTTTTGTTCCCTTATTCGGTGTCGTCTTATCGAGCGTTTTACTCGGTGAAACGATCCCGTGGAACGCGCTTGTCGGATTATTGTTCGTCATCGCGGGCATCTATCTCTCGACTTATTTCCAGGGGCGAGTCAACCGTTCGGCCCGTTGATCAAACAAAGCTGACGCACGGTTGACGGAATCTTGTTCCCATGGCAAAATATATTAAAAATTCTGAATTCTTTCAGTTGAAAATCGGTCTTCGTTGTAAAGACTTGCGTGCGAATCTGATAGAAGGGAGGATTGTGCCATGGCAAGAAATCCGATTGTCCGAAATATACTCATCTCGCGTCAACCACGGGACGAGTATGTCAAATACGTGATGAAGTGCGTAAGTCGCGGATTGAAGGAGCATCACGACCAAGTGGACGCGCGTGCCACGAGGCAAGGGGAGGACATCCAGACGAAGTGGCATATCAATGATCGCGTCATTGAAGTCACAATCAAGTCGGACGTGCTGGCCTCACTAGAGACAGAACCGTTCGCGCTCGATGAAGTGTTCATGCGCGCGTTCGAACGAAACGACGTTCGTCTCGGTCCAATCAAGGAATGAGTGATACGAAAAAGGGTGAGTCTCCGTTGAGACTCACCCTTTTATGCATCAATCGGCTTCGCTTTCGCTGTGAACAGACTCACAGCCAAGATGCCGAGAATAAGTGTGTACATCAAGAAATACACTTCTTTCGGTAACGCAATCCAAAACGCGCCAATCATCGGTCCGCTGATCGAACCGACGCTGAACGAGATGCTATAGAGCATATTGCCGGTCGGTAACAACGAACGTGGCAACACTTCTGTCATATGAGCCAAACCGAGCGAATACGTGGAGCCGAGACCGGCGCCGGCAAGAGCGAACAAGACGAGCAGCCAGGCGTAATGCTCGACGGCGAGGTTGGCGACGGCGAAGACGAGCGTTCCGAGCGTCAACACGATTTGCAGGATGCGTTTCTTCCCGAAGTGATCGGCGAGGCGACCGAGCGGTAACTGGACGATGATCGAGGCGACGATGAACGTCGTGATGAGCGTACTCGTCTGTGTCAGCCCGATGTCGTTGCGGACCGTGAAAATCGGTAAGTTGGCATTCAAGCTCGCCTCAAGGAACCCGTATGTAAAAGCAGGTAAGAGCGTATATCCGCCGCCGATGAGGACGAGGCGGATGCGTCCTTTCGAGTCGGTCTTCACTTTCTCAGCCTCAGGGTACTCGTTGTCGACCTTGAAGATCAAGAACAAGGATGCGAGACAGAAGACGATCAAGACGAGGAACGGCAGCCAAAAGTGGAGGTCGACGAGCGGGGCGATGAGCGGGCCGACCGCGAATCCGAGGCTGAACGCCATCCCGTAATACGCCATCGCCCGGCCAAGACTTCGCTTCTCGCTCGCAGACGTGACCCACACTTGGGATCCGTAATGGAGCGCCGAATCCCCAAATCCGATGACGAAACGCATGAGTGCCCACATGAGCAGTGACGGCCAGAGCGGCAAGAAGAACGTGGCAAGCGCCGTCAAGACGATGCCGAGGACGATGGTCGGCCGAAACCCGTACTTGCGGACGAACCGTTCGAGTAGCGGCGCAGAGACGATGACGCCCAAGTAGAGCATCGTCGCATTCAACCCGTTCAACCAGGCCGGGTTGCCGTCCCGTTCGATGAGCGTCGACAAGAGCGGGATGAGCGCGCCTTGAATCAAACCAGAAATAAAGACGACGAGTAATAAAATCGAAAACCGAAATCGTTGCATAATTCACCTCATACTCAAATAGTAAAAAGCTGAGAAGGGTCTCAGCTTTTTGGTTCGTCAATTGGTTGAGGTACATGATTCAAGTGTAAGAGTTCATCATCCCAACTGCCTTGACTGAATACTTCATCACGGTCTACTTTGTCTGAAACGAATGCGGCTGTCAATAAGATGCTGAGCACACCACCGAAAATGATGATGGCCATGACGGTGATCATGAATACATAGATGGCTGTCATCTTTAAACACCTCGATTCAGGTTATATACTGAACATTTCCCGAAACAAAACAATTAAAACGGCTCGGCGACACGTTCTTGAAAGTTCACGTCCGGGTAATACGCTTGCTTGACGAGCGCGTTCGGTCCGAGACACTTGACGGCGGGGCAGTGGCATGACAGTGTGGCGTTCAGACTGCTGTTCGTCCACGCCTCATACGCGTCTTGGAACGAGGTATCATACAGTGTGCCGAGCGTGCCGAGCTCGTCTCCGAAGTCGGTGACGATAATCTGGCCATCGAAGATATTCGTGTTGAGGCGTGAGCGGCCATCTGGGTCGTTCCGAACGGTGACGTTCTTCGCCTCGTGGAGTCGTTTCAGCAAGGCGCGGTCCTCTGGTGCGTCGGAGCAGGCATAAAACGGCAACGTCCCGAATAACATCCAGACGTTCTCGTCCCGGACATCGAGCAGGTCATGAATCGCCTGACGGGTGTCGGCAAGCGATGCCGACTCGAGCGCGCTAGCAAAGTCTGCGGGGTACATCGGGTGAACTTCGTGACGCTGACAGCCGAGTGCGACGATCTCTTCATGGATTTCTTTCAAGTGCGGGATCGTCCGTTTGTTGATCATCGTCTCGGCGGATACGATGATGCCTTCGGAGGTGAGCGCCCGGGCATTGTCTTTCATCGTCTGAAGCATCTTCAACCGTGCCTCGACGCTCGGTTTCCGGTCCATCATCGCGAAACCGCCCTCTAAGAAATCGGCGTCTGTGCCCCAGTTATGCGAAATGTGCAAAACGTCGAGGTAAGGGGTAATAAGATGGTAGCGAGAGAGTGGGAGCGTCAAGTTCGAGTTGATTTGTGTCCGGGCGCCACGCTCTTTCGCATAACGCAAGAGCGGGACGACATAGTTCCGCACCGACTTCATCGACAGCATCGGCTCGCCGCCCGTGATGGAGAACGCGCGCAAATGCTCGATCTCATCAAGGCGCGAAATCAATAGGTCGAGCGGGACTTCAGGTTCTTCCGTCTGATCGAGCATATAGCCGACCGCGCAATGTTCGCAGCGCATATTGCATAGCTTGGTCGTCGTCACTTCGATGTTCGAAAGGACGAGGCGACCGAACTCGGTTTGATCGAGGTAGGCTTCCCATGGATCAAACGTTGTCGAGATGTTTTGCATATCAATTCCACCTTTTCATCAAGTCACACGAAATAGTATGCTATAATAACAACTCTTTGTCACGAACCAAAGGAGCGATCACGAGATGGGTAAATCACGAACGGATACGGCAGGAAAAATGAACGTGTTAAAATCGAGAACGGAATTACTGTGCTTATCAGTCAATACGTTGGACGAATTCACGACGCCAGAGGATTTGCATCGATTGTTAGCTGATATTGATTCCTTACGTGCGAAAGTCGTACGTTACGCCAAAGATTTAGAACAAGTATCTCGAAAGGATGAAACACATTGAAACTGATCGTAGGAGAATACACTAGCGCCCAAGCCGAACGGCTAGGCATTAACGGAGAGGGCATCGCGACGATTGATCGGATGGTCATCTTCATCCCAAACTTATTACCAGGCGAGAAGGCGAAAGTCGAGATTACGCGCGTCGAACGGAACTACGCCGAGGCACGCGTCATCAAGCGCGACAACGATTCACCGGACCGGGTCAAACCACCGTGTCCGATTTATGACGAGTGTGGCGGTTGCCAGATTCAACATATGAGTCCGCGCCTACAGATGGACTATAAAGAAGAAATCGTCCGCAACGCCTTCCGTCAGAAGACGAAACTGAACGTCGACAAGTCGGATATCCGTGCGACGAAAGGGATGGACAACCCTTGGTACTACCGCAACAAGTCGCAATTCCCGCTCTCGACACGCCGCGGCGAGATCGTGTCGGGTCTCTACAAACCGAACACAAACGAACTCGTGCCAATCGAACACTGCATGGTACAGCAGCGCGACACGACGAACATTAACAACGCCATCGTCCGTATTTTGAACGAGCTCGACATCCCGGTATACGATGCGCGCCGTGACGTCGGTTTCGCCCGTACCGTCATCGTCCGCTCAGGCTACAAGACAGACGATGTCCAAGTCGTGCTCGTCGTCGGGAACGAGGACGTCCCGCGTTTAGATGAATTGAGCGATCGCATCATGGCGTTACCGAACGTCGTATCGTTCCACATTAATATCAACTCGAACCGTTCGGGTGTCATCTTCGGTTACCGTACGGTCCATATCGCCGGTCAAGACAAGATGGACGAGCAACTCGATGACGTCCATTACCACTTGTCACCGCGCGCGTTCTTCCAGCTCAACCCGGCTCAGACAGAAATCATGTATCGTGAAGTCGTCGAGGCGGCTGGACTCACGGGCGAAGAGCGCGTCATCGATGCGTACGCCGGTGTCGGTTCAATCGGGCTATGGCTCGCGCCGCACGCAAAAGAGATCCGTGGGATGGAAGTCGTCCCGGAAGCGGTCGAAGATGCGAACGCGCACATGCGTGAGAACGGCTTCAGCCATGCGACTTATGTCGAAGGCCGGGCCGAACATTGGATCCCGCGCTGGGTGAAAGACGGATGGATTCCAGACGTCATCGTCGTCGACCCGCCGCGCACAGGGGTCGATCATCAACTGTTGAATGCGATGATCTCATCGAAAGCGAAACGCATCGTGTACGTGTCATGTAACCCGCAGACGCTCGCGCGTGACGCGGATCAACTCATGAAAGCCGACTATAAGATCAACTATATCCAGCCGTATGATATGTTCCCGCAGACGGCGCACGTCGAGTCAATTGTCGTCTTCGAGAAGAAGAAAAAGAAAAAGTATTGACGGGGTTGTGAAAACGCTTGCAAGAACGGCGTTTTCACGTTATAGTTCAGATGTCAGACTTCTTTGATAAACGTTAAGAAGCGGAGGAACATCAGATGATCCCACAAGAAAAAGTGAACGAGCTTGTCCATAAAGCGATTGATGTACGGTCGCGCGCCTATACTCCTTATTCGAAGTTCAACGTCGGGGCTGTCGTCATCGACGAGACCGGCAAAGAGATCTCAGGTTGCAACGTCGAGAACGCTTCGTACGGCTTGTCGATGTGTGCAGAACGGACTGCCATCTTCAAAGCGGTATCGGAAGGCAGCAAGGCAATCGAGACCGTCGTCGTCGTTGGCGACACGGACGGACCAATCTCGCCATGCGGCGCTTGCCGTCAAGTTATCGCCGAGTTTGCCAGTGACGACTTTACATTGATTCTCGCGAACATGGCCGGGGAGACGAAAGTGATGACGAAAGAAGAGATGTTGCCTTACGGCTTCTCGCCAAGCGATTTAACATAAAAATGCGGACGAATTTCGTCCGCATTTTTATTTATTGCCCTCATATTTTTTCTCGCTGACCGAGTCATCCTTCGAGTGCCGCTTTTGTTTCTCATCTTTCACTTTCTGGTTCAGCTCTTCTACCGGGATCGGGTCGACAGTTTCCATCCCTTCCTGGTCGAAGATGCTCTCCTTGTCAGTATCGACGGCATCCGGATTATCAAACGGTCGCTTGGACGTATCTTTTGACTGTTTCATCTTCATCGCCTCCTTGTCTTGACTGTTATTCCACTTCCTGAATGGGTGTAAACGCTTTAGAAAATGGGTTTCGATTTCGCAGAACAGTGGAATTATCCGTACATAGTGACTAAGGAGGGGTATTCGGATGGATAAGAAAGTATTGATGGGAATCGTGCTCGGGGTAGCCGGGGCCGCGCTCGTCGCACCAAAAGTAGCGGCACTTTTGACTCAGGACCGAGATGACGATACGTGGAGCAAGATGGACAAGATGGAAAGTGTCGATTCGGATAAGGATGAGGCGGAGGAAGGCCTCACTCAACTCGATTCGAACTATCGGGCCGAGTGGCAAGCGAATGGTTATCCACAGACGCACGCCGAGCGGGAACGTCTCATGAATGAATCAGATGACGCCTATAAAGGCAAAGACATATAAAAAAGACAGCCGCGGCTGTCTTTTTTATATGTCTTCGTCCGGCAAGAGCGGCAATGTGAGCGTGACGGTCGTTCCGTTGCCAACTTCTGAAGTGAAGTGCATTGAGCCGCCATGGCGTTCCATGATGTGTTTGGCGATGGCGAGGCCGAGCCCGGTCCCGCCATCTTCGCGTGTGCGTGACTTATTGACACGGTAAAATCGCTTCGTCAATTGATCGAGATCCTCTTTCGGGATACCCCGACCTTCGTCCCGAATCTCGGTGACGGCATTGTCGGCGGTCGCATATGTCTTCACATGGATCGATTTCCCGGCTTCGGTGTAGCGAAGAGCGTTGTCGAGCAAGTTTCCAACGACTTGCTCGAGGCGGTCGTGGTCCCCAAGAATGATCAAGTCGAAATCGAGGTCCGTCTCAATCGTGACGCCTTTCGCCCCGGCAATCGGCTCGAAACGGTACAGCACATCTTCGAGCACTTGCGAATAGACGACCGGTTCTTTCGTCATCGGATATGAGTCGCGTTCGAGTTGGGCCAAGTCGAGCAAGTCGTTGACGAGCCGTTGCAAGCGCTCCGTCTCATTCTCGATGATTTCGTAATATTGGTTTTTCGTTTTCTCGTCGAGCGACGGGTCTTGGAGCATTTCCGTATAGCCCCGAATATATGACAACGGTGTCCGCAATTCATGACTGACGTTCGCCAAAAATTCTTTCCGTTGCTCTTCGACGAGACCGAGTGACTCGGCCATCCGGTTCAGCGTCTCGGCGAGCTCGCCAATCTCGTCATCGTAATAAATCGGGATACGGTGCGAGAAGTCGCCTTTGGCATATACTTGCGAGGCTCGTTTCATTTGTATGAGTGGCTGAATGATCGTATCGATAATTTGCGTCCCGAAGATGAGCAAGTTCACGATCATCAAGATGAGCAAGAACGTGATCATAAGCCGAATCGGTTGGAACGGCTCACTGATTTTACTTAACTCCATATATAGGATGAGCGCATTATCGAGCTCGCCGTCCCGGATGAGCGGGAAGGCGGACATCAGGATATCCACATCCTCGGTCGGATGTTTACGGGTGACGGAGATCGCGTAGCCGTCTTGCAGTTTGGCGAGGTCTTGTTCCCGTAAAAACGTCTTGCCTGAGCCGAGACTGTCTTCCCTGACCGACGAGAGGAACACTTTCGTCTCGGTCAGTTCGTTCGTGTACGTCATACTGTCCGAAAACGCGTCAGAGAAGCCGTCCGCCTTGTAGATGGTGACGAGCTTCTCTCCGCGGTTGATGAGCAGTTCTTCCTGCGTCTGAATATAGAACTTGTCGTATAAGTAAAACGTCATGATGATGAACACGAACGCGGAGAAGAGGCTAGCGGTCCAGATGGTGATCCAAATCCGCTTCCGGATCGTGTATTGCTTCATACGGTCGCCTCGAACTTGTAGCCGATCCCCCAGACGGTTTGAATGTAGCCACCTGCTTCACCGAGCTTGAGGCGAAGCGTCTTGATATGCGTGTCGACCGTCCGAAGGTTACCGTGGTACTCGGTGCCCCAAATTTGATCGAGCAACTGTTCACGTGAGAATACTTTCTCTTCATTCGTGATGAACAAGTAGAGCAAATCGAACTCTTTGCGGGTCAAGTTGACCGTTTTGCCTTTCACGCTGACCGCACGGCCATCGATATCGATGGACAAGACTCCGGTATCGAACGTCGCTTCTTGTTCTTTCGAGAAGTTATGCGTCCGACGAAGCGTTGCTTCGATGCGGGCAAGCAGCTCGCGCGGACTGAACGGCTTCGTGATATAGTCATCCGCGCCGATCTTCAAGCCATGGATGCGATCGAGTTCTTCTGACCGGGCCGTGAGCATGATAATCGGGACGTTCGAGAACTCGCGGATGCGCATGCACGCCGTGAGGCCGTCGAGTTCAGGCATCATCACGTCGAGCAGGACGAGGTGGAACGACTGTTCTTTCAATAAGTCGATTGCCTCGAGGCCGTTCGTGGCTGTGACGGTCTCATATCCTTCCTTCTCTAAGTTCGAAACGAGTAAATCCCGCATTTGTTCTTCATCATCGGTCACTAAGATGCGAAACGTTGGTTCTGACATTGGGCATTCTCCTTTACAAAACGGTTAACGAGGCTGTGTGATAATTCCCTCATACCTCTATCATACCTATCTCTCCGAATTAGAACAGAAATATTCATTGCCGTAAAGTTGTCCTCATGAAATCCACACAAAAACGCCACAAAAAAGCCAATTCTTTGTCAGAATTGGCTTACGCTTCGAGCTGTGCTTCATAGGTATGGTCGAATTCAGGCGCATGGAGTGAGTGCAAGTAGAGTTGGAAACTCGACTTCGACACTTCATACAAGACATATTCGACGTCCCCTTGGTTGATTTCAGTCAATAGTTCAGACCGGATCTCGTTAGCGCAGAAAGCGTACGGTAGTTTCTCAGCCGCCGCGATCGAACGCTCATTCGATTGACGGATTTTTAAAAATACACTTTCTATGTCAAGCTCGAAGAAAAGTTCAGAGAAGAACGCTTCTTTCGCGACTTGATTGTAACCTTTGCCGTGATACGGTTTGCCAAGCCACGTCCCGAGGAATCCATAGCCCGATTCCACGTCGAACAAGCTGATTGTCCCAATCGGGGTACCAAACTCGTTCGTGATGGTACGTGAGATGATGTTTCCTTGCTCTTCTAGCTCGATGATTTGCTTCGTGCTAAATAAAAACTCGTCAAAGTGGACCGTCTTTTGACGGACATACGGAAAGACATCTGGGTGTTGCATCAGTTCGAACAACTCCGCGCAGTCGGTAAGCTCACGAAATTTGAGCACCTTTACATTCCTCCTCCTATTTCAGACCGCTGAAGAATAGTTGTAACGAAAGCATACTTCTGGCTTCGTTGTTCGAACTTGCCTTGGCTGCTCCCTTTTATGAAGTTACAAGATTATTTTATATAGTTTTTTTGAAAAAGCAAGTAAATAAAATGCAACTTCACAAAAAAATAATAAGAGCGCTTTCACGACTGGCCTCACTCACATCTCATGATGTGTTTTCGATCGGTTCGTCGAGTAAACGATGTGGCCATCGACGATGGTCATAATCGGCTTTGACATGTAGTCGAGCGGGAAGTGACTCCAAAGGACAAGGTCGGCATCTTTGCCGATTTCGAGCGAGCCGATGCGGTCGTCTACTCCAAGCGATTCGGCCGGATGAATCGTGATGGCGCGGAGTGCGACGTCGACCGGAAGTCCTTCGCGGGCAGCAAGACCGGCGCAAAGATTTAAATATTGAACGGGCGTATAAGGATGGTCCGTCGTGATCGAGACGATCATTTCGTGTTCATGTAAAATTCGGTACGTCTCCCATGTTTTGTTCTGGAGCTCAATTTTCGATTTACGTGTGAACGTCGGACCGACGGTGACATGTTTGACACCGAGTTCGCGTAACTTTTCAGCGACGAGATGTCCTTCCGTACAGTGCTCGATCCGATAATCGAGGTCGAACTCTTGCGCGAAGCGGACGACCGATAAAATATCGTCGGCGCGGTGGGCGTGGACCCGGATTGGCATCTTGCGGTCAAGGGCGAGTTGAATCATCTGGCTGCCAAACGTGCCGATCGTCTTCGTCGAGTCGACGGTCCGGAACGCTTCACGCAACAACCCCATGATCCCCATGCGGGTCAACTCGCCGGATCTCCCCATACTGTGGACACGCTTCGGGTTCTCCCCGAGGGCGAGTTTGAGACCGGCATAACGCCGAAGTACCATGTCCTCGATGAAGCGGCCGTGCGTTTTAATGACACTCGTCACCCCGCCGATGACGTTCATACTGCCAGGCATGACTTGAACGGCAGTGACTCCGGCCATGAGCGCCTCTTGAAACCCTTCATCGAGCGGATAGACGCCGTCGATGGCCCGAGCGTGCGGCGTCATCGCCTCGACGGTCTCGTTTGCATCGTTTCCGACTGAACCTGTCCCTTCGTCATACAGTCCGAGGTGGGTATGGGCATCGATAAACCCTGGGAACAAGAAGTTGCCTTCGGCTTCGATGACCGTTTCTCCGTCGAGCGGGTCCAGCAAGTCTGCCATTTCAATGATTTTGCCGTCCTTGACGCGCAAATCTCCGTAAAAATGTGGGGCAGTGATTGGATAAATGTGGGCGTTACGAATTAACAAATTACTCACGTGCTAGCTCCTTTCAAATCAAATGAAGTAGTTGTTTCAAAGCGGGTTCTAACGTTTCGTAACGGAAGCGGAAACCGTGATTGAGTGCTTTCGTCGGGACGACTTTCGCCCCTTCAAGGACGATGACACTCTTCTCTCCGAGCGCGAGCTTGAGGAGCGGTGCTGGGGCAGGTGCCCAATGCGGGCGATGCATCACGCGTCCGAGCGTTTTTCCAAACTCATTCATCGTGACGGGCGTCGGTGCCGTGCCGTTGACGGGGCCTTCGATGGAAGTCGTCTCGATGATATGGACAAACAGGCGAACGAGGTCGTCCAAATGAATCCACGGTACCCATTGCTGTCCTGAGCCGAGCCGTCCTCCGACACCGAGCGTGTACGGCAGTTTCATGAGCGGGAAGGCACCGCCGTCATTCGATAAGACGACACCGGTCCGCATCGTGACGAGGCGAATTCCCATGTCTTTGATCGGGGCAGCCTCTTTCTCCCACAACACGCAGACGTTGCCTAAAAAGTTGGTCCGGTCGGGGAGCGGTGTCGCTTCCGAATACGTGATGGATCGATCTTCACCGTATATCCCGATGGCGGACCCGCTGATGACGACGCTCGGCTTGCGTTTCATATTTTTAATGATGCGGACGACTTCTTTCGTCCCGTCGATTCGGCTTTGAAGAATGGCTTGTTTCTGTTTATGTGTCCAGCGTCCATCGTTGATGGAGGCGCCAGCCAAATGGATGAAGGCGTCGACGTCTTGCAACTCGGACTCAGGATGGCTGTCAGGCGTCAACCATTCAACGAACGAGATCCCTCCTTGTCGCGGGCGCGGGCGGCGCGTCAATACGACGACTTGATGTCCGGCCTCGGCGAGCGCGCGGACGAGCGGGCGACCGATTAGTCCGGTTCCGCCGGTGATTGCAATTTTCATAAGTCTCCCTCCAGTATATTGAAGCGATTTCAAAACGGGTATGGGTTCCATAAAGAAAGCGGACCGTTCGTATTGTGAATACCCTTTCTTCTAACTTATCAAAAATCCTGCTAGAAAGGGGAACGTGATATGTTAGAAGCAGGAAATGGAGGGATTTCGTGAAAATTGCCAAGTTTACGACCCAGAAGAAAAATAAAGACCGGCTCAACGTGTACGTCGAGAAGGACGGGCGTGAGGAGTTTGCGTTCGCCATCGACCTCGACGTCTTCATCAAATATGAATTGACGAAAGGGATGGAGCTCGGAGACGACTTCGTCCGTGACGTCCTTCAAGCCGAAGAAGAACAAAAAGCATATAAAGCGGCCGTCAATTATTTATCGTACCGGATGCGTGCCGTTTCAGAGGTGCGTGACTACCTCGTGAAGAAAGAGATAGATGAGGCAGCCATCAAGCGCGTCATCGAGCGATTAATCGAACAGCGCTACTTGAACGATGCTGAATTTGCCAAAGCCTACACCCAGACGAAGTTCAATACGAGTCCGAGCGGACCGATCAAAATCAAACGAGAACTCACCCAGCTCCGAATCGACGCTGACATCATTGAAGAAGTCATCGGCGCAATTTCACACGAAGACCAGCTTGAAAAGGCCGGAAAATTCGTAAATCGGAAACAAATGGAAACAAATCGCCGTTCTGCCACAGAAGTGCAACAAAGAATTCAACAAACCCTAATGCAAAGGGGATTTACGTTTGATATCATTTCAGAGGCGATTCTCACGTTTTGGGAGAACGAGGATGAGGACGTTGAACTTTCGGCTTGTTTGACACAGGCGGAAAAATTAAATCGGAAGTTCAGTGGATATGCCCCATATGAGCGGAAACAGCGGATGAAGATGCAGCTTCGACGCAAAGGTTTTCCATATGAGGTGATTGATCGGGCTTTAGATCGACTCGCTGAACAAGAGTCATAACGGGAGATTCATTTACGGTAGGGGAAAAATCTGAAAAGGTGGGTCTACATTGACGATTTTTGAATGGATTACAGCACTCATGCCGATTGTGGCAGTGCTCGTATTATTGGTCATTATGCGTTTACCGGCGTCGGTCGCGATGCCGCTCTCGCTCGTATTGACGGCAGGACTGGCGTTCTTCGTCTGGCAACTCGATGCGACACGGATTATGGCGGCGACGTTACAAGGACTCGTGATCGCCGTCACGACGGTCTGGATTGTGTACGGTGCGATTGGGATGATGAATACGATGAAAGAGGGCGGCGGTATGAACGCGATTCGCTCTGGATTCGTTAACATCACACCGGACCCCCGGATTCAAGTGCTCATCGTCGGCTGGTTGTTCGTCTCATTCATCGAAGGTGCTTCGGGCTTCGGGACACCAGCTACGGTTGCGGCGCCACTGTTGATCGCCCTCGGCTTCCCGCCGATTGCAGCGGTCGTCATCGCTTTATCGGCCGACGTCTCGGCGGTCACGTTTGGTGCGGTCGGCACACCAGCTTTAATCGGAATTGGGAACGGGCTGTCGCTTGACGTCAATCAACCGGAAACGATCGAGTTTTTGACAAGCGTCGTCTTACAGACGGTACTCATCGACATGTTCGTCGGTTTGTTGATTCCGTTTATCTTGATTTTGATGCTGACCCGATTCTTTAGCAAAGAGAAGTCAATCAAGCCGGCGCTCGAAGTGTTCCCGATTGCCATTATCGCAGCACTCGTTTACAGTATCCCGGCCTACATTTGGACACTCATCCTCGGATTTGAATTCGGGGGCATGCTCGGCGGGTTGACGGGTCTCGTCATCCTCGTCACAATGGCACGCAAAGGGATCCTCATGCCAAAACGGGTGTGGACGTTCGACGGTTATGCCGATGAGATCGAGCAGCCGCTTGAGAAGCCGTCTGTCGGTAAAGGCAAACGTGAACTTCCGCAGTGGAAGGCGTGGGCGCCATATTTGATTTTGACGATTTTCCTCGTGTTGACACGGACCGTGCCATTCTTGAATGAATTGGCACGCAGTGTCCGCATTGACTTGCCAAACATCATCGGGGTCGAAGGAATCTCGACGTCGTGGGAACCGTTCTATTCGCCAGGGTTCATGTTCATCTTGACGATGATTGCGACATTCTTCCTCCACAACATGAGTTGGTCACAAGTGACTTCGGTCTTTAAAGCGACGACGCTCGGTGTCGTCGGGACGGCCATCACGCTCGCTGCGTCAGTGCCGATGGTTCGAATCTTCATTCACTCAGAAAATGGTGGAGCTGGGCTGGCTTCGATGCCGGTCGAACTCGCCACGGCTGCAGCCGATACGTTCGGCGGTGTCTGGCCGCTCGTCGCACCATGGATTGGGGCGCTCGGCGCCTTCGTTTCCGGATCGGCCACGTTCTCAAACATGATGTTCTCAAGTTTGACGACGAATGTTGCCGAATCCGTTGGTTTGAACGAGACGCTCGCGTTATCGATGCAGATGGCAGGAGCCAACGCCGGTAACATGATTTGTGTCTTGAACGTCGTCGCGGTCGCCTCGGTCGCAGGTCTTCTTGGGAAAGAAGGAACGATCATTCGCTATACGCTCATGCCGATGATTTACTACGTGACGGCGACAGGTCTTGTTGGCTTGATGCTCGCCACCTTCTTCTTGTAAAAAAGTTACAAATTATTTACGACAATAATATTGACAATTTTCTGAACAGTCTGCTAAGGTTTTAGTAGATTTTCAAACTATGAACAGAGAGGAGCCAGCATGATGAAGTACATCCCAACACTACAATGCACACACACAACATCATATGGCTACTCGTATTTGACTGCGTAATTTTGCAGCTGGATAGGGGTAGTGTCCTTTCCCTGACCATGCAAAAGACTGAAGACTCAGAAGCGTACTTCATCCGATTGGTTGCACAATCAGGTGACGTGCGCTTTTTTTGCGTGCGCGGAAAGGACGGAAGGGGGAATCAGTCATGAAACTGATTAAACAACTAGATTGGTTTATTAAAAGACAGAAGCGGACGTATATCGTCGCCATCATCTTGTTGGTTATCACCGGGATCGTCGATATGCTCCCGCCGTGGATTATCGGGCAAGCGATTGATGCAATCCGCGAAGGCAGCTTGACGACAGAGCGACTCGTCCTCATCGTCGGGTCATTGCTCAGTATCATGGTTTTATCATACGTCCTTTCGTATGTATGGATCGCCCGTCTGTTTGGGACGGCGTTCCTGCTCGAGAAAAAATTGCGAGCCCGTTTCTTCAGGCATCTGCTCCGGCAGACACCGCGCTTTTATCAACAGCACCGCACCGGGGATTTGATGGCACTCGCGACGAACGATTTGAAGGCGGTGGAACGGACGGCCGGATTCGGCGTCATGACGCTCGTCGATTCGTTCAATATGACGCTTATCGCCCTCACGATTATGGGAGTGTTCATCGATTGGAAGTTGACGCTTGCGGCACTCCTGCCGATGCCGCTCCTCGCCTGGTCGATGAATAAGCTTGGTCGCCAAATCCATGCTCGCTTCACAGCGGCACAGGACGCGTTCGGCGTGATGAACGACCAAGTCGTCGAATCGATTTCAGGCCTTCGGGTCGTCCGTTCGTTCGTCCAAGAAGAGGCGGACACGAAGAAATTCGACACGATCACCGACGACGTGATGGCGAAAAACATGCACGTCGCGAAAATCGACGTCTTGTTCGAACCGGTCATTAAACTGCTCGTCGGCTTGAGCTATTTGATCGGTTTGTCGTTCGGAACGTATCTCGTGTTCACGAACGACATCACACTCGGACAGCTCGTCTCGTTCAACATCTATCTCGGGATGCTCATTTGGCCGATGTACGCGTTCGGGGAACTGATCAACGTCGTGCAACGGGGGACGGCCAGCCTTGAACGAATCGAGGCGACGATGAACGAGACACCGGACGTCGTCTCGACCGGCACGGTCGAAGTCGGCGTCCCGGAGAAAATCACGTTCAAATCACTATCGTTCCAATATCCAGGATCGACCCGAGCCTCGCTTGAAGACATCGTCTTGCACGTGTCGCGTGGCGAGACGATCGGCATCGTCGGACCGACCGGGGCCGGGAAGACGACGCTATTGCGTCAAATGCTCCGCGAGTATCCGATCGATGACTCGCTACTCGTCAACGGGGTCCCGATTCACGACATCAAACTCGATACCGTGCGCGGTTGGAGCGGTTACGTCTCGCAAGAACATTTGCTGTTCTCGAAAACGGTCCGTGACAATATCTTGTTCGGCTCAAACGATGCGACAGCACAAGACCTCGAGACGGCGATTCGACTTGCGGCGTTCGATACCGATATCGAGCATTTAGAGAACGGTCTCGACACGGTCGTCGGGGAACAAGGGGTCATGCTCTCGGGTGGCCAGAAACAACGGCTCTCGATTGCCCGCGCTCTCTTGAAAGACCCAGAGATCCTCTTGCTCGACGATTCGCTTTCAGCGGTCGACGCCAAGACGGAAGCACGCATCATCGATTCGGTCCGGACGAGCCGGGCCGAACAGACGACGTTCATCGTCGCGCACCGCCTGTCCGCTGTCGCCCATGCCGACCAGATTCTTGTGTTGCAAGACGGTCGCGTCACAGAGCGGGGCACACATGACCAACTGATGGAACGACGCGGTTGGTATTATGAACAATACGTTCGACAAGGAGAGTCGGAGTAATCCGGGAAAGGGGGAATCTCTCATGATCGATCAATACGAATTAGATCCAGTCCGCAGGAAAAAAACGATCCGTTCACTCGTCGGCTATGCCAAACAAGTGAGACACTCGATTTTCCTCGGTTTGACCTTACTATTTTTAGCGGTCGGGGCCGAACTAGCCGGACCGTATATCGCCAAAATTATCATCGACGACCATATCGTCGCCATCGAGCGCGATTGGGTTCAAGTCGAGTCAGGCGGGAGTGTCGACTTTGACGGCAACTCCTATGAAAAAGAGACACGGCTCGACGGAGAGACCGTCGTCCGACCTGTCTCGATCGTTCAGACGACGGACGGATACTATCTCGTCCCAGACGCTGTCATGAGTGGTGGGGTACGTGAAGTCGAAGACGGCGTCCTCACCATCACACGGAGCGAGGAATCAGCGACGTACGACAATATCGTGCCGCTCTCCTCGACCGATGTGTTTCAATTTTATGAGACGGATCTTCAGGCCGTGCTTATGTTATCTGCCTTGTACGTCGTCTTGCTTCTTATCGCGGCCGGTTTGAACTGGGGGCAACAGATGCTCCTCCAGCGATCGGCCCATAAGATTGTCAAGACGATGCGACTCGACGTCATACGACATTTGCAGACGATTCCGGTCCGCTACTTTGACCAGACACCGATCGGGAAAATCGTCAGCCGCGTCACGAATGACACTGAGACGATTCGCGACCTATATTTGGGCGTGCTCGCACGCGTCTTCCAAAGCGTCGTCATGATGATTGGTGTCCTGATCGCCATGTTCTTCTTGGACGTGCGCCTCGGTCTCGTCTCGCTCATCATCATCCCGGTCGTCATCGTCTGGATTAAGCTGTTCCAACGCCTGTCGACCCGAAACAACTTCCGTGTCCGTGCCCTCGTCGCGGATATGAACGCCCAATTGAATGAGAGCATCCAGACGATGCCGATCATTCAGTCGTACGTCAAAGAAAATCTCGTCTATGACGAGTTCAACGAGAAAAACAGCGACAACTTCCAAACGAGACGGAAACTGCTCAAACTGGATGCGCTCATGTCGCACAACTTGGTCAACTTCTTCCGCAACATGGCGCTCGCCTTACTCATCTGGGTCGTCGGTGCGCAGACGCTTGGAACGGGCAGCGTGCTCACGCTCGGGATTTTATACGCCTATATCGATTACGTGTCACGGATCTTTGAGCCGGTCACACAAATCATGAACCAACTGTCCCCGCTCCAACAAGCGCTCGTCTCGGCAGACCGGATGTTCCAGTTGCTCGACGAGAAAGGGGAAGACGTGTCCACGGAACGGATTGCACGCTTTAAAGGCGAGGTCGCCTTCGAGGACGTGTCGTTCAGCTATGAGGCCGGGAAACCGGTGCTTCAACACATCGACATCCATGCGGCACCGGGTGAGACGGTGGCGCTCGTCGGTCATACGGGCAGCGGCAAGAGTTCGATCATGAACCTGCTCATGCGTTTTTATGACCCGTCAGAAGGAACGCTCAACATTGATGGCATGGACGTGACGAAACTGCCGACGCAAGCCGTACGCGCCCATCTCGGTATCGTGCTCCAAGACCCGTTCTTGTTCACGGGTTCGATTCGGACGAACGTGACGCTCGGTGACGAGACGATCTCGGACGAGCGGATTTGGCAAGCGTTGACGGCGGTCGGAGCCGATCGATTCGTCAAACAGTTGCCACATGGAATAGACGAGCCGGTCATCGAACGCGGCGCCTCGCTCTCGAGCGGAGAGCGCCAGTTGATCAGTTTCGCCCGTGCCCTCGTCTTCGACCCAGCCATCCTTGTCTTAGATGAGGCGACGGCAAGTGTCGATTCGGAGACAGAAGCGCTCATCCAAGACGCGCTCAAGACGCTCACATACGGGCGGACGACGTTCGTCATCGCGCACCGTCTCTCGACGATACGGGAAGCGGACCAAATCCTCGTCCTCGATCACGGTCACATCATCGAGCGAGGCAACCATCAATCACTCATCGCTGATGGCGGGGTCTACGCCCGGATGCATGAGTTGCAAAGTAAACAACAAGCCATCAGTTGAGGAGGTCTTATGGAGATTATCGGAAAGCATAACCGGGCCAAAGTGTTCAATGAACGGATTGACGATACGACGCGGGCCCAAATCCAAACACTTGTCGATCAACCGTTCACGCGAGGCGCCTCGATTCGAATCATGCCGGACATGCATGCCGGCAAAGGATCGGTCGTCGGGACGACGATGACGATTCACGACAAGGTCGTGCCGAACCTCGTCGGCGTCGACCTTGGGTGTGGCATGCTCTGTACGGAAATCAAGGTAAAGCGCATCGACTTTCAACGGCTCGACGACGTCATCCGCCAATTTGTACCGAGCGGGATGAACATCCGGGATACAGCACACTCTTACGCGTCTGAGCTCCCGCTCGAGGATGTGCGGGCGCCGTATAAGCTCGACCGGGCCCTCCGCTCGGTCGGCACGCTCGGTTCGGGCAATCATTTCATCGAAGTGAATCGGGACGAAGCCGGACGCACGTTTCTTGTCATCCACTCCGGCTCACGCCACCTCGGTGTCCAAATCGCTGACCATTATCAACAGTTGGCGGTCGAGCACATGATGAAGACCGTCGACATTCAAGACGAGATTGAACGGATGAAGGCAACGGGGCGGCAGCAAGACATCTCGGCCTATCTCGAGACGGAGCGCGAGGCACGGAAACGTTTCCGCGACCTCGCCTACGTCGAAGGGGAAGCGATGGAAGACTACATGCACGACGTGCGCATCGCACAGCAATATGCGGCCGCCAACCGCCTTGCCATGACCGACGTCATCGTCGAGGCGATGAACTGGAACGTGGTCGATCAATTCGATACGGTCCACAACTACATCGACCACGACGCGATGATGCTTCGGAAAGGGGCGATCTCGGCGCGGGACGGCGAGCGGGTCATCATTCCGATGAACATGCGCGACGGCTCGCTCATCTGTACCGGCAAGGGGAACCCGGACTGGAACTTCTCGGGACCACACGGTGCGGGTCGCGTCATGTCGCGCTCGGCCGCGCGAAAACGCGTCGACTTCAACGAATTTAAAAAGTCGATGGCGGATGTCTGGTCAACTTCGGTCCGACCATCGACGATTGACGAGTCACCGTTCGTCTATAAGTCGATGAAGGAAATCGTCCGTTATATCGAGCCGGCTGTCACCATCAATCAAGTCATCAAACCGCTCTACAACTTCAAGGCGAACTGAACATCGTTTCAGTTTCGCCTTTTTCTTTTCCGCGAAAAATCTGATACGCTACAAGAGAGGTGAGCGAAATGGAAAAACGATTGAGTGATTTATCGAAATACGAGCTCGAACAAGAGATTCGAGCGCTCCATGAACGGAAGCGGAAAGCCGAACAGATGGGCATGGTCAGTGAAATCGAGGTCGTCTTGCGACGCATCGCGATTGCCGAGAGTTATTTGATTGACCCGAAATCGTTCAAGCCGGGGACGACGTACATCGTCAACTATAATGACCGTCCGTTCCGATTGAAATTTGTGAACGGCGTCATGGGCTGGGGGACGTTCGAAGGGGAGACGGCTGAACATGCGATTCCGCTCTCGGAGCTGTCGGAGGTGAAAGTATGAACCGGACCGAACAATACGAGCGCTTGGCCGAAATCTTGAAACAGAAGAACGATGTCTTGAGCGAGCTCGAGGCGTTGACGTGGGTCGAAGTGCTGTGGGAGGATTTTGAGACGACGCTCGCCCGTGCTGGCGAACCGTATCCTGGGGAAGCAAAATCGTTCCAATACGTCGTGCAACAAATCGATGCGTACGGGCCCCAGCTCCATTTGTTCCAAACGAAAAATGAGAAGTTCAAACACTTGATGTCAAAGCGCGACATCCATTAAAATCACGCCGCAATCGGCGTGGTTTTTTTACTTGCAAACCGCACATAATCCGTTATAATAAAGGTCGCTATTAGTTCGCTTTGTAGTTAAGTATTTATAAACTTTCTTTAGTTGGAATCATCTTTCACTAAACTTGATTCAAAGCCGAAAGGAGGGATTGTGACTTGGAAGTCGGTCAAAAGATCAAGCGGCTCCGCGTCAAGAAAGGGTTGACGCAAGAAGAGTTGGCCGAGCGCACAGATTTGAGTAAAGGCTATATCTCTCAAATCGAGCGTGATTTGAGTTCACCTTCGCTTGAGACGCTATTCGATTTGTTGGAAGTGCTCGGTTGCTCACCGAAAGAGTTCTTCGATGAAGAGATGTTTCAAAAAGTGAGCTATACCGCAGACGACCGGACCGTGTATGCCGATGAGGAACGGAAATACCGGACCGAATGGCTCATCCCGGAATCGAACGAAAAAGAGATGGAACCGATTTTGCTGACGTTCTCCAAACATGGGGAATTCAAGCGTTACGAGCCTTCCCGTTCGGAGACGTTCGTCTACGTCCTGTCAGGGCGGGTCGCTCTCAAGCTCGGCCACCACACATACTTCGCAAAAGCCGGAGAAACGTTATATTATGTCGCCTCCGATTCGCATCAACTCGTCAACGACTATGACGGCGAGAGTGAATGTTTAATCGTCGCGACCCATTCATATTTATAAGGGAGGAACTGAAATGAACCCAGAAACGATTATTCGCTTTGACAATGTGTCGAAGCGTTACGATGACACCGTCGTCTTAGAAAACATCAGCTTCGAGATTGAGAAAGGGAAGTTCTACACGTTGCTCGGACCGTCTGGCTGTGGGAAGACGACGATTTTGCGTCTGATCGCAGGTTTCACGGATGCGACAGAAGGCGATATCCAGTTCAACGGGAAGCGCATTAACGACGTCCCAGCGAACAAACGTCAAGTGAACACTGTGTTTCAAGACTATGCGCTCTTCCCGCACTTGAACGTGTTCGAGAATGTCGCATTCGGTCTGCGCATCAAAAAGATGAAAGAAGCGGACGTGAAGACGAAAGTCGAACAGGCGCTCAAATTCGTTAACTTGAAAGGGTACGAGTCACGTGAAATCGATGAGATGTCAGGCGGGCAACGACAGCGTGTCGCCATCGCCCGTGCCATCGTCAACGAACCGGAAGTCATCTTGCTCGATGAGCCGCTCTCGGCGCTCGATTTGAAGCTCCGGACCGAGATGCAATATGAGCTTCGTGAATTGCAACAGCGTCTCGGCATCACGTTCATCTTTGTCACGCACGACCAAGAAGAAGCGCTCGCCATGTCGGATGAGATTTTCGTCATGAATAACGGAAAGATCGTCCAAAGCGGGACACCGACCGACATTTACGACGAGCCGATCAACCGTTTCGTCGCTGATTTTATCGGAGAGTCGAATATCGTACCGGGCGTCATGCCAGAAGATAACATTGTCACGTTCGCCGGGAAGACGTTCGATTGTGTCGACCAAGGGTTTGATCGCAATGAAAAAGTCGAAGTCATCATCCGTCCGGAAGATTTGGAGATGACGTCGGTCGACTCGGCGAAACTCGTCGTCGACGTCGATTCGCAACTGTTCCGCGGCGTCCACTATGAGATTTGCTGCTATGACCAAGAAGGGAACGAATGGCTCGTCCATTCAACGAAAAAATCGGTCGTCGGCTCAAAAATCGGCCTCACGTTCGATGACGAGGCGATTCACGTCATGCGCTTAGGGGAGACGGAGGAAGAGTTCGACCGTCGTCTCGAGTCCTATGAGGAGGTCGCTCATGAATCAAACTAGTCAAACCGCGAAGACGGTCTATTTGACGACCTATTGGTTATGGATCGCGCTGTTCGTCATCGCGCCGCTCCTGCTCGTCGTCTACTACTCGTTTTTTGATATCGAAGGGAACTTGAGTTTAGAGAACTATCAGATGTTCTTCACGTCGACGTATTTGACGATGACGTTGTCTTCCTTCTGGTATGCGTTCTTGATCACGTTCTTCTCGCTGTTGATCGGGTATCCGACCGCCTATTTATTGACGAAGACAAAGCATAAGCAACTTTGGCTTTTGCTCATCATTTTGCCATCATGGATAAACTTATTGCTTAAAGCCTATGCATTCCTCGGCATCTTCGGGACGTATGGCATCACGAACCAATTTTTAGAGGCGATTGGCATCGGGACACAGCAGATTTTGTTCACGGATTTTAGTTTCGTGTTCGTGTCGGTGTACATCTTCATCCCATTCATGATCTTGCCGATTTATAACGCCATTGAAAAGCTCCCGCCGTCGCTCGTCTATGCGTCGCGTGACCTCGGGGCCTCGAACTGGACGACATTCCGCCGGGTCATCTTCCCGCTCACGCTCGACGGCGTGAAGTCAGGGATTCAAATCGTCTTTATCCCGGCATTGTCACTGTTCATGATCACCCGACTCATCGCCGGAAACCGAGTCATCACGCTCGGGACGGCGATTGAACAACAATTCCTCGTCACGCAAAACTGGGGCATGGGCTCGACGATTGCCGTGTTCTTGATTTTGGCGATGGTCCTCGTCATGGTCATCACGCGTGACTGGGGCGCGAAAGGAGCGGTGCGTCGATGAAACCGAAAAAATTTAAATTAGCCAACCTCTATTTGATGGCGGTGTTCTTCATCCTCTACGCACCAATCATCTACTTGGTCGTCTACTCGTTCAACAGTGGCGGGACGATGAGTAACTTTGAAGGCTTCACGCTCGACTGGTACAAGTCGCTCTTTACCGACACACGCCTGCTCGTCATCGTCTTGAACACGATCGTCATCGCTCTGCTGTCGGCGACGATCTCGACCGTGCTCGGCGTCATCGGGGCGCTCGCTATCTATACGGCGCGACAACGCTTCACGAAGACGTCGCTCTTATCACTCAACAACGTGTTGATCGTCAGCCCGGACGTCATCATCGGGGCCTCGTTCCTCATCCTGTTCACGATGCTCGGGATTCAGCTCGGCTTTTACTCGGTGCTATTGGCGCACATCGCCTTCTCGGTACCGATTGTCGTCATCTTGGTCTTGCCGAAGCTGCAAGAGATGAGCCCGACGCTCATCGATGCGTCGCGTGACCTCGGCGCGAGCACGTGGGACGTGTTGACGAAAGTCATCTTGCCGTATATCACACCGGGCATCTTCGCCGGGTTCTTCACGGCGCTCACGTATTCGCTCGATGACTTTGCCGTCACGTTCTTCGTGACCGGCAACGGCTTTACGACACTTGCCGTCGAAGTCTACTCACGGGCTCGCCAAGGTATCTCGCTCGAAATTAACGCCTTGTCAGCCATCTTGTTCTTGTTCACACTCATTCTCGTCCTTGGGTATTATGTACTTGCCCAACGCGGTGGTAAAGCGAAGGAGGTAAGACGATGAAAAAATTGGTCATCATGTTGACGGTACCGGTCGTCGTCAGTTTCGGCCTCTTGCTCTGGGTGTATCAAATCAATATGGCGCAAGGGTTCGGCGGCGATAACACGCTCGTCGTCTACAACTGGGGCGATTATATCGATGAAGACTTGATTGGAGAGTTCGAGGAAGAGACGGGCTTGAAAGTCATCTATCAGACGTTCGACTCGAACGAGGCGATGCTCACGAAAATCGAGCAAGGCGGTACGGCGTTCGACATTGCGGTCCCGTCGGATTACGCCATCAGTAAAATGATCGAAGAGGACCTGCTCTTGCCGATCGATTATGACAAGCTCGAGAACTTCGATAACATTGACCCACGTTTCCTCGACAAGTCGTTCGATCCGGGTAACACGTACTCGGTCCCTTACTTCTGGGGAACGGTCGGTATCGTGTACAACCCTGAGCTCGTCGACGGTGAGATTACGTCATGGAACGACCTATGGGACATGCCGCTCGAGAATGACATCTTGCTCGCAGACGGGACTCGTGAGGTGATGGGCTTCGGTCTGAACTCGCTCGGTTACTCGCTCAACACGACGGACAAAGACGAGTTGCTCGAGGCGGAGAAAAAGCTCGAGACGCTCTGGCCGAACATCAAAGCGATCGTCGGCGATGAAATCAAGATGCTCATGGCCAATCGCGAAGCGGCCGCGGCCGTCGTCTGGTCAGGTGACGCCTCCGAAATCATGTACGAGAACGAAGAGTTGACGTACGTGATCCCGGAAGAAGGGACGAATCTCTGGTTCGACAACCTCGTCATCCCGAACACATCGAAAAACGTCGAAGGCGCGCACCAGTTCATCGACTTCATGCTTGACGCGGAAATCGCGGCCCGCAATACCGACTATGTCGGCTATTCGACACCGAACGAAGCGGCACTTGAATTCTTAGATGAAGAAGTGACGTCAGACGAACGTTTTTATCCGTCAAAAGACGTGACAGATGAGCTCGAAGTGTATGAGAATTTAGGCAAACGCATGAACGCGTACTACAACGAACTCTACTTGCGCTTTAAAATGCAAAGTAAATAAAAGGAGTCCCGCTCACCGTGAGCGGGACTTTTTTGGATGGGGCGGGAATATTAGCCGATGGGGGATTTTGTCTGTTGAATGGCATCGATGTGTGCTGCCTTGACTTCATCGCTAACGTGCATATAGGGACGAAGTTGTTCGTATAAGTTGATTCGTTCGGCCGCCGACAATCGAGACTCAACGGAGTCCGTCATTTGTTTGGCCCATGCTTTTCGATTCAACACCGGAACGCTCGACGACTCCACTCGTTTCAATGTGGAACGGTCACTGAAGACGATCCACGAGTGCAAACAACTGCGGTCGAGACCGAGCAGTTGTTCGATCGCCCGCATATGGAGCTCGTTTTGTTTAACCGGATTATAGAATTTGAACTTCTTTCGATTGGATAAAGTTTGTGTCCATTGCTGTTCTTGCTCCCGACCGAAGATCCAACCGCTATAATTTTTCGACTCGATGACGTGCACGCCGCTCTCATCGATAAACAGAACATCGATTTCAGTCGTCCGATCTCGTTTTGTCGGATGAGGCAAATACAAATTTGTCAAAATGAGTGGGGCAAGCCGGCGCGCTTCGATTTCAGCGACGCAACGATACTCCCCATATAATCCGGTATCTTGCAGGACTTTCGTGTAACGATGTCCGGTCTGTACATAATATTGGCTTTGTTTATATCGTTTTACCTTCGTGTAAACGATTGTTCCGCAAATCAAAAACAGTGGGACGGCAAAACTGAGTAATGCGACGAATAGACTTCCAAGTACTTCATTCAATAATTGGCTCATCCTGATGCTCCCTTCTTGTCTAGATTCACTATACAAGATAAAGAGAAACGATAGAGTCAAGTTTGGATGGAATTGGAAATTAGAAATTGAAAAATGAAAGTGAAAGATGAAAAAGCCAGTCATCTGTTAAGATGACTGGTCCAAAGACAATAATGATTGTTGCAATTTGGCCCTTTCTTCGTCCGTGAACACGCGGGAACGGCTTAAAAACCGTTTTCCTTCGACGCCCTCGACCGAGAACATGCCGCCCCGGCCCTCGACGACGTCGATGATGAGCTGGGTGTGTTTCCAATAATCGTATTGCTTCTCGTGCATATAAAATGGACAACCGCCGATTTCGCCGAGCAGGACGTCATGATCCCCGATCATGAACTCGTCTTGCGGGAAACACATCGGGGAGCTCCCGTCACAACAACCGCCCGACTGGTGAAACAAGAGCGGTCCATGTTTTCGTTTCAGCTGTTCGAGGAGCGCGAGCGTGGCGGGGGTGGCCTCGACGCGGTTCACCATCTCAGAAGAACCCGAGTTTTTGTTCGCTATAGCTGACGAGCATGTTTTTTGTCCGTTGATAATGGTTGAGCATCATCTTATGGTTCTCGCGGCCAATCCCAGACATTTTGTATCCACCGAACGCGGCATGGGCCGGATATTGGTGATAGCAGTTAATCCAGACGCGACCCGCTTGAATCTCGCGACCGAACCGGTAAGCCCGATTCATGTCACGGGTCCAAACGCCGGCGCCGAGTCCATATAACGTGTCATTCGCGATGGCGAGCGCCTCGGCATCGTCCTTGAACGTCGTCACCGACAAGACCGGTCCGAAAATCTCTTCTTGGAAGATACGCATCTTGTTATGGCCTTTGAAGATGGTCGGCTGCACATAATAACCGTCAGCGAGTTCGCCGTCCATCATGTTGCGCTCACCGCCGATGAGGCATTCCGCGCCTTCCGACTTTCCAATCTCCAAATACGACAAGATTTTTTCCATCTGCTCATTTGAGGCTTGGGCACCCATCATGACGTCAGGGTCGAGCGGATTTCCGAGTTTGATCGCTTTGACCCGTTCGAGGACGCGTTCCATGAATGGCTCATAAATCGACTCGTGGATGAGCGCGCGTGATGGGCACGTGCATACCTCGCCTTGGTTCAAGGCGAACATGACGAGTCCTTCGATCGACTTGTCAAAGAAATCATCATCGGCGTCCATGATGTCGGCAAAGAAGATGTTCGGCGATTTGCCGCCGAGTTCGAGCGTGACCGGGATGATGTTTTGTGAGGCATACTGCATGATGAGTCGACCTGTCGTCGTCTCACCCGTGAACGCGACCTTATCGACGCGGTCGCTCGACGCGAGCGGTTTGCCGGCCTCGAGTCCGAACCCGTTGACGATATTCAACACGCCTGGCGGGAGCAAGTCTTCAATCAATTCCATGAGCACCATGATGGATGCAGGCGTCTGTTCAGCTGGTTTCAACACGATACAGTTTCCAGCAGCAAGGGCCGGCGCGACTTTCCAAACCGCCATCAAAATCGGGAAGTTCCATGGGATGATTTGGGCGACGACACCGAGCGGTTCATTGAAATGATAAGCGACCGTGTCGTTGTCGAGTTCACTGATACCGCCTTCCTGTGACCGGATGACGCCCGCAAAATAGCGGAAGTGATCGATGGCGAGCGGGAGGTCGGCGTTGAGCGTCTCGCGGACGGCTTTCCCGTTCTCCCACGTCTCAGCGTAGGCGAGCATCTCAAGGTTCGCTTCCATACGATCGGCGATCTTATTTAAAATGACAGAACGTTCGGTGACCGACGTTTTGCCCCAGGCGTCTTTGGCGGCATGGGCCGAATCCAAGGAGAGTTCAACATCTTCTTTCGTCGAGCGGGCGACTTCGCATAAAACTTTACCATTTACCGGAGAGGTGTTCTCAAAATATTCTCCCCCTGCAGGCGCGGTCCACTTTCCATTGATGTAGTTCTCATAGCGGTCTTTAAAGTGAACTTTCGTGCCTGTCGAGTTTGGGACTTCATAAATCATGGTCGTTCCTCCCTTTTCCGTAAAGTATAGGGTTCCTATGTATGCGCTTACATTTTACTGTAAGTCAACAGCTCCCTTTTTTCATCGTAATGGGTCGGTGTGATAAAAGTCAAAATTTTTCGACAATAATTTGTCACATTTGAATTGATATGTTTTGAAGTCAAGATTTGTGGTAAACATCATATTAGTATCAATTTCAAATCGAAGGAGTGGACGGATTCATGGCAAAAACATATCAAGTCGATCCAGCACACAGTACCATCAACTTTACGGTCAAGCATATGATGATTTCGAAAGTAAAAGGAGAGTTCAAAGATTTTCAGGTCGTGGCGAACGGGCAACCCGATGATCTCGCGAACGCAAGCGTGAAGGTGATGATTAAGGCGGCATCAATCGATACGAACAACAGTGACCGTGACAACCATTTACGGTCTGGAGACTTCTTCGATGTGGAGCAGCACGAGGACATCGTGTTCGAGTCAACATCGTTCCGCTCAAAAGGTGGCGGTGAATTTGAATTGACCGGGAATTTGACGATTCGTGGGACGACCCGGGAAGAGACGTTCGAAGTCGAGTACGAGGGAAGCGCGAAAGATCCGTGGGGCAACATGAAACACGCCTTTACCGGGGACGGGTCGATCAACCGGGAAGATTACGGATTGACGTGGAACCAGGCGCTCGAAGCGGGTGGCGTTCTCGTCGATAAAAAAGTCAAATTTGACTTTGAGCTCCAGTTCACGGAGTCAGAGGCATAAAAAAAAGTCGCTCCTGTGAGCGACTTTTTACTGTTCGTAGGCCAATTTCTTTTGCAAGCTCTCTTCACTGAACACCCAGCCAGTGAATGAAGACAACACTTCATTCGATTCTTCGTCGACGATGACGACGGCGACGAACGGATAGATATCTTTCGCGAAATAACGCAAGTTCGTGAAGCGATACTCGATCATCCCATTGTGGCGTGTGACCGTATACGTGTGAATTTTCGAGAATTCGAGGAACGATTGAAGATCCGCATTTTTACGCGCTTCCACGAAGTGAAGGTCATCTTCACCTGGCATCGGCTTGTCACGGAAACGACCGCATTCGATGACCGTCCCTTTTTTCACTTTGACGGCACCTAAACCGTTGCGGAATCGAACGGCGACGTGCCAGTCATCCCAGCCGATACCCGGCGAGATGAACAGCTCGTGGGCGCCGGCGAAGTGACGGGCGACCGTGGCGAGCGCGCGATTACGCAATTTGAACTGAATGGCGTAATAGCTGATGACGAGCGCAATGAGCAGTGCAAAAATCGGGACAGTCGCCCCCGTGATAAGCCATAATACATATGCCCCGTAATATGCAGAGAACAAGTACGGATCAAACGTTCCGATGACGCCCCAACCAATCCATTTTTTTGAGAATGGTTGGAGGGCTTGCGTCCCGTAAGCGTTGAATAAATCGACTGCGACATGTAACAAGACGGCAATCTGTGCCATAACCCATAGCGAGGCTGGGTTGACGCCAAGCGCGAGTCCGATGACGGCGCTGACGATGATCGGCCAAGCGAGGAGTGCGGTGATTCCATGTGAACGACCGCGGTGCTGGCGTAAATACGTGCTATTTCCTTTTAGTTTGAAGACCGTGTCAAAGTCGGGAGCGTGTGACCCGACAAGAGCCGTCGCCGTCATCGCTAGAAACAGTTGTGCGTCGCCTGAAACTTCTGGACTGAGCGTTGCGATTGCACTTAAACCAAGTCCCATACCGATGTGAGTAGCAGTATCCAATGTGCTTCAGCACCTCCATAAAGTAGAAAAACCGCATGATTTGATCCATTCCATCATACAATATTTTTAAAACAAGGGGAAACGAAATGCTTAATGTTGATAAAATGTTCACAAATTATAATATTCAAAAATTCAATACGAATTTAGTGACGTGGTTCAATCGTGAAAAGCGTGATTTGCCGTGGCGTCATAAAAAGAATCCATATCGTGTCTGGGTGAGTGAGGTCATGCTCCAACAGACGCGCGTCGATACCGTCATCCCATACTATAACCGTTTCATGGAGCGCTTCCCGACGATTGAGGCATTGGCAGCGGCCGAACCCGATGAGGTCGTCAAATATTGGGAAGGACTCGGTTATTACTCACGGGTCCGAAACCTTCATCAAGCCGTCCGGGAAGTCGTTGCTGTGTACGACGGCATCGTCCCCGAAGAAAAAGAGCGGTTCGAAAAACTGAAAGGCGTCGGACCGTATACGACCGGGGCCGTGCTCTCGATCGCCTACAATCAGCCGGAACCAGCCGTCGATGGCAACGTCATGCGCGTCATGTCCCGTCAATTCGGGATTTATGACGACATCGCCATCCCAAAAACGCGGAAATTGTTTGAGCAAGTCGTGCGTCGACTGATGGACCCGGCGCATGCCTCGGACTTTAACGAAGGCATCATGGAACTCGGGGCGACGGTATGTACGCCGAAAAAACCGATGTGTTCGCTTTGCCCCGTTCAAGACGATTGTTATGCTTATACCCATAACGTTCAAGATGAACTCCCGGTCAAGACGAAAAAAGGGGCGTCTCGGATTGAAATGTATGATGCGCTTTATTGTCGACAAGAGGGCCGCACGGCCTATATGAAGCGGCCGGAAACAGGTCTTCTCGCTGGAATGTGGCAATATCCGCTTACAGACCGGGGAACGGGGGAACAGTTAAACGGAACCTATGTTGGACAAGTGAAACATGTGTTTTCCCACATCGTCTGGTACATCGACTTATATGAAGTCGAGACGTTACCGGCAGGGGAATGGACTTGGCTCGACGAAGAGGCACGAGACGTGGTGACCGTATCGGTCGCCCAACAAAAATTAGAGCAGATGGCAGGTGCGAAAGATGAGACAGTTTGACGTACGAACACCATTCGACACGTCCGTGGACACATTATGGACGTTGCTTCAAGACGCTTCGCTCTTATCAAAACTGACGTCTTTCCCGAAAGTGACGCTCGTTGGGGATGGGGCGTCGGTCGAGGGGAACGTCGTTCAGCTCCGTATCGGGGTCGGGCCGGTCTCTTTGCCTTGGAATAGCGCCATCACATTGGCTGGAGACCGTGCCTTTTGTGATCAAGGCGTGAAGTTGCCGTTTCCGTTCCGTCGTTTCAGTCACGTCCACCGCGTCGAACAAGTGGACGGGCAAGCCGTTATGGTCGATGAGGTCACGTTCGACAGTTACGTGCCGACTGTCCTCGTCGAGTACTTCGTGCTCCGGCCGATGTTCAAAGCGCGAGCCAAAGCATTCCAAAAAACACTAAATTCGTGAAAATAAGAGATTTCCTTTTTCATTGGTTCTGAAAGTCGCTATAATTAAATATGAGAATTGTATAGCATCATAGCGGAAAGGAGGAGCTTATGAGCTTATTTCCCAAAGCAGGTAGCAAGATCGAGATACAGAGCTACAAGCACAACGGAACTTTGCATCGCGTTTGGGAAGAAACGCTCGTCCTTCAGTCGTCAAAAACGGATATGATCGGATTCAATGACCGCATCATGGTCAGTGAGTCAGACGGCCGGCAATGGAGAACACGTGAGCCGGCAATTTGCTACTTTTCATCTGAGTTTTGGTTCAATGTCATCTGCATGATTCGCGAAGATGGGATTTACTACTACTGTAATCTAGGTTCGCCGACAACGTTCGATGGGGCAGAACGTGCCATCAAGTACATCGATTACGATTTGGACATCAAGGTGTTCCCGGATATGTCGTACACGATTTTAGATGAGGATGAATATGAGCGGCATCGTCGCGAGATGAATTATCCGAAAGCGATTGATCGAATCTTGAAACAGAACGTTCAAGAACTTATTAACTGGATTCGAGGACGGAAAGGGCCGTTCAACCCAACATTCGTCGATGAATGGTATCGCGAATACGAAGCACGTTACCGGAGATGATCGCTCATCTCCGCTTTTTTCTTGAAGGAGGAACTAATGGGTAGTATTAAACGTTATTTACAGTTCGTTAAACCGTATAAGAAACAAATCGCGCTGACCATTTTCGTCGGGATTTTGAAATTTTCCATCCCGCTCGGGTTGCCGCTCCTTTATAGATATGTCATCGATAACTATTTGACAGACCCGGAACCGGCGAGGGATTATACCGAGCTCGTCTGGCTGTTCAGCATCGTCTTCTTCGTCTTCCTCGTCTTGAAGCCGCCGATTGAATACTTGCGCCAATATTTGGCGCAATGGGCAGCGACGCGGATTTTGTTCGACGTCCGGAACCGATTGTTCGACCACGTCCAAAAGTTGTCGCTCCGCTATTATTCGAACAATAAGACGGGACAGATTATCTCGCGCATCATCAACGATGTCGAACAGACGAAAGACTTCGTCATCACCGGCCTGATGAACATTTGGCTCGATATGGTCACGATTTTAATCGCGATCGCCATCATGTACACGATCGACCCGCAATTGACGCTCATCGCCATCTTGCCGCTCCCGTTCTACGCCATCGCCGTTCGCTACTTCTACGGAAGATTGCGCCGGCTTACGCGGGAACGCTCGGCCGCCCTTGCGGACCTTCAAGGTCATTTGACCGAACGCGTCAACGGGATGGCCGTCATCCGCAGCTTCGCCCTCGAACCGTATGAGAACAAGGCGTTCGAAGAACAGAACGGCGGTTTCTTGAAGGCCGCGCTCCGTCATACAGGGTGGAACGCGAAGACGTACGTCGTCGTCTCGACGATCACCGACATCGCTCCAATTTTGATTTTCACGACGGCCTCATGGCTCGTCTTGCAAGGGGACGTCTCGCTCGGGACGCTCGTCGCGTTCATCGCCTATATCGACCGTCTCTATGCACCGCTCGGCCGTCTCGTCAACTCGGCGACGACGCTCACGCAATCAGTCGCTTCGATGGACCGTGTGTTCGAATTCCTCGATGAGCCGTACGACATCGAAGAGAAGCATAGCGCCTTCGTACCTGTACAAACGGCTGGGGATATCGAACTCGACCGGGTCAGCTTCGCTTATGAGAAAGACGGAGCCCAGGCTCTCCACGATGTCAGCTTGCACATCCGTTCTGGGGAGCGGGTCGCGTTCGTCGGCATGTCTGGTGGCGGGAAATCGACGCTCGTCAGCCTGATTCCACGATTTTATGACGTCACGTCAGGCAGCATTAAAATCGACGGCACCGACGTCCGCGATTTTAAACTGCGGGCCCTCCGTGACCAAATCGGGATGGTCATGCAAGACTCGGTCCTCTTCAGTGAATCGGTCGCGATGAATATCCGGATGGGGAATCCGGAAGCGAGTGACGAAGATGTGATCGCCGCCGCGAAAGCAGCGAACGCCCATGAGTTCATTTCAAACTTGCCGGACGGCTACAATACGCCGGTCGGGGAGAAAGGGGTTAAACTGTCAGGTGGGCAAAAGCAACGGCTTGCCATCGCCCGGGTCTTCTTGAAACATCCGCCAATCATTATTCTCGACGAAGCGACGAGTGCGCTTGACCTTGAGAGTGAGGCGATGATTCAGGATTCGCTCGCGCGATTGACGAGAGGCAGAACGACGCTCATCGTCGCGCACCGATTGTCGACCATCACCGACGCCGATAAAATCGTCGTCGTCGATAACGGACAAATCATGGAGACCGGGACGCATGAAGAACTAATGCGTCGCCGCGGCGCCTATTACGATTTGTATATGATTCAAGATTTAGCAGTCGTCGAATGAGACGGGACCTCGAGGAAACTCGAGGTCTTTTTGTTTTCCCTGACAGTGAGACGGGAATGAAGAAACGACATGCCAAAAGGGGGATGAACCAATGATGAACGGGGAAGGATTAATTACGGTAAAACCGCTAAAAGACGCGCTCGAGCTGACGTGGTCAGTCGAAGGGACGGTCCGGCTCACGCGGAACGGGAAGTATGTGTATGAAGGAACCGATCAACACTATGTCGATCAAGAGACCGGTGTGGGAGAACAAGTCGCTTATCGCATCACGGACGAACAAGGGGAAGTGGCGAAAGTGTATACGGCCGCCGTGGACCCAACTGACGACTTGTACTGGAATCGTCATCTCACGTCGGCAGTCGTCGCCTCGAACGGCACCCATCTCCAATGGGACCCGATTGCTGACGTCGAAACGTATGCGATTTACCGGCAAGGACGACGCATTGCCGAAGTCGTCGGCCATGCTTATTTGGACGAGACGCCGCTCCATGAGCCGACGATGTATGAAGTGCGGGCGCTCCGCCCTGTGAAGCGAGATGAGAAACCGGGGACGAGTCTCATTCACGCCGTCGGCAAAGCGATGTCACTCGCCAAAGAATTGAAGACGGACACGAGACGGGACAAGGAATTGTACGTCATGTATTTTCTCGTCAGTCCGATTCGACCTGATTTGGAGACGGTGGACCAGATTCAGCTTCGCGTCCAGACGTTCATCCGCCCGCCGATGATTAAAAACCCGAACTTGTTGTCGCCTCATCCGTATTTTGAAGGAGACGGTCGCCCTTATAACGTTCATGCGACCGACTACCGGACGCGGACGGAAGTGAAAGCCGAAGGGCTGAGTGGTATTCCGATCGTCTCCATCAAAAAAGATGCGAATGTGACGCGTGGCTATACGAAGCATCACCGTTTGACGGGTGAAGATATCGCCTCTGTCGACCAAGTGTATCTCGAAGATGTCGATATCGACCGCGGGCGGGCGGCGTATCGGTTGCAACATTCCGTTGGCAACCCGCTCGTTATCGCGCCGGACATCAAATATACGATCGTCGCGCAATTAAAGGACAATGCTACGTTCAAGCTGTCCGGAAGTCATACGCAATCGCCACATCATGAAGTGTATCTTCAAGTCGGTGATGCCCCATGGACGACGATTCACCGGGCGGATGATCTTGGTGTCAGTTTTATGGGTAATCCGATGCCGGAGTGCCACTGGACGTACTTGACCTGTATGGACTAAAAAAACCGTCGACTCATCGAGTCGGCGGTTTTGATTGTTGGTCGAGAAATCGGCTCCGTTCTTCCGGCGTCGGCAGTTTGCACGTCTGTTTTTGTCCGAACCACTGATAACGATGTTTAGCGATCACATCATAGCCGAAATCACGAATCGATTTTGGGACGAACCTCACAAACCGGAGCCAACGCCACTTCCCATCCAATCCTTCCGCGATGCGGACCGCCGCATCGGATTTAATGTACGGGACACCATCGCGAATCAACACGATGCTGTCGACCGAGTCGTTGATACGATGACGTTTACGTAAAGCTTGACCGGCCTCGCCTTGAAGCGAGGCGAAATGAAAGTTCCCCGTCGCGTCACGGTTCAAGATGAACTGGACGCTCGCGTCGCAAAAGTTACAGTCCCCATCAAATAACACAATGGCTGGCATACGATTCTCCTCCTTCACTCTTGCATTTTACCGTTCCGGTGTCACTTCAAACGTTATGCGGCGAGCTGGCGCACCGATTCCATCTTATATAGCGAGACGTAGTAGAGGTAGGCACCGAGCGCTCCGAACAAGAAGATGTAGCCACTCATGAACACGGGTCCGATGAATGCTCCGACGACAATCCCGGCCGCGGCCACGAGTTTGGCCCCGTGGAATGTGAGTCCACCGAAAGCAAGGTACGAGGCGCGACGCTCCGGGTCGAGCAAATCGACTTGTTTCACTTGGCGGATCGGCGAGTACATCAATTCGCCGACCGTGAAGACAACGGCCAAGACGGCGAGAATCAGGAACGAGTTCATCGACGTAATGGCAGCGTACGCCGTGATGTATAACGACAAGCCGATGAAGAACACGTATTTCTCACGGTACCGTTTCACAAATGCAGTGACGGCGAACGTGACGGCGACGACGAGTAGTGTATTCTCGAGTTGCATGAACGCCATCATTCGGACACCATCGAACGGAACGCCGACGATCGAGCGCTGTTGAAACGATTCCGCCAAATGAACACCGATATAGTTCGCCATATGGAACTCGGTCGAGAAGACGAGCATGCTGCCGAGCACGAATAACATCCAGCGTCGGTCATTGAGGGCAATCCGGTAGTTTTGAATCACGCCGACAATCGGATTGGCCGGCGTCGACCGATTGCCTTGATGCGAATCGACGAGATAGCGTTGCAAGACAATCGTCGTGATCGTCAAAACGAGTGTCATCCCGACAAACAAGCCGAAGCGGTAGTCACGATAGAAGGCACCACCAAGCATGACGCCGCCAGCGATAGCCAAGTTGACGAGCCAATAGTCATATACATATATCGCTTTCCGATTCGATTCTTCCATCGAATCGATGACGATCGCCTCCAAGGCCGGATAGTTCAATCCGTTGGCGACCGCGTGACCGAAGTAGAGAATGGCCACGGCGAGTGCCCAATTGTTTGATGGGTGAATCGCCACCGTCATTCCGATGAAGCAAAGGATTTGAATGAGTTGGCCGATTTGTAAGACATGCTTGCGATTGAAGCGATCCGAGAAGTACCCACCGAACAAGCCGGTGACATACCCGACGATGACGAATGACGTCATGATGATCCCGGCAGCGATTTTGCCGAGTTCTTCTGAAAAGTATAAAGCCATGAATGGAAAGATGGCCGAGCCGACGATGCGGATGAAAAAGCCGCAGACGAGTCGAAGCCGAACATTGGTTGGAAAATATTTGAATTTCATGTGAGCACCTCCTTGTCACTACTTTAAACGTGGACTACACTTGGTAAAAAGAGACAAAATATTTGGACATGTCCACTTTTAGGGGGGGAGGTCATGAATGCGAAACTGGTGGCGATTTATCGCCACACGATAGAGACGGGCAAAAGGGAAGTGACGTTGCGGGAAGCGGTTGAAGCGGTCGGCTATAGTGAGAAACAAGTGAAGCGTGATATCAAGGCGTGGCAAACGTTAGGCTGGGTGGAATATCAGGCCGGAAAAGGGCGGGGTCATGAATCGATACTCCGCTTTCAGTCGGGGTTTGCCCGGACGCTGAACGACTGGGTCGAAACCTCATTCTCAACGGCCTCGATGGCGGACGCGGCCAAATGGTTGGAGTGGGAGTGGCCACCCGCGTTACGGGAATTGATTCAAGCCCGGATTTGGAGTCGATTCGGTTTCGAACAGACGGAAGAAGACCGATTCGTGTTCCCGCGTACCCGGACGCTTGAATCACTCGACCCGCTCGACATCCATATCGCGATGGAGGCGTCCTTGTCTCGGCACGTCTTCGATCGCCTCTTCGAATGGGATGGGACGACGGTCCAAACGTCCCTTGCCCATCATATCGAAGAAGTGACATTCGGATTTCGGTGTTATATCCGAAAAGGCGTCACATTCCACAACGGGATGACGTTAGCCGCCAAAGATGTCGTTTACTCGTTGAATCGATTATTGGCTCGCGGAAAACAAGTTTGGTTGTTCGCACCAATCGAACGGGTCGAATCGCCGGCGCCTTACGTCATTGACATCCATACGAAAGCGCACCGGGCCTACATCGAACGTTTACTTGCCCAAACGCCGGCATCCATTACGTATGAAGGGGCAGAAGGAATTGTCGGGACGGGACCGTTCAAATTGGAGAAACGGTCCGAAGAAGTCGTCCGGTTGCGGGCGTTCGAGCGTGGGCTTCGACCGCGTCCTTCATTAGATGTGGTCGAATTTGTCACGTTCTCAGAAACGGATTACGCCAAGTGGAGCGCCGGTGATGATCAGAGCATCGTCAAGTGGATCGCTGAGGCCGGGGCGCGTTATCTCATGTTCAACTTGCAGCACTCTTGGCTCAAAGATGATATGGACACACGACTTGCCATTCAACAGGCAATCCATAAAGAAGCGTTCGTCGACTTGGGAGGAGAGCGTCATCAAGTGGCCCATGGTTTTTTCCCGGAGGCGAGTCGACCGGTGGCGGCACCAAAAGCAACGGGAAGTTCGCGCCGTCCACTGCGTCTATTGCATTTGCCGTTCGACGTTGCGACAGAAGACGCGATGCTTGTCGCGGAACAGTTGCGCGTAGCCGGCTTTATCGTTGAGACCGAGACGTATACGATTGCCTCGTTACTACAAGAGGAGACGCTCCGCCGTGCTGATTTGATTTTATGCGGGGAGATGATGAGCGAAGATCTCGATTTGGCGTTTCTCGCGTTTTTGACGAGTGAATTGTCACTCGTCGGCAAGTTAATCGCGCATGAAACGGAGCTCCGGACGATGATGGACCGTTACCGTCAGACCGATATGAGTGCGTGGCCGTGGCTCCATCGTGACGTCGAGCGTTATTTGACAGAAGCAGCACTTGTTATTCCTCTGTATCACGTGGCCCGAGAGCGGCGATTCCCGAGCTTTCTAGGGGAAGTTCCAGTCGATGTGTTCGGCCACCCCCGCTACGACCAGCTGTGGATTCGGCCTTCGGTGTAAACGAAAAGGAGATGCCGCGGCATCTCCTTTTGCTTATAGTTGGGCGAACGCGCGATTCACAGCGGCAATCGTCTCTTTGATATCTTGTTCGGTATGCTCAGTCGTCAAGAACCAAGCCTCGTACTTCGAAGGGGCTAAATTGACACCGTTCTCGAGCATCAATTTGAAGAAACGTCCGAACACTTCACCGTCTGATTTTTCGGCGCCTTCGTAATCGGTCACAATCTCGTCCGTGAAGTAAACCGTAAGGGCACCTTTTAAACGGTTCAATGTGATGGTCACACCATGTGTTTCTGCGGCTTCACGAATCCCGGCCTCGAGCTCGGCACCGAGTGTGTCGAGCTTTTCGTAAACGCCGGGTTGCTCGAGAACCTCGAGACAAGCGAGACCCGTTGCCATCGACGCCGGGTTGCCGGCCATTGTTCCGGCCTGATAGGCTGGGCCGAGCGGAGCGACCGTCTCCATGATTTCAGCTTTACCGCCATAGGCACCAATCGGCAAGCCTCCGCCGATGATTTTCCCGAGTGCGGTCATATCCGGTTCAATCCCGTACACTTGCTGGGCGCTTCCGTACGTGAAACGGAACGCCGTGATGACTTCGTCGTAAATGACGAGTGCACCATGTTCATGGGTGATGTCATTGACGGTCTGGAGGAAGCCTGGTTTCGGCTCGACGATCCCGAAGTTCCCGACAATCGGTTCGACGAGGACGCAGGCGATTTGACTTCCCCATTCGCTCATCATGTCTCGGAACGCCTCGACGTCATTGAACGGCACGGTGATGACTTCTTTCGCCGTAGCTCGTGTGACGCCGGCTGAGTCTGGTGAGCCGAGCGTGGCCGGTCCACTGCCTGCCGCGATGAGCATCAAGTCCGAGTGACCGTGATAGCAACCGCTGAATTTGACGACGAGCTCACGACCGGTATAGGCGCGAGCGACACGAACGGTCGTCATGACCGCCTCGGTCCCTGAGTTGGTGAAACGGACTTTATCCATTGACGGGATGGCCGCCTTTAGTTTTTTCGCGAACTCGACTTCAAGCGCGTGCGGTGTCCCGTAAAGGAGCCCTTTAGACGACGCCTCAATCAACGCTTTATGGATATGCGGATGGGCGTGGCCTGTGATAATCGGTCCGTACGCCGCCAAATAGTCGATATAGCGATTGCCGTCGACGTCATAGAAATAAGCGCCGTCTCCTCGTTCCATATAGACGGGTGCACCGCCGCCGACTGCCTTGAATGAGCGGGAAGGGCTATTGACCCCGCCGACGATGTGCGTCAAGGCGTCGGTATACAAAACGTCTGAATTGTTGCGTGTAGATGGTGTTGCCATATGTATTGCCTCCTTTTACAAATTCGCACTTATTGTATCATAGCCGTCAACCGCATAAGCTCAACGTTTGACGACCGTTCAAGAAATCAGTACACTATTTATAAAGATTACTATGTAAGAAATAGGTTAATTCTAACTGACATTTCGCATGAATTTTATAGAAGAAATGAGGGATTGACGTGGGAAGCGAAATGCTTGACCATGCTGTTCAGTCGCTCCGAGAACATGGAGTCAGAATGACGCCTCAGCGCCAGGCCATTTTGGAGTACCTCGTCACGGAGCACAGTCACCCGACAGCGGATGACATTTATAAGGCACTTTCGGCGAGATTTCCGAACATGAGTGTCGCTACCGTCTACAATAACTTGCGCGTCTTTAAAGAAGTCGGACTCGTTCAAGAGATGAACTATGGGGACGCTTCGAGTCGCTTTGATTTTGTGACGTCGCGTCACTACCACATCATCTGTGATGCATGTGGGAAAGTCGTCGACTTCAACTATCCGGTCCTCGACGAGATCGAATCGGTCGCGTCTCAATTGACAGGGTTCAAAGTCGATCGTCACCGTCTTGAAGTATACGGGACGTGCCCAGCTTGCCAAGCTGAACAAGCGCATAAACATTAAAAAACATCCTCAGGCAGAGGATGTTTTTTTATTCGTGTGAATGGGTTTGACGCTTATTATATTTTTCATCGAACTCTTTACCTTCGAGCGATTGATCGATCGTGAGCGGTTCGTCGCAGTGCATACATAAGTCGACCCGGCCGAGCATCTTTGTCGGTTTCTCACAATTCGGGCAAGTGACGACGATGGCTTTCGTGGATGCCATCCCGATAATAAAGTAGAGCGCTGAACTCGATAACACCATCACGAAGCCGAGCAACATGAAAATAATCATCAGCCATGTGATGCTTTTCGCCAACAGGCCGAGATACATGACTCCGATTCCCGCAAAGACGAGCAACAACGCAAGGTTTCGAGCGCGGTTGATTTTATTCCCCCGTTTTTTCATTTCGTAATCCCTCCATGTCTGTCTTTACTATAGCTCATCTGCACGACCGTGAGAAGTTCATACAATCGCTGGCAGGAGAATTTTAAAAGAAGGCGAATCATTTTTGTATCAGATTATGGGGTGGACGTTTGTAGTTCATCATTATAGAAAGAAGGTATCAAGGTGACTATGGAGTATGCGACGCGCACGATCTATTCGGAATATGCGGCCTTGAAGACAACGCTTGGCATCATTGAAGTGAAAAAGAAACGGCCGAGAGACCCTTTGACCGATCAATCGGACCGGCTGTTGATTGTGATTGAAGCAAGGGAAGAACCGTTCTGGACAGTGAAACATTATCAAGTCGGGCAAGAGAAAATCATTCTTCATCTCGTGAGTGATTTGATGATGGATCGTTGGATTTTAATGAACGAGAACCGCCGAGCCATCCACTGGATTGAAGATGGGATGGTCTTGTTCGAACGAAATACGTTTTTATTAGACTTGCGACAACGTCTTCGTAATTTCTCAAACGATGAGCAACGTCTTCAACTGTCCCTTGCTTTTGCGAAGTTGTTGCGACGCTTTGAAGATGGACGAAGCTTATTTTTACAAGAGGAGCATCAAGATGCTTTCACCCAAATCCATCATGCCTTGACTCATTTGGCGCGGTTGTCGGTGTTGGAGGCCGGAATTCATCCGGAAATCGTATTGTGGAAGCAAGTGCGCACACTCGATTTGGAAATATATAAGTTACATGAAGAACTGGTGAGCGGACAAGAATCGCTAGAACAGCGGATTCATTTGGTAATCATCGGCATTGAACATTTGATTCAATCGAAAGTGTTGCCCGGCACTCTTCTTCTATTACAAACGATGCAACAACGGGATGAACCGTGGCCGTTCTCGGAATTAATGGAACACCCGAACTTGCAAGCATTGAAAGTCGACCTAGGTAGTATCGTCGGGTTCCTTGTCCGCAAAGGATATGTCCGTTCGGTCGCGCGACCGACAAAAGGTGTTGGAGTCGAAGCCATCGCCTATGAGATCGCCTAACTATATAGAAGCGAATGGAGTAGTTGAATCAGATGAAAATCGTCAAGTTTATATTCGGTAGTGTGTTGATTGTGCTTGTGACCGCAGTCATATCGGTCTTTACAGCACTCTTTACGATGGGCAATCCGATTGCAGGAGGACGCCCGATCCTTTGGACCATTTGGTACGTTGCCGCTTTATTAATTCTCATTATGGCGCTATATGACTTTTCGTCGTTAACGAAGGGGCAACTCAAACGAGTCGGATTGATTGGAACCGTGATTGGAGTCGTGTTCTTCGGTTCAGTGAAAGGGTACTACGTGTATACAGAGGGTTTGCAGATTGAAGAACGTGGTGTTGAGTTGTTTGACTATCAACCGTTTAAAGAGGAATCCGATTTAGCTAAGCTCGATGCGCCATCTTCGTTTAGAATCGATTCAAATCTCCCACGCCTCGATGGTGCTACGGCACTATATCCACTGTATGCGTCTTTTGTCGAAGCGGTTTATCCTTCTGACGAATATAATCCGTATAGTACGGAGGAGAGTCCTGTCGTCTCAACGACGACAGGAGAAGCGTACGATCGGTTGATTCAAGGGAAGACGGACATCATCTTTGTTGCCGGACCATCAGATTTTCAAGTGGCCGCGGCTAAGAAGGCTGGTGTGGAGTTCAACATGACACCAATTGGGCGCGAAGCGTTTGTCTTTTTTGTACATGAAGACAATCCGGTTGACTCTCTCAAATTAGAAGAAATACAGCAAATTTATGCGGGAGATCTCGATGATTGGAGTGAGGTCGGAGGCGAGACTGATACGATTCGAGCATTTCAACGTCCAGAAGGGAGCGGGAGTCAGACTGCTCTTCAGCGGGTGATGGGGGAAGAGAAACTGATGGATGCCCCAGTAGAAGATGTCCCGGAAGGAATGGGTGGGATTATCAAGCAGACGGCAGCCTACCACAATCATAAGAATGCGATTGGCTTTTCTTTCCGTTATTACGCGACCGAGATGGTAGAGGACCATGACATTAAATTACTTCAAGTGAACGGAATCGCTCCAACGGTCGAGACGATCGCTGACGGGACGTATCCAATCACTTCTGAATTTTATGCCATCACGACAGAAGAAAATTATGAAACGTACAAGCCGTTTTTGGATTGGATGACGTCTGAAGAAGGGCAGACGTTGGTAGAACGGACGGGTTACGTTCCGTTAGCGCAAGATTGAAGAGTTGAGCCTCGCTAAAGGGGCTCAACCTTTTTTTATTTTTTGTGATATTTCTATTGACGAAGTGGTAAATAGAGATTATAGTTATAAACGTTGTCACGGCGAAAGATTATTTCAGTAAAACAATTTGTGAAAAAAGTTGTTGACGCAGAGATAGACGACGTGATAAATTAATGAAGTCGCCAAGAGCGGCAGACGAACTTTGAAAACTGAACGATGAGGCAAAAAAGTTTTACAATGTTTGAATGAAGCGCAAGCTTCGTCATTTTTAAAGAGCTATATCAAATTCTTTGGAGAGTTTGATCCTGGCTCAGGACGAACGCTGGCGG
>NZ_JACSLJ010000029.1:0-202 GCF_018618085.1 Exiguobacterium sp. s141 | reverse complement strand
CGTGTGGAGCTGAATGATACTAATCGGTCGAGGCTTTGATCTAGTCTAACGGTTTGAGTGAATTGATGAGTCTTCAGTTTTGAGAGAACGATCTCTCTTGTCTGGTGGCGATGGCGAAGCGGCCACACCCGTTCCCATGCCGAACACGGAAGTTAAGCGCTTCAGCGCCGAAAGTAGTTGGGGGTCTCCCCCTGTGAGGATA
>NZ_JACSLJ010000028.1:0-219 GCF_018618085.1 Exiguobacterium sp. s141 | reverse complement strand
GACCCCCAACTACTTTCGGCGCTGAAGCGCTTAACTTCCGTGTTCGGCATGGGAACGGGTGTGACCACTTCGCTATCGCCACCAGACAAGAGAGATCGTTCTCTCAAAACTGAAGACTCATCAGTTCATACAAACCGTTAGACTAGATCAAAGCCTCGACCGATTAGTATCATTCAGCTCCACACGTCGCCGTGCTTCCACCCATGACCTATCTACCTC
>NZ_JACSLJ010000027.1:0-227 GCF_018618085.1 Exiguobacterium sp. s141 | reverse complement strand
ACCCCCAACTACTTTCGGCGCTGAAGCGCTTAACTTCCGTGTTCGGCATGGGAACGGGTGTGGCCGCTTCGCTATCGCCACCAGACAAGTATTATATTAACATTATTTAGTCATAACGTCAATAATTTTTAAGAGATTGTTCTCTCAAAACTGAAGACTCATCAATTCACTCAAACCGTTAGACTAGATCAAAGCCTCGACCGATTAGTATCATTCAGCTCCACACG
>NZ_JACSLJ010000026.1:0-234 GCF_018618085.1 Exiguobacterium sp. s141 | reverse complement strand
TCCTAGTGCCAAGGCATCCACCGTACGCCCTTTCTACCTTGATCTAGCGTCTAAGACACACGGTCCTCACGGACCATATGTGAAATTAATTGGTTTGATGTCTTGATGAATCTTCAGTTTTCAAGGAACAATCGAGGGACGAACCCTCAAAACTGAACGATGGGCAATGCCACATGGGCATTTTCCTTAGAAAGGAGGTGATCCAGCCGCACCTTCCGATACGGCTACCTTGTT
>NZ_JACSLJ010000025.1:0-381 GCF_018618085.1 Exiguobacterium sp. s141 | reverse complement strand
TCTAGCGTCTAAGACACACGGTCCTCACGGACCATATGTGAAATTAATTGGTTTGATGTCTTGATGAATCTTCAGTTTTCAAGGAACAAAGTGGAGCCTAGCGGGATCGAACCGCTGACCTCCTGCGTGCAAGGCAGGCGCTCTCCCAGCTGAGCTAAGGCCCCATATAGGAATTCTCAAAAAAATGGTGGGCCTAAGTGGACTCGAACCACCGACCTCACGCTTATCAGGCGTGCGCTCTAACCAGCTGAGCTATAGGCCCTCATATTTTGATTGTTGAGAGATTTGGTCTCTCAAAACTGAACGATGGGCAATGCCACATGGGCATTTTCCTTAGAAAGGAGGTGATCCAGCCGCACCTTCCGATACGGCTACCTTGTT
>NZ_JACSLJ010000024.1:0-453 GCF_018618085.1 Exiguobacterium sp. s141 | reverse complement strand
TTGATGTTCACGGTCAATGTCTGCGACACGGTCTCATCCCCTTGTCTTTTGTTCCTCGACATAACGTTTGATGGTCTCGCTGGAGACGTTTCCCGCCGTCGACACGAAGAAGGATCTCGTCCAGAGGCTCGTGAGATGTGTGAGGTGCGGGAACTCCTCCCTGAGCCGCTTCGACGAGACGCCTTTGATGCGCGCCATGATGTCGGACGGGCTGATGGATGGCAATGCGGATAAGAATAGATGCGTGTGGTCCCGGTCGCACTCGATGGCGAGGAGGTGGATGTCGAGCCCTTCACAGACATCGTGGACGATCTCTTTGAACCGTCGCTCGAACAGGTCGTCATCGAACAGTTTTCGGCGATACCTCGGGCAGAACACGAAATGATAATGGAGCATCGACACGGTGGTGTTGGTTCTTCGATAGTTGTTCATACGTTTATCGTATCACTTTGT
>NZ_JACSLJ010000023.1:0-598 GCF_018618085.1 Exiguobacterium sp. s141 | reverse complement strand
ACGTCTCCAGCGAGACCATCAAACGTTATGTCGAGGAACAAAAGACAAGGGGATGAGACCGTGTCGCAGACATTGACCGTGAACATCAAACTCCATCCGACGAAAGCGCAACAGGCCATCTTGGAGCGGATGATGGACACCTACATCCGCACGGCGAACCAGCTCGTCGCGGCCATGGTGCAGGCCCGGGAGAGCTTGAATCTGACGAGCAAACATGTCACGGCGGACCTGCCGAGCGCCGTCAAGAACCAGGCCATCCAGGACGCGAAGAGCATGTTCAAGAGGGCGAAGAAGAAGGACTTCCAGGTCGTCCCGGTCCTCAAGAGGCCGTACTGCACCTGGAACAACCAGAACTACTCGTTCGACTTCGAGTCGGTCTCCCTCCCGATCATCATCGACGGGAACGTGAAGAAGACGGTCATCCGCGCCAATATGGTCGACCCGGACAACCGGAACGCCACGCTCCTCGCCAACAAGCTCGGGACGCTCCGCATCACGAAGAAGTCGAACAAATGGATCGCCCAGATCGCCGTCACGATCCGCACGACGGAGAAGACGGGCACCAACGTGCTCGGGGTGGACCTCGGCCTGAAAGTCC
>NZ_JACSLJ010000022.1:0-598 GCF_018618085.1 Exiguobacterium sp. s141 | reverse complement strand
ACGTCTCCAGCGAGACCATCAAACGTTATGTCGAGGAACAAAAGACAAGGGGATGAGACCGTGTCGCAGACATTGACCGTGAACATCAAGCTCCATCCGACGAAAGCGCAACGATCAATCTTGGAGCGGATGATGGACACCTACATCCGCACGGCGAACCAGCTCGTCGCGGCCATGGTGCAGGCCCGAGAGAGCTTGAATCTGACGAGCAAACATGTCACGGCGGACCTGCCGAGCGCCGTCAAGAACCAGGCCATCCAGGACGCGAAGAGCATCTTCAAGAGGGCGAAGAAGAAGGACTTCCAGGTCATCCCCGTCTTGAAGAAACCGTACTGCACCTGGAACAACCAGAACTACTCGTTCGACTTCGAGTCGGTCTCCCTCCCGATCATCATCGACGGGAAGGTGAAGAAGACGGCCATCCGCGCCGACATGGTCGACCCGGACAACCGGAACGCCACGCTCCTCGCCAACAAGCTCGGGACGCTCCGCATCACGAAGAAGTCGACCAAATGGATCGCCCAGATCGCCGTCACGATCCGCACGACGGAGAAGACGGGCACCAACGTGCTCGGGGTGGACCTCGGCCTGAAAGTCC
>NZ_JACSLJ010000021.1:0-649 GCF_018618085.1 Exiguobacterium sp. s141 | reverse complement strand
GAGGAATCGCTATGAGCTACACCCATCTTACCACAGCCGAACGCGTGAAAATAGAGACCTATCTGGAGCTCGGGATGTCCATCCGGTCCATCGCGAGACGGCTCGGGCGACAGCCCTCGACCGTCTCGCGGGAGATCAGGAGGAACCCCGGGTACAAGTCGGAACGTGCACAGGAACGCTACGTGAGGGCGAAAGCGAACTGCGGCGCCAAGACGAAGCTCGACGAAACGATGCGTCGGACGATCATCAGGAAGCTGCGAGCGACCTGGTCCCCGGAACAGATCGTGGGGCGGCTCTTCGACGGAAGGATCGCCTTCTCGACCATCTATCGCTGGATCTACTCGGGGCTGATCGACGTGCCGACGACCGCGCTCCGCCAGAAAGGCAAGCGCCGGAAACCGGTGGAGACACGCGGGAGGTTCAACGTCGGGCTGTCCATCTCGAAACGGCCTTCGGAGGTCAGGGGGCGCCAAACGTTCGGGCACTGGGAGCTCGACACCGTCGTCTCCGGACGAGGGAAGTCGAAGGCCTGCGTCGCGACGTTCGTCGAGCGCAAGAGCCGGTTCTACCTCGCCCTGCCGATCGCGGACCGTAGCGCGGCCTCGATGGAGGGGGCGATCCACACGGTCCACGCCGCCTTCCCGGAGGG
>NZ_JACSLJ010000003.1:0-302939 GCF_018618085.1 Exiguobacterium sp. s141 | reverse complement strand
GATATAGCTCTTTAAAAATGACGAAGCTTGCGCTTCATTCAAAAATTGTAAAACATTTTTGCCTCATCGTTCAGTTTTCAAAGTTCGTCTGCCGCTCTTAGCGACTCATTAATAATAGCACCTGCTCTACTATTCGTCAACTATAAAAGTAAAATATTTTGAAAGAATAAAAACGTGGTGTGTTTTCGGTCGCCACTATATAGAAGAAACACACCACAGATCATTGGAATGCAATGATTCGAACTTCATCTAAACGAGTCAAATCGTACATTTCTTGCGTCGGTTCAGATATGACAATCGGTTGTTCGACGTTCGGTGTATAGTTACGGATTGTACCTCGAACCCCACTACTCAACAACACAGTTCGACCGACTTCATAAAATCCAAGCAATGTCGCCAAAAGGGTAAGTGCTTCCCCATCGTAAGCTTCATTTTGCCACATATAGAAATATGCCTCTTCCGGTGTCAAAGCGTCTCGAAACGTGCGTGGGGCTGTCAACTGACAAAATCGATCTGCCACAATGAACAGCGGCGAGGCCGGATGGAGCGACCGCTCCTCGAGACGATTCGGAAAGCCAGAACCATTAAGACGCTCATGGTGTTCCGCAACCAACTTACTGACGCGCTGGCGCAGCGTCTGATCTTGAGGCAACATCGCCATCGATACGAGTGGATGTTGATACAATAACTCTCGTTCCATTTTTGTGAAATAACGCATATGCGACCATTTTCGAATTTTTGCGTAGCTGGCGTCTGCAAAATACGAGGCGATGCCGTAGTCGAACTGGAGTCGATGTTCATCCCCCCGATACTTGGACAAGGTCCTTGCAACGAGTGCGCGATAAATCGCATGATGAATGACGTGATTTTTTCGAAGTGGTTGTTTCGTGAAAAATGTAACGATAGCTGATAATGGATAATCACGACGAAACAATTGATGGATAAACTCTAAGGCTTCATAGGGATTCGGAGCAATCCGTTCCTCCCATTGATTATAGTGACGTTCATATTGGAGGATCTTCTCACACAAATCGCGTTCTTCTTCTTGCGTGAAGCGACGACGTTCCACAGGAGCAACTTCAATCGTCTCCACTTTTAAAAACCGAAGCAAGCGTAAATGTTCATTCGTCAGTCTAATGCCAGCCTCTAATGAAGAGACCGATGTTTTTAGGACCATCCCTACGTGAACGTTTGAAATAGCGAGTCGCATGCTCATCCCTCCTAATCGTATGAAAACAGGTCGAACGGAAGCTCCGTTCGACCTGTTTCGCCTTATTCGGTCACTTCAGACGATAGGTCGGTTTCTGGTGCTTCACCATCAAATCCATTCTCCATCTCATCTGCTGATTCCTCTTCTAGCTCATCTTTTTTCAATTTTGCGATGGTCGCTAAGCGATCGCCGTCCTCGATGTTCATGACTTTCACACCGCGCGTACTGCGACCCATTTGTGAAATCGTCTGTGCGTCAATTCGAATGGCGACACCGAGCTCGGTCATGAGCATGATATCGTCGTCCTCATCCACGACTCGCATACCGACGACGGTGCCGCGGTCGGTCTTGATTCCGATGATTCCAGAACCACCTCGACCTTGCGTACGGAATTGCTCCATTGCGGTACGTTTTCCGTAACCTTTTTCCGTGATGATCAATACGTCTTGTGTCGGTCGTACGATTTCCATCGAGACAACTTGATCATCGTCCTTTTTCAATCGGATGGCACGAACGCCGCGAGCTGTACGGCCCATCGAACGCACTTCCCCTTCAAGTGGGAAACGAATCGACATCCCTTCACGCGTCACAATCAACATTTCGTCGTCGCTCTTCGCGAGACGAACGGTGACGAGTTCATCGGTGTCATTCAAACTGATGGCACGAAGTCCATTTTTATTGATGCGGGCATACGCCGAGAGCGGTGAACGTTTAACGAGTCCTTGTTTCGTAATGAATACGAGCGACAATTGCTCATCCGCCACTTCCGCTTCCGAGTCTTCAGTGCCATCCTCGACGATGGCCTTGTCCGCCAAGTAACTCTGGAAATCGACCGGAATCATCGTTTCGACTTTCTCTCCTTTATCGACTTGGAGCAAGTTGATAATCGGCATCCCTTTCGCTGTACGACTCATCTCAGGAATCTCATAGCCTTTCAAGCGGAAGACACGGCCGAAATTCGTAAAGAAGAGAATCGTATCATGCGTAGATGCAGACAAAAGACGTAACACGAGGTCTTCATCGTTCGTGCCCATTCCTTGTTTCCCTCGTCCACCACGGCGTTGCGTACGATATGAGTCACTCGGGATCGACTTGATGTATCCTTCACTCGTAAGTGTGATCATCATGTCACGGACCGGAATCAAATCTTCATCTTCGAGTTCGATGATGTCCGTACGGATTACCGTCCGACGTGGATCGCCGTAACGCTCTTTGATTTCTGTCAACTCGTTGCGGATGATTTGGAGCAAGAGCTCTTCGTCCCCTAAAATGGCACGAAGTTCTTCGATCAAGGCACGAATCTCACGATACTCGCCTTCGATTTTCTCACGCTCAAGTCCAGTCAAACGTTGAAGACGCATGTCGAGAATCGCTTGTGTCTGTTCAGTCGACAATCCAAAACGAGCGATCAACTTCTCGCGAGCCTCGTCACCGGTCCGTGTACTACGGATGATGGCGATGACTTCGTCCAAATGATCGAGTGCCACGCGCAATCCTTCAAGGATGTGCGCACGTGCCTCAGCCTTGTCGAGGTCGAATTGTGTCCGACGACGAACGACTTCTTTTTGGTGCTCGATATAGTAATAAATCGCCTGCTTCAAGTTGAGTGTCTTCGGTCGACCGCCGACGAGGGCGAGCATGTTGACACCAAACGTCGTTTGCATCGGCGTTTGTTTATACAAGTTGTTCAAAATGACGCTGGCATTCGCATCGCGGCGTACTTCAATGACGACACGCATCCCGTTACGGTCTGATTCGTCACGAAGGTCGGTGATGCCTTCGATTTTCTTGTCGCGTACCAAATCGGCAATCTTTTCGACGAGGCGCGCTTTGTTCACTTGATACGGGATTTCATGAACGAGAATGCGCTCACGGCCATTTTTTAATACTTCGATTTCAGCTTTGGCACGCATCGTGATCGATCCACGACCCGTCTCATAGGCGCGGCGAATTCCGCTACGTCCTAAAATCTCACCAGCTGTCGGGAAATCAGGACCAGGAATATGCTGCATCAACTCAGAAATCGTGATATCCGGATTATGCGTCAATGCAAGTACCCCATCAATCACTTCGTTCAAGTTATGCGGCGGTACGTTCGTGGCCATCCCGACTGCAATCCCGCTCGTTCCATTAACCAAGAAGTTCGGGAACCGGGCAGGCATGACGACCGGTTCTTTTTCTTCCCCGTCAAAGTTCGGTTGGTAATCGATTGTATTCTTCCCGATATCACGGACGAGTTCCATCGCAATTTTCGACATCCGCGCTTCTGTGTAACGCATCGCTGCCGCCGAGTCACCGTCGACAGAACCAAAGTTTCCGTGGCCATCTACGAGTTCGTAACGGTAACTAAAGTCTTGTGCCATCCGAACCATCGTCTCGTAAACGGCAGAGTCACCGTGTGGGTGATACTTACCGATAACGTCACCGACCACACGGGCCGATTTCTTATGGGGCTTGTCAGCACGAATTCCAAGTTCGTTCATCGCATAAAGAATGCGGCGGTGAACCGGCTTCAAACCGTCTCGTACATCTGGGAGGGCACGTGACACGATTACGCTCATCGCATAGTCCATGAACGAGGTGCGCATCTCTTGGCTAATATTTATATCCTTGATATTTTCTTGTTCTGCCATTCGTTATTGCCTACCCTTCTTTTTAAATATCGAGGTTTTTCACGTAATGCGCATGTGATTGGATGAAGTCACGTCGCGGCTCGACATTGTCACCCATGAGTGTTTCAAAGATCTCATCCGCCTCAATGGCGTCTTGAAGGTCGACACGAAGCATCGAGCGTGTCTCTGGATTCATCGTCGTGCTCCACAGCTGTTCAGGGTCCATCTCACCGAGACCTTTGTAACGCTGTACACTGTAACGAGCATTTTCTGGAAGCTGTTTAATCGCTTCTTGCAGTTCCCGTTCATTTTGGACGTAGGTGACGTCTTTTCCGTGCTTCAAGCCGTAAAGTGGCGGTTGCGCGATATACACATAGCCGCTTTCAACGAGCGGACGCATGTAACGGTAGAAGAACGTCAAGAGCAGTGTCCGAATGTGGGCTCCATCGACGTCGGCATCGGTCATGATAATCAATTTATGGTACCGCGCCTTCGCGAGATCGAACTCTTCCGCGATCCCAGTCCCGAGCGCCGTAATAATTGTACGAACTTCTTGGTTGGCTAAAATCTTATCGAGTCTCGCTTTTTCGACGTTGATGATTTTACCTCGAATCGGCAAGATTGCTTGGAAGTGACGATCGCGACCTGATTTTGCAGAGCCACCGGCCGAGTCACCCTCGACGATGTACAATTCAGACTTCGATGCATCTTTCGATGAACAGTCTGCTAGTTTCCCAGGCAATGAACTGACTTCGAGGATTCCTTTTCGGCGAGTCATTTCGCGAGCACGTTTCGCTGCAAGACGAGCACGTGCCGCCATTAAACCTTTGTCGACAATCAATCGTCCGACAGACGGGTTCTCAAGCAAGAACTGCTCAAACGTGTCTGTGAAGAGCGAGTCTGTCGCTGTACGAGCGTCAGCGTTGCCGAGCTTTGTCTTCGTTTGACCCTCGAACTGTGGCGATGGGTGTTTGACCGAGACAATCGCCGTCAATCCTTCACGTACGTCATCCCCTGACAAGCTACCATCGGCTTCTTTCATGAGACCGAAGCGTTTTGCATAGTCGTTGATCGAACGAGTCAGTGCCGTTTTGAACCCTGTCTCGTGCGTTCCGCCCTCGTGGGTCGGGATGTTGTTCGTGAATGAATAGATGTTGCTCGCAAATCCTTCGTTGTACTGAAGCGCGATCTCAACTTCAATCCCATCCTTCGTGCCATGTACATAGACAGGCTCATCGTGGATTGAGGCTTTTGAGCGGTTCAAGTGTTCAACGTATGACTTGATTCCGCCCTCGTAATGATAGTTGCGTTCAATCGTCTCATCACTGCGCTCGTCTTTTGCGACGATGCGAAGCCCTTTGTTCAGGAAGGCAAGTTCGCGCAGACGTGTGGCGAGTAAATCAAAGTCGTATTCGAGCGTCTCCTCAAAGATATCTCCGTCCGGGAAGAAACGGACAGTCGTACCCGTCGTATCAGTCGTACCAACAATTTCGAGTTCTCCTTGTGGAACACCGCGTTTGAATGATTGGTAGTAGACGTTGCCGTTACGGCGAACGAACACTTCAAGTTTCGTCGACAAGGCGTTAACGACCGAGGCCCCGACGCCGTGCAAACCGCCTGAGACTTTATATCCGCCACCACCGAATTTACCTCCGGCGTGAAGGACCGTGAAAATGACTTCAACGGCTGGACGTCCCGTTTTCTTTTGAACATCGACCGGGATGCCTCGCCCGTTGTCTTCAACGACGACTGAGTTACCCGGCTCGACCGTGACCGTAATCGTGTCACAGTGTCCCGCGAGTGCTTCGTCAATCGAGTTATCGACGATTTCCCATACTAAGTGATGGAGTCCTCGTGAGCTCGTCGAACCGATATACATCCCCGGGCGTTTGCGAACAGCTTCTAACCCTTCAAGTACTTGAATCTGATCGGCACCATAATCTTGCATTTGTTTTTCGTTTTCGTTACTCATCGGTTTCATTCACCTACTATACATGAATTGGTGTTCATATGGATTGGTCTTACTTCATACAGATTCTGTTTCAACTTCGCCCTGTTTCACGTGAAACACCTTTGCTTGTTGAATCGTTTCGTGAGCGATCCCATCAATATTGGTTGTCGTGATAATCGTTTGGACTTTTTGGCCCATCGTATCGAGCAGATGGGTTTGGCGATGGTCGTCTAATTCAGATAACACGTCATCTAACAAGAGCAGCGGATATTCCCCGACCTCTTCGTGAATCAGTTCAATCTCCGCTAGCTTTAAAGACAAAGCCGCTGTGCGCTGCTGACCTTGCGAACCGAACGTTTGGACATTGCGATTGTTGACGTACAACTCAAAATCATCTCGATGCGGACCAAATAACGTCACACCTCGTCTTCGTTCGTTCTCTCCTATTTTATCAAACTTTCGACGATACGTTTCAAACATCGCATCTTTTGGGTAACGTTCTTTTTGGAATGTATCCGATACGTACTGAATCGTCAGTGTCTCCAAGTTTCGCGTGATGCCGGCGTGAATCGGCCCGGCCCATTTTTCGAGTTGATCGATGAAATGATGGCGCCGTGAAACGATTTTCACCGCAAGTTCAATCATTTGATCGGTGAGTACCTCGAGCAGTGTCTCATCCCCGCCTTTGATTGAGAGCTGTTTCAACAGGGCGTTTCGTTGCTTTAGCGTCTTCAAGTACTGGTTTAATTCATGTAGATAAACAGGACTCACTTGCCCGATCTCCATATCTAAAAACCGACGTCGTCCTTGCGGGCTCCCTTTGACGATGGCGAGGTCTTCTGGTGCGAACAGTACGACGTTGAAGGCCCCGACGTAGTCGCTGAGACGACGTTGTTCGAGATGGTTCAATTTCGCTTTTTTCCCTTTCGGTGAAAACGTGAGCGATTGGACCGTCTCACCGGTCCGTTTATGAATCCGCCCTTCGACCATCGCAGCATCCGCTTCCCAGCCGATCAGTTCACGGTCTTGCGTCGTCCGATGTGACTTCGCGAGCGCAAGTACGTAAATCGATTCGAGTAGATTCGTTTTCCCTTGGGCATTTTCCCCGATGAGAACGTTCGTCTGTTCTGAAAAATCTAGCTCGAGGGTTTCGTAGTTGCGGTAGTTTTGCAATCGGATCGACTTTAAGTGCACGTTAGTTCCCCTCGATTTGGAAGTCTCCGAAGCCTTCGACTTCGATCGTATCCCCATCCCGTAGTTTCCGTCCGCGACGTTGATCGACCTCGCCGTTCACTTTGATCTGAACGTCCTCTAAAAAGAACTTCGCTTGGCCTCCGCTTGAAATAATATCAGCCAACTTCAAAAATTGTCCGAGTGTTACATACTCGGTTGTAATCGACACTTTTTGCATGTCGTCACTTCCTTTCTTTCATACTTAGTACAAAAAATCGCCATACTTATTAGTTTATCGAAAAACGTCGAATAAGGCAAAAACGGGGATGATAAGGTGAAACACCTCATCATCCCCGAATCCGCTCCGTCAGATTTAAGACGTACGGACTGGCAAAATCAACTGAAGGACGCTATCCTGTTCGACCGGACGCAAGATGAACGGTCGCATCGAACCCGTAAACTGGATTTCGATTTCTGAAGCATCAAGCGCACGGAGTGCATCCATCACAAATTTAGAGTTAAATGAAATTTTTAACTCTTCTCCTTCAAGCGACAGGATGCTGACGCGTTCTGACACTTTCCCGACTTCTGGAGAGTGGGACGAAACTTCAACCGTCGTCGCTTCTTCCGCGACAAATTTAATGACGTTGTTGCGATCGGCCCGGGCGAGCAGCGAGGCTCGGTCAATTGCCTGCAAGAAATCTTTAGCGTTCAAACGGACCGCTGTCCGGTATTCTTCCGGAATCAAACGTGATGTGTCCGGGTACGCCCCGTCTAAGAGACGTGAGAAGAACGAGATGTTTTTCATTCGGAATAAAATTTGTTGATCCGTCAAAACAATCTCGACTGGCAATTCTTCGCGGTCGAGCAATTTAGCGAGCTCGTTCAATGAGCGGCCCGGTACGACAACGTTTTGGAACGTCAAATCGTTGTCGGTCTCGAACCGTGCCCGACGGAGGGCTAAACGGTGGCTATCCGTGGCGACACAAGTCAAAAATCCTTTTTCAGCTGAGAAGTTAACCCCTGTAAGAACGGGACGTGTCTCTTGAGCTGATACAGCGAAGCTCGTCTGGCGGATGATTGTCTTCAACAAATCAGCCGGCAAGTAAAAACGACGCTCGCTTGAAAGCTCAGGAAGACGTGGGTATTCATCTGGGTCGAGTCCGTTCAAGTGGAATTCGGCTTGTCCTGACTCAATCCGCGTCATAAAGTTTGGAGACACTTCAAGTGTCACTTCATTCGTCGGCAACTTTTTAACAATTTCGCCAAGGAAGCGTGCATTGAGCACGACGCTGCCTGCTCGTTGGATTTGAATGAGTTCGATTCCGCCTTCTTCAATCGGGATTAAGCGTTCGATTGAAATCTCGGTATCACTTCCTGTGAGTGTCAACCCATCGGCATGAGCCTCAAGCTTTAAACCTGTGAGGATTGGAATCGTCGTTCTAGAAGCAACGGCCTTCGATACGTCTTGTACGGCTTGCATGAATACATCTCGCTGAATCGTTAAGTGCATGTGGATAATTCCTCCTAAGTGAACTGAGTCATATAGTTTAATAATAATAGTATTATTTAAGTCATAATAGTAATAAGGGCTGTGGATACTGGGGATAAGTCACTTGAACCACTCGTACTAAGCCATTCTGCCTGTGAATAACATGTGGATAACTATGTGGGTTTATCCACAGGATATCCACAGCGAAACACAAGACGTTAGGACAAAGCCTTCTTTAGTGTCTGAATCGTCTCTTGCATCTCTGGATCATGCTTGAGTAACGTACTAATTTTCTCATGAGCGTGGATAACTGTCGTGTGATCACGTCCGCCGAACTCTTCTCCTATCTTAGGAAGCGAGCTTTCCGTCATCTCACGGGACAAGTACATCGCGATTTGACGAGGGAATGCTAGCGTCTTCGTCCGTTTCTTCGCTTTCAGCTCGTCTACTTCAATATTAAAGTGACGACCGACAATCTCTTGAATGTCACGAATGACGATCTTCTTCGCTTCTTGGACCGGCATGATATTGTGCAACGCTTCGGCAGCGACATCCGGATCAATCGGACGACCGACGAGTTTGGCGTAGGCGACGACGCGCGTCAACGCCCCTTCGAGCTCACGAATGTTCGTGTCGATTTGATTGGCGATGTACAGCATGACGTCGTTCGCGATATCAAGCCCTTCTGCTGTCGCTTTCTTACGTAAGATGGCAATCCGCGTTTCGAGGTCAGGCGGTGTGATATCTGTGATAAGACCCCATTCGAACCGTGAACGAAGACGATCTTCGAGCGTCGGGATCTCTTTAGGCGGTCGGTCGCTAGAAATCACAATCTGTTTTTGGTCGTTATGAAGCGCATTGAACGTATGGAAGAACTCTTCCTGCGTCTGCTCTTTACCGGCCAAGAACTGAATGTCATCAATCAAGAGGACATCGATGTTCCGATAACGGTTACGGAACTCTTCGGTCTTATTGTCACGAATCGAGTTGATGAACTCATTTGTGAACTTTTCAGATGATACGTAAGCAATTCGTGCGCCAGGCTTTTGCCCTTTCACGTAATGCCCAATCGCATGCATCAAATGTGTCTTGCCGAGTCCGACTCCCCCATAAATGAAGAGCGGGTTATAGGCGCGGGCCGGAGCTTCTGCCACGGCGAGCGAGGCGGCATGGGCAAACCGGTTTCCGGAGCCGATGACAAATGTCTCGAAAATGTATTTGTCATTCAGTTGTCCGAGGTTCCCTTCCTCTTTTGGCAGTACTGGAAGCGGCTGTTCTTTCATTTCTGTGGCAGCAATCGTTTCTTTCGATCCATCCGCAGGTGCATACTTGTGTGCTTGCGACTCCTCGATAAAATGAATCTCAAGCTTGTTGTTTGTCACTTCTTCAATCGTATCTTGTAACAATGACAAGTACTGACGTTCAAGCCAAGTCACAATGAAACTGGCTGGCGCGGATACGACGAGCGTCGTCCCCATCAACGAAATTCCTTCTGTTGATTTCAACCACATATCAAAGCTGGCTTTTGGCGTTCGTTCCTCTTCTTCAATCAGAGATAAAACATTTCTCCAAATCTCGCGAGCATTCTTCAATGAAAGACCTCCTTTACTCACATGTTGGCGAAACTTATTCACATGATATACACATTCACTATTCTATAGTAGATACTAGGGTTATCCCCAGAGAACAAAAACTGTGGATAACGTTATCCACATGGTGTTGATGTTGGGGATAACAGTTATCCACAGCCTGTGTATATCTTGGAATTGCTAAAAGTTCATCCACAAGTTTGTGCACATTCAGTTTATCAAAATAAAATAGACGTGGCAACGGTTTTTGATATTTATCCACAGACGACCAAAAGAATCCACAGGCAGTTATCCACATGCTGTGTACAGTGTGGATAAACTGTGGATATGTTGTGGATAATTGTTAGTAAGCAAAGTTGTGGTCAGAAAAGTTATACACAAAAGAGGAAGAAGGAATGTAGAAGAATATTTTTTTAAAAGAAGAAAATGAAAAATTAAAAAACGGCATGCTTAATTTGTTGAAAAAGAAGGAGTTATTCACATATAAGTGTGGATAACTCTTGGGATATGTGGATAAAATGGCTTAAGACAGCTGTTTGTAAAAAAGTCACTGTAAGATTGTTAATTCTCGATGTTACTTAACGCTTCCGTTTCTTCTAAATCGTGCCATCCAGAGATCGTCTCCCCCTCCCTTGGCAATTGATTTCGCCCTAATGGAAAACCTAACGAAAATTCATTGACAATCTGGGGAACTGTTTATATAATCTTAAAGACTGCCTTAAATGAAACTATAACTTGCTAATAGAGCGTTAACCTTGAGGAGGTGCTTTAACCATGAAACCAACTTTCAATCCTAACAACCGTAAGCGTAAGAAAGTCCACGGATTCCGTGCTCGCATGGCGACTAAAAACGGCCGCAACATTCTTGCAGCTCGCCGTCGTAAAGGCCGCAAAGCCTTGACTGTCTAATAAAGATCATGAGATTGCCCGAGGATTTTTCCTTGGGCAATCTTTTTTTATATCGTCACAGAAGTCACACAAACGGACGGAAAAAGCTGATTCGCCCTCGTTGAAACGAATGGGATATGGTATGATGTTAGTTGACGATTTTTGAAGTGAAGGATGGAGTGAGAATTTTGAAAAAAGAATACCGCCTGCAAAAGAATGAAGAGTTCCAAGCGGTGTTTCGTGAAGGACGCTCCGTGGCCAATCGTCAGTTTGTCGTCTACACGCAAAAAGCGGATCAAGCGCACTTCCGGGTCGGACTTTCGGTCAGTAAAAAGCTTGGAAATGCCGTGGAACGAAACCGGATGAAACGATTGATGCGTGAATCACTTCGCTTGCTCGAACCAAACGTGGCTCCGCACAATTACGTCATCATTGCGCGCAAACCTGCGACGTCCCTTACACAAGATGAAGTGACGGAAAGCTTGAAACACGTCTTTAAACGGGCTAAAGTTTGGAAGCAGAGACAAGTCGATCGATCGTAACAATCCGAGCTCGTTCTTTCATATATAACGCGAACTAATTAGGATTGACCGATAGACGTGTGATGAAACAAAAGAATCGATAAAGAAAGCGTAGGAGGAACTATGAGCAAAAAGCTAAAATTAGGATTGTTGGCCGTCATGACCGGCGTCATCATGTTGATGGCTGGTTGTGTCGACCCATCGACGATCCAAGGAGAGCCGATCACGGCTGAGACGGAAGGCTTCTGGTCGAAATACTTTGTTTGGCCATTGGCATGGTTGTTGAAAGAAGCGGCTTACTTAATCGGTGGGACGTGGCAGTACGGATACTCGATCATCGTTGCGACGATTATCGTTCGTCTCTTGATTTTACCGCTTATGATCAAGCAGACGAAGAGCATGGGTGCGATGCAAGTGTTGCAACCGGAAATGCTCAAGCTTCGTGAGAAGTACAGCTCGAAAGACCAAGAGACGCAACGCAAGCTTCAAGAAGAAATGATGAAGATGTATCAAGAGTATCAAATCAACCCGCTCGCGGGCTGCTTGCCAATCTTGATTCAAATGCCGATCCTCTTCGCGTTCTACGATGCGATCCGTCGGACACCTGAAATCTTTGAAGCGCAGTTCCTTTGGTTCGACCTCGGGGCACCAGATCCGACGTTCATCTTGCCGATTCTCGCGGCAATCTTGACGTTTGCACAGCAAAAAATTTCAATGGCGGGCCAAGAACAAAACCCACAATTGAAAATGATGCTCTACATCTTCCCGGTGATGATCTTCGTCATGTCGATCACCCTTCCGGCTGCCCTCTCGATGTACTGGGTCGTCGGTTACATCATCTCGATCATCGTGACGATGGCAATCATGCTCCCGATGCGTGAGAAGATGAAAGTCCAAGCTGAAGCGAAGATTGCGGCGAAAGAAGCAGAACGTGCCGCGCTTGCTGAAGAAGAGAAGAAGACGAAAAAGAAAAAACGTAAATAAATCCTAAGGCTGTGGATAATCAATCCACAGCCTTTTTTTGTCGCTTCGGATGGATAAGGGCCGAATACGGGAATAAAGGAAGAAGTGGTCTACTTCGTTACATCGGAAAGGGGTCTTTCAAATGGAGACGCTTATCAAACGGTTGGAACGGTCGACATTCATTCAGGCAGCACTTTATGTCATCATCGGTTTACTCATCATCTTATATCCACGTTTCTTTTTTGATGCGATTGTCTATGTGGTCGCGGCTTATTTTGCCATCATCGGTCTAATCGCCATCGTTCAAGGGTTGCGCCACAAACGAAACGGCCTCCCACCCGGCTTTTTTATGGGAATCATCTATCTATTGATCGCCTTGATCGTCTTTTTCTTCGCCGAGACGTTAGCGAGCCTGCTTCCAATCTTCATCGGTGCCCTCTTCTTGTTCGGGGGGATCATCCGGTTGATTCAAGCCGTCGGATTTCGCCGGACGATCGCCAATCGGTGGATGTACTTCATGCTGAGCAGTCTATTGTGGATTGGGATTGGCCTGCTCATGTTGGCGAACCCGTTCGATAGCCTGCTCGTCTTGTTCCAATTGTTCGGCGGTTTTCTCATCGTCGTCGGGGTGATCGAATGGGTGCTCTATTTCACGCTCCGCTCGTCGAGACGTCAGCAAGCATAAACGAAAGCCGCTCACATCAGGAGCGGCTTTTTTCACGGGTGACGAGTCGGTCCAAAAACGGACGAATCACTTCGAACGCAACGGTCGTCTCGAAGAAGGGACGCTCGGCTTCGAGACGGGAGATATACCAGCGAGCGGCTGTCGCATGATGGTCGGGTGTCAACGCTTCATAAAAGGTCCGGATTTCAATCCGCTGCCGGGCGGCCACGTCTTTCAACCCGAGCGCGGCCCGTTCAGGTTCATAGTGAGCGGCAAGTGCGTAAGCGAAATGACTCATGCCTTGCCGGAGCATCTCGACGGCCCAGACATCGTTGCCGCGGTCACGGGCTTTCGTATATTGGAAAAAGAACCAAATCGCATCAAACACGTGTCCGCTCAAATTTTCAACAGATAAAGTGAGCGAACTCGGGTGATGTTGCAGTCGGTGTTCCGGATCGTACAGCACCGTAATTGTGTCTTGATGGTTCAACGTGTCCGCCGTCACCGTGAAGAAGTCGAGATGCAAGAAATCATCATAGACGACGATCAGTTGCGGGGCCACGATATCGATTTCGTCCTCGAGCAGGATCGGGCGATATGTGGCCAGATGGTCGCGGCGGCGCGGCAAGAACTCATTCAGGCTGTCAGGGGCGACCATGACGTACAAGTCGACATCGGAATGTTCGTCCGCTTCACCACGTCCGAACGATCCTTTCAAGAAAATGGCCTGCACATCCGTGTCGGAGATGAGGCTGTCGGTCAATGTGGCGATGGCATCTTGCTGTCGCATTTCATCACGTCCTCCATGGAAATATATTCCTTTATTGTACTAAAGTAATTCCTTGAAATGCAACCGTTGCTCGAGAGGTCGGACTCTTTCGTTCGAGACAAATATCGTGTATAGTAGGTGCGTTATGCATAAGATAGAGGAAGTAGTAAGAAGTATGGGAGGGAAAGATGATGCTAGAGTTTGACACGATTACGGCGATTTCGACGCCGATGGGTGAAGGGGCAATCGGAATCGTCCGCTTGTCCGGTGACCGCGCCGTCGAGACGGTGGGCCGTGTGTTTTCTGGAAAAGATTTGACGAAAGTGGAGTCACATACGATCCATTACGGAAAATTGAAACGTCCTGGCACGGACGAGGTCGTCGATGAAGTCATGGTGAGCATCATGCGCGCACCGAAGACGTTCACGCGAGAAGACGTCGTCGAAATCAATTGCCACGGAGGAATCGTCGCGGTCAATCGTGTCCTCGAACTGATTCTTGAACAACCGGACATCCGCTTGGCAGAACCGGGCGAGTTCACGAAACGCGCCTTTTTAAATGGACGCATCGATTTGTCGCAAGCAGAAGCCGTCATGGATTTGATTCGTGCCAAAACGGATCGGGCCATGAACGTCGCCATGTCACAAATGGAAGGACGTTTGTCGCGGCTCGTCCGCGAGTTGCGTCAATTGTTGCTTGAGACGATTGCGGCGGTCGAAGTCAATATCGACTATCCGGAATACGACGCCGAAGAGATGACCCAGGCCATCGTCGAAGATAAGGCGGGCGAAGTGAAGCGTGTGCTCGAGCAACTGCTTGAGACGGCGCGACAAGGGAAAATCTTGCGGGAAGGTCTCGCGACAGCGATTATCGGTCGGCCGAACGTCGGCAAGTCATCGCTCATGAACACGCTCGTTCAAGAGACGAAAGCGATTGTCACGGAAATCGCCGGCACGACGCGCGATACGATTGAAGAGTATGTGAACGTCAAAGGCGTTCCGCTCAAATTGATTGATACGGCAGGGATTCGCGAGACGCAAGACATCGTCGAGCGGATCGGTGTCGAGAAATCGCGCAAGGCGCTCACGGGCGCGGACTTGATTTTGCTCGTCTTGAACGGGCACGAAGGTCTGACTATCGAGGATGAGGCCTTGTTTGAGGCGATTGCTGGTATGAATGCGATCATCATCATCAATAAGACGGACTTGCCACAAAGTATGGATTCTTCTAAGCTGGAGAAACTAGCGGCAGGTCGCCCGATCGTGGCGACGTCTCTCTTATTAGAAGAGGGAATCGACGCATTGGAGAAGGCGATCTCGAACTTGTTCTTCGCTAAAGGCGTCGAATCACAGGATATGACATATATCTCGAACGCACGACACATTCAACTCATCAAACGGACGATCGAACAAATCGATGAGGCGCTCGGAAGTGCCGTCATGAATTTGCCGATCGATATGGTCCAAATCGATTTACGACGGGCGTGGGACACGCTCGGCGAGATCAACGGGGACACCGTTCAAGAAAGTTTGATTGATCAACTCTTTTCACAGTTTTGTCTTGGGAAATAATAAGGAGGAACAACTATGGCTTACACGGCAGGCGAGTTTGATGTCATCGTCATCGGAGCCGGTCATGCAGGGATCGAGGCCGCACTGGCGTCGGCACGCATGGGCGCGAAAACGGCGATGCTCACAATGAATCCGGATATGGTCGGATTCATGTACTGCAACCCATCGATCGGTGGTCCCGCGAAAGGGATCGTCGTTCGCGAAATCGATGCCCTCGGCGGCGAGATGGCGAAGGCGATCGATGCGACATACATTCAAATGAAGATGCTCAACACATCAAAAGGTCCAGCAGTGCGCGCATTACGGGCGCAAGCGGACAAATTCCAATACCAAAATCATATGAAGAAAGTGCTTGAAGACGAACCGAACCTATTGCTTCGTCAAGCGCTCGTCGAACGACTTCTCATCGAAGACGGGAAAGTCGCCGGTGTCGTCACGAATACCGGTTCGGAGTACCGCTCGAAAGCGGTCATCGTCACGACGGGTACGTTCATGCGCGGTCAAATCATCATCGGCGAGTTGTCGTATGAGAGCGGTCCGAACAACCAGATGCCTTCGGTCGAATTGTCGAAGCATTTAGAAGAGCTCGGGCTCGAACTCGTCCGTTTCAAAACGGGGACACCACCACGAATCGACGGCAAGACGATCGATTACTCGAAGACGGAGATTCAACCAGGGGACGACAATCCGTCGCTCTTCTCCTACACATCGAAAGACCTCGACCCGATCGAGCAAATCCCGTGCTGGCTCACCTACACGAGCGAGCGGACGCACCAATTGATTGATGAGAACTTGCATCGTTCGCCAATGTACTCAGGTGCCATCAAAGGGACGGGCCCGCGTTACTGCCCATCGATTGAAGATAAAGTCGTCCGGTTCAACGATAAACCGCGTCACCAAATCTTCCTCGAGCCAGAAGGTCGCGACACGGAAGAAATTTACGTGCAAGGCTTCTCGACGAGTATGCCGGAAGACGTTCAGCATCAAATGCTCCGGACGATTCCAGGGCTTGAGAACTCAGAGATGATGCGCCCTGGATACGCGATTGAGTACGATGCAGTCGTACCGACGCAACTTTGGCCGACACTCGAGACGAAGACGGTCGGCGGATTGTTCACGGCAGGTCAAATCAACGGGACGAGCGGCTATGAAGAAGCGGCCGGACAAGGAATCATGGCCGGAATCAACGCCGCATGCCAAGTGCTCGGCAAAGATCCGGTCATCTTGGACCGCTCACAGGCGTATATCGGCGTCTTGATTGACGACCTCGTGACGAAAGGGACGAACGAGCCGTATCGCTTGCTCACATCCCGTGCCGAGTATCGGTTGCTCCTGCGTCACGACAATGCGGACCTTCGCTTGAGCGACATCGGTCATGAAGTCGGTCTATTGTCACCAGAGCGTCATGCCCATCTTGAAGACAAACGAGTCGCGATTGCGGCAGAAGTAAAACGTCTCAACGGACTCGTCATCAAACCGTCGGCTGACGTGAACGCCGTGCTCGAAGAAGTTGGCGCGAACCCGCTCAAAGAAGCGACGCATGCCAGTATTCTTTTGAAGCGGCCAGAAGTGACGTACGCGACGCTCATGCGCTTTGCACCGGCACCGATTGAAGTGCCGTTTGAAGTGGCGGAGCAAGTCGAGATTCAAGTGAAATACGAAGGCTACATCTCGAAGCAGCTCGAGCAAGTCGAGAAGATGCGTCGGATGGAAGAAAAACGAATTCCGGAGAAACTCGATTACGATGCAATCGGTGGTCTTGCGACGGAAGCGAAACAAAAACTAAAACAAGTTCGTCCGCTCTCGATTGGACAAGCGTCACGTATTTCCGGGGTAAACCCGGCGGACGTTTCGATCCTTCTTGTCTATATCGAGCAAGGACAATACGCGACAGTGGAGTGAAACGATGAACCAATCCCAATTTATTGAGGCGCTGCAGGCAGAAGGGTTTGAATTGAGCGAGAAACAACTCGCTCAGTTCGAACTGTATTTCGAGATGCTCGTCGAGTGGAATGAGAAGATGAATTTGACGGCGATCACGGATAAGGAAGAAGTGTATTTGAAGCATTTCTATGACTCGCTCAGTGCGGCGTTCCATTTCGACTTCGCAAACGTGGATACCGTATGTGATGTCGGTGCCGGGGCTGGATTCCCGAGTTTGCCGCTCAAAATTCTATTCCCGCACCTTCACGTGACGATTATCGACTCGCTTAACAAGCGGATCACGTTCTTAAACGAACTCGCGCTCGCGCTCGGGTTAGAAGGTGTGGCGTTCCATCATGGACGCGCCGAAGAGTTTGGAAAAAATAAAAAATTTCGTGAGCAATTTGATGTCGTAACCGCCCGTGCGGTTGCCCGGATGACGGTGCTCGCCGAGTACTGTTTACCGCTCGCAAAAGTCGGCGGAACGTTCGTAGCGCTCAAAGCAGCGAAGGTTTCCGACGAGCTTATCGATGCGAAAAACGCCTTGGCCGTGCTCGGTGGGAAAGTAAAAACGACACACCAGTTCCTATTGCCAGGAGAGATGAGTGAGCGTAATATCGTAATTGTAGATAAATTACGAAAAACGCCTGGGAAATATCCACGTAAAGCGGGTACCCCAGCGAAAGAGCCGCTAATCTGAGCAATAGTGTTTCACGTGAAACTAAAAGCAGATTCCGGTAGTGGAATCTGCTTATTTTTTACATAGAGGGGTGCCGACGTTGAAGAAAACATTTGCTAAACTGTTCGGAAGTCGTCCGGAAGTAGCCGTCGCGGAACTGGCAGAAGTCAAATCGAATGATGCTGTCCAAGAAATTGCCTTATCGTTGCTTTTACCGAACCGTTATCAACCGCGTAAAGTATTCGAGCCGGCTAAAATCGAAGAGCTCGCTGTCACAATCGATGAACATGGTCTTTTGCAGCCAATCGTCGTCCGAAAAGCAGAAGAGGGACGCTACGAGATTATCGCTGGGGAACGCCGCTTCCGCGCCGTTAAATCGCTCGGCTGGTCGGTCATTCCGGCCATCGTCCGGGAGATGGATGACGATACGACAGCTGCCTTGGCGCTGATTGAGAACTTGCAACGCGAACAGCTCAGTCCGATTGAGGAAGCAGAGGCGTACGATCGTCTGCTCGCCATGAAAGGTCTGACACAAGACGCGCTCGCGAAGAGTCTCGGCAAGAGTCAGTCGACGATTGCCAATAAACTACGCCTGTTGAAATTGCCGAACGACGTCAAGCAATGTTTGCGCGACCGCCAAATCAATGAACGTCACGCTCGGGCGCTTTTGCCGCTCAAAGAGGAAGGACTCCAGCTCCAAGTGCTCATGGAGATTATAGAGCAGGACTTTAACGTCAAAGAGACGGAAGAACGCGTCGCCTTCTTGACGACACCGATTGAAGAAGAGAAGCGGAAACCGAAAAAGCAACGCCGTCGGACGAAAAGTTTCGCACGTGACACGCGAATCGCCCTCAATACGATCCGGGACTCGGTCAGTTTGATCGGAAAGACCGGGATTGAAGTCCAGACCGAGGAAGTCGAAGAAGACGAATTTGTTGAAATTCGAATTCGAATCCCGAAAGCACGGCCACAAAAGTGAGCCTGTGCTTTTTTTATAGCTATCAGTCAGAAGGAATGGAGGAATCAGGATGGAACGGTTACCGATTAAACACATTCGTCCCAACCCGAACCAGCCCCGTAAGCAGTTCGAACCAGAAAAGCTAGACGAGCTCAGGCAATCGATTGAACGTTATGGTGTGTTGCAACCAATCGTCGTCCGTAAAGCGAGTGGGTTTTATGAAATCATCGCCGGCGAGCGCCGGTTTCAAGCTGCGAAGTTAGCCGGCAAGACGGATATCCCGGCATTGATTGTCACGGCCGACTCGGACTGCGTCATGGAACTCGCCTTGATTGAGAATATTCAACGTGCCGACTTGAACGCGATCGAAGAGGCGCTCGCCTACGAACAGTTGATGCAAACGCTCGGATTGACCCAGCAACAACTGGCCGAACGCGTCGGCAAGAGTCGGAGCCATGTGACGAACAGCCTCAGACTGCTTCGGTTACCGAGTGCGGTCCAGCATGCGGTCATGGTCGGTGAGTTGACGATGGGCCACGCCCGGGCCATCACCGGCATGAAATCGGTTCAGGCGATGGAACAGATTGCCCGTCGCGTCATCGCCGAGCAATGGACGGTCCGACGGCTCGAGCGCTATTTACAAAAAGAGCGCATTGAAAAAAAGACGCTCAAACGCTCGGACGCCGACGTCGAAGCCGTCGAGGCGGTGCTAGCGGAACGTCTTCAAATGGATGTATCGATTCGCCCGCGTCGAAAAGGGGGCGTCCTCGAGCTGAAGTATTTCTCGCAAGACGATTTGGAGCATTTGTTGACGCTTTTATCGCCTCAAGATTTCGATTCGTCGCGAGATTGACGAAGCCGGGTAATGGCTGCCTCTTCTTGATGGAGCCGTCCGATTCGTAAGTCGAACTCGACGAACCCGTCGGTGATGAAACGGGCCAACTCGTAGACGAGATGTAAGCGTGTGTTCTGCAAAATCATCATCTCCATAAAGCCGCTCACGTTGACGACAGCTTTGATGTTGTATTCACCGACCGAAGGGAGCTCTTTTTGGACGCCGGCGCCAGGAGCGAGCGGCCCTTCCGAAAAGAAGATATACCCGACACTCGACAATCGGCCGAGACAGGCGTCGATTGCAATGATGAGGGGGCGGTGAAATCGTGTCTGAATCTCGTGGAGCGTCTCGACGAGGTTCAAGGCATGGACCGGTTTTGTCAGTGTCCCGTAAACATGGATATTGCGAACGGACCGTTCTTCGAGGAAGGTACCGACGAGCGGTCCGAGTGAATCCCCCGTGGAACGGTCGGAGCCGATACACACGAGGACGATGGGACGATGCGTCTCTTTCGCCAACTGGTCGTGCAGTTGATCGGCAAAGAGCTTGGATCCACTCCGTTCGGTATGTTCGATGAAGAAAGAGTATGGTTTATGAGGTTTTAGGCGAAACGGCATGAATCTCATCCTCTCTTCTAAGCTGCCTGCGTCTAGTTGCAATTGCGGAATGAAACCGTATTATCCCATTCCCGGAACACCGAAACTTATAACGTCCGGATGTAGGGTTTGAGAAAAGTCGTCAATTATGGTTTGATGAGTTAGAATCTATAACTTTAGAGGTGACAACATGGCTTCACAAAATACAGATACAGACTTGAGCACAGTGGCCGATGAGACGATTGATAACGTCAATCGGTTCGTCGCTTATTTCCAAGACACGGAGATGTGGATTGGGCTCGGCATTAAATTGACAGGTGTCGCGCTCATCATCTTGGCGCTTTATGTGGCGTCACGCATTTTGACGTCGATGGTGCAGCGCGTGTTCGCCTTGCGCAAAATCAAAGAAGATAATATCGTCGCCCAGCGCCAAAATGAGACGCTGTCAAAACTGGCTCAAAACACGATTCGGTACGTCCTTGGCTTGATTATGATTTTGACGGTGCTAGGCCAGTTCGGCGTCAACATCGCTGGTTTGATCGCATCGGCCGGGGTCGCCGGTCTCGCCATCTCGTTCGGGGCGCAGAACTTGGTGAAAGACGTCATCACGGGCGCCTTCATCATCTTTGAAAATCAATACAAGAACGGGGATTACGTCAATTTGAATCAACAAGTCGACGGGACCGTCATCGAAGTCGGGATTCGGACGACGAAGTTGAAGGGATTGAACGGGCAAGTGACGATCATCCCGAACGGACAGATCATGCAAGTGACGAACTACTCGCTCGAGAACAGCGTCGCGGTCGTCGATATCGGTGTCGCCTATGAAGAAGACATGGGCAAAGTCGAGAAGGCGTTGAAAGAGATCGCGAAGACGGTCGAAGAGAAGTATCACGACTTGTTCATCGAGCCGATCACGCTCGCCGGGGTCCAGTCGCTCGGACCGTCGGAAGTCGTCTATCGTCTCATGGCCGAAGTGCCACCGACGCAACATTTCGCGGCCGGACGGATTTTGCATAAAGAGTTGAAAACCGGACTTGATGAGCGCGGAATCGAGATCCCGTATCCGCGGACCGTCATGATGCCGCCAACCACATCGACTAAAGGAGCGCCCGAAAATGCAGGCTAAATCGTATGAGTTGAACGATTTTGTAGAAATGAAGAAACCACACGCCTGTCAGACGAACCGTTGGCAGGTGACTCGGGTCGGGATGGACATTCGTATCAAGTGTCAAGGCTGCGGGGCGAGTGTACTCATGCCGCGCCGAGACTTTGATAAGCGATTGAAAAAAGTGCTTCCACAAGAGAACGCCGCTGAATAAGTGGCGTTTTTCTCTATGTTACAACCGTGAGTTGCGGTTTAATCGAGGACTAACTATAATTGTGAAGGATGTGACGGTGTGGTGTACTGAACGTACCCACTCCACAGACGGATCAACATTTCCCGGGAAAGCCGGATGAGGAGGAAATACAAGTGGGATTAACAGCAGGAATCGTCGGATTACCGAACGTCGGGAAATCGACATTATTTAACGCCATCACGCAAGCCGGTGTAGAGGCAGCCAACTATCCGTTCGCCACGATCGACCCGAACGTTGGGGTCGTCGAAGTACCGGACGCGCGTCTTGACCGGTTGACGGAACTCGTCAAACCGAAGAAGACCGTACCGACCGCATTTGAGTTTACAGACATCGCCGGAATCGTAAAAGGTGCGTCAAAAGGGGAAGGGCTCGGAAACAAATTCCTGGCTAACATCCGTGAAGTCGACGCGATTTGCCAAGTCGTCCGTTGCTTTGAAGATGACAACATCACACACGTCGCGGGTAAAGTCTCACCGATCGATGACATCACGACCATCAACCTCGAATTGATTTTGGCCGACCTTGAATTGGTCGAGAAACGCATCACACGCGTTCAAAAAATGGTCAAGTCGAAAGACAAAGGCGCAGCTCAAGAGCTCGAAGCACTTGAAATCGTTCAAGCAGTCCTCGAATCGGAGCGCCCGGCTCGTGTTGCTGAATTGACAGAGGATCAACTCGCTATCGTCAAACATTTCCAGTTGCTCACGATGAAACCGATGCTTTACGTCGCGAACGTGAGTGAGGACGAAGTGGCTGACGCGGACCAAAATCCTTACGTCCAAGCAGTTCGTGAACACGCCGCGACAGAAGAGGCGAAAGTAATCGTCATCTGTGCTCGCATCGAGGAAGAAATCTCAGAACTCGAGCCAGAAGAGCGCCTTGAGTTCTTGCAAGACCTCGGCATCGAAGAGTCGGGGCTCGATCAATTGATTCGTGCCGCCTACTCGACGCTCGGTCTCGCCACATACTTCACGGCTGGTGAAAAAGAAGTGCGCGCCTGGACGTTCAAGCAAGGCATGAAAGCTCCACAATGTGCGGGCGTCATCCACTCTGACTTTGAACGTGGGTTCATCCGTGCCGAAGTCGTATCGTATGAAGACTTGTCAGCTGCCGGCAACATGACGGCAGTTAAAGAACAAGGGAAACTTCGCTCAGAAGGAAAAGAATACGTCTTCCAAGACGGCGATGTTGTCACGTTCCGCTTCAACGTTTAAGCCATTTTCCGCAAACGTATTGTAAAATGAACAGAAGTTTGATAGTATATTATGACGTGAGTAAAACAATTGTTTGCTCCTTGCTCCTACAACCGGTAGGAGCCGTTAGTCCAAGAGGAGGTGAAAGATAATGCGTAAATACGAACTTCTTTACATTATCCGTCCATCAGTTGATGAGGAAGCTAAGAAAGCTTTAATCGAACGCTTCAACAACGTCATCACTGAAAACGGTGGTACTGTTGATAAAACAACAGACATGGGTAAACGTCGTCTCGCTTACGAAATCAACAAGATGCGCGAAGGACACTACGTTCTTCTCAACATCACTGCTGAGCCTAAAGCGATTCAAGAAACAGAGCGTCTCATGAAGATCTCTGATGACGTTGTCCGTCAAATGACAACTAAAGACGAGCGTTAATTCTTAACGCTTCATATTGCGAAAGGGGAGCTTTGAGATGATTAACCGAGTTGTGTTAGTTGGTCGATTGACACGCGATCCAGAAATGCGTTATACGCAGAGCGGGATTGCCGTAACTCGCTTCACTCTCGCTTGCGATCGTCCATTCACTGGACAAGATGGGAAGCGCGAGGCGGACTTTATTGATTGTGTCGTTTGGCGCAAACAAGCAGAGAACGTAGCACAATATTTGAAAAAAGGCAGCATGGCCGGCGTAGACGGTCGCCTTCAAATCAGTAGTTACGAAGGTCAAGATGGCCAACGTCGTTACCGGGCAGAAGTCGTAGCCGATAGCGTACGCTTCCTTGAACCACGCGGTGCTTCAACGCAACGTGATACAGCACCGGCTGGAGATGTCTTCGGTGGTGGTGAGTCAAGTGGATCAGGATGGGGCGCAGCCGCTTCTTCGACTTCATCTCAGTCCTCGAACTCAAACAAAGGTTTTGAAGCTGACCCGTTCTCGGGTGGCGGAAAAATCGACTTATCGGATGACGATCTACCATTTTGATCGCGTCGATTCGAAACTAAACTAAAAAGGAGGTCTTCACATGGCACGTCGTCCAGGAGGTCGTCGTCGTCGTAAAGTATGTTTCTTTACGTCGAACAACATCACTCATATCGATTATAAAGACGTAGAATTGCTCAAACGCTTCGTTTCGGAGCGTGGTAAAATTCTTCCACGTCGTGTGACTGGTACTTCAGCGAAATACCAACGTCCACTTACTGTCGCTATCAAGCGCTCACGTCAAATGGCTTTGCTTCCATACGTTGCAGAGTAATTTTTGACACACGGCTTATCCCTCGGGATAGGTCGTTTTTTGTTTTCCGAGCCGATGTAGGAGTGTAAGTGAAACGGACGGATATGGTATGATAGAGCAGAAACCATTTAGATATCATGGGTGGAACACCACTCATTTTAGGAGGCACACATGTACAGTGGTGAAGCAATAACATCAGTGAAGAACCAGTACGCGCGTCACGCCGTTCCATATGTGATTGGACTGCTTGTCGCGTTAGGATTGGCGTTCTACAGCATTGTGGCGGCAATCACCCTGTTCGTGGGCACGCTGATTTTTTTCATCTATCAGCAAGTGACGATTCGACGAGAACGCAAGGCGTGGGAACAATACGTCCATTCTTTGTCGCATCGAATCGAAGACGTCGGGAAAGAAGCGCTCACCGGCATGCCGATTGGGATTCTCGTCTTTGACGAAACTCGTCGCATCAGCTGGTTCAATGAACAGTCTCGACTCATCTTTGAGCTCGAGATGGAACTCGGGATCTCGATCGATTCGATTCACTCGGCGTTCACCGAGTTGATTGAGGAAGAAGAGGACGAGGCGACCATCGAAGTCGGAGACCGCGTTTATCGGGTCCTCTACAATAAGGAATATCAGACCCTTTACTTGTTCGACATGACGGATGAGGCAGAGATTGAACAAAAATACTCGGAAACACAGACGGTGATCGGCGTCTTATACTTAGACAACTATGACGAGATGTCAACCGCTGTGGATGAACAGGTCCGGAGTGAAATCAATCGACGCGTGACCGTCCTCTTGAACCAATGGGCTCAAAAATACCACATCTATATGCGTCGAACGGCAGCCGATCGTTTCTTTCTCGTGATGAACGAACGGACGCTCTCCGAACTCGAGAACAATCGATTCTCGATTCTCGATGAGGTCCGTGAGGCGACGAAAGAGCATAAAATTCCGCTCACACTCTCCATCGGGATCGGTTGTGGGGAGACGACGCTGACGGAACTGGGGAACTTGTCGCAATCGAGCCTTGATTTAGGGCTCGGACGCGGCGGGGATCAAGTCGTCGTCAAACGTCATAACGGGAAAGTCCGCTTTTTCGGCGGCAAGACGAACCCGACCGAGAAACGGACCCGGGTTCGCGCCCGCGTCATCTCGAACTCGATGCGTGATTTGATTCGCGAGTCGAGCCGTGTCCTGATCATGGGGCATAAAAACCCGGATATGGACTCGCTTGGAGCATCCATCGGCATCATGAAACTGGCTGAATTTGTCGGACGTGAGGCGTACGTCGTCATCCCGGCCGGCGAGACGAGCGTTGGGATCCAACGTCTCGTCAATGAAGTCGAAAACGACGAAGAGCTGTATAGCCGTTTTTTGACCGAGTTCGAGGCTCAACCCCTCATCGACGAACAGACGCTCCTCGTCGTCGTCGATACGCACCGGCCGTCGCTCGTCATCTCGCGGGATATTCTAGACCGCGCGGAACGGGTCGTCGTCATCGACCACCATCGCCGTGGTGAAGAGTTCATTGAAGATCCGGTCCTCGTCTATATGGAGCCGTACGCATCCTCGACGTGCGAACTCGTAACGGAGTTGATCGAGTATCAGGCCGGTACGCGCAAGCTATCGATTTTAGAAGCGACGTCGCTCCTCGCAGGTATGGTGGTCGACACGAAAGGATTCACCTTGCGGACCGGGTCGCGGACGTTCGATGCCGCTTCCTTCCTTCGGATTCAAGGGGCAGACACCGTGCTCGTCCAACACTTCATGCGGCAAGACCTCGATTCGTATATCGAACAGTCTCATATTCTCGAAAACACGGACATCTATTCCGACGGCATGGCGATCGCCGTCGCCTCGGACGATGAAGTGCACCATCAAGTGTTGATCGCCCAAGCCGCTGACCAGCTCCTTAATATGGAGGGCGTCAAAGCATCGTTCGTCATCGCCGTCTTACCCGACGGCCGAACCGGCATTAGTGCCCGTTCGCTCGGTGATGTCAACGTCCAAGTCATCATGGAGATGCTGGACGGGGGCGGTCATTTGACGAATGCGGCGACACAATTGAACGTGAGCCCGGAACAGGCGAAAACGTTATTACAAGAAGCGATTGATCATTATATGACAGATGAAACAGAGGGAGAGGATTCTGAATGAAAGTCATTTTAAAAGTAGATGTTAAAGGTCAAGGTAAAGCTGGTGACGTCAAAGACGTCGCGGACGCTTACGCGAAGAACGTACTCTTTAAAAAGAACTTGGCGGTCGAAGCGACACCGGGTAACTTGAAGGCGTTCGCCGCAAAAGAGCGACGCGCCGAAGAAGCGGCTGAAGCAGAATTGAAACAAGCCCAGCAGTTGAAGGACAAGCTTGAAAAAGAGACGATCGTCGTCAAGACGAAGTCAGGTGAGGGCGGTCGCGTCTTCGGATCGGTCACGAGCAAACAAATCGGTGAAGCGTTGAAAGGGATGGGCTACAAGATCGACAAGCGTAAAATCGAGCTCGAACACCCAATCAAAGCGCTCGGGTTTACGAAAGTGCCGGTGAAGTTGCACCACGACGTCACGGCTATGTTAAACGTTCATGTTCAAGAAGCGTGAAGGTGAGGTAGACACGTATGAGTGATGCGATTCAAGTCAATACCCCGCCACATAGCGTCGAAGCGGAACAAGCTGTCCTCGGGGCCGTCATTCTCGATTCCGATCGGCTGATCACGGCCTCGGAACGGGTCGACCCGGACGACTTTTATCGTGTCAGCCATCAACGGATCTTTGAGGCGATGCTGAAAATCAATGACCGGGGCGAACTCGTCGATTTGGTCACGCTCAGTTCGGAGCTTCAAGCCCAAGGTATTCTCGATGAGATCGGTGGATTGAACTATTTGGCGGAAATCGCCGAGGCGGTTCCAGCCATCGGGAACATCGGGTATTATTTGAACGTCGTCGATCAAAAGGCGGCACTCCGCCGCTTGATTCGGACTGCGACGAATATCGTCTCGGACGGCTATGAACGCCAAGACGAGGTCGATGCCGTCCTGTCAGATGCTGAGCGGAACATTTTGAAAGTCTCGCAACGAAAAGGGCAGTCGAGCTTTCATCCGATCGGTTCGGTCTTATCGGACGCTTACTCGACGATTGAAAAACTGCACCAATCGAGCGGGGAGATTACCGGCATCGCGACCGGGTTCAGCGATCTCGACAAGATGACGGCCGGGTTTCAACGTAACGACCTCATTATCGTCGCGGCCCGTCCTTCCGTCGGGAAGACGGCCTTCGCCCTCAACATCTCGCAAAACGTGGCCGTCCGTACCGGCGAGAACGTCGCCATCTTCAGTTTGGAGATGGGTGCCGAGCAGCTCGTCATGCGGATGCTCTGTGCGGAAGGCAATATCGACGCCCAGCGTCTGCGGACGGGTCGGCTCGAGGCCGAGGACTGGGGGCGACTCTCGCTCGCCATGTCGTCGCTGTCACAAGCCGGTATCTATATCGATGACACGCCGGGTCTTCGCGTCAACGAGATCCGGGCCAAGTGCCGCCGCTTGAAACAAGAGCACGGCCTCGGCATGATCATGATTGACTACTTGCAGCTCATCGTCGGGAACGGTAAGCCGGGCGAGAACCGGCAACAAGAAGTCTCGGAGATTTCACGTACGCTCAAAGCGATCGCGCGTGAGCTTCAAGTGCCGGTCATCGCCTTGTCCCAGCTCTCACGTGGTGTTGAGAGCCGTCAAGACAAGCGGCCGATGATGTCGGATATCCGGGAATCCGGGGCGATTGAGCAAGATGCCGATATCGTCGCGTTCCTCTACCGGGACGACTATTACGATAAAGAGAGTGAAGACGCCAACACGATCGAGATCATCATCGCCAAACAGCGTAATGGTCCGACCGGCACGGTCAAGCTCTCGTTCCGAAAAGAATATAACAAGTTCGTCAACATGGAGACGCAAGCTTTTGCGCCACCGATGTAGGACGAGTCATTCCGCCAAAGGCGACGTCACGAGACGTCGCCTTTTTTGTCGGTCTTTGGACCTAAACGTATTCAATTTTTGAAGAATTCATTCGTTGGATGAGAAATGATGCGTCAATAACGAACGAAAGGTTACAACGTAAAAATATCGTTCGGTATTAGGTTGACTTTCGCAAGAAGCAAGTGTACACTTACGGATGGTTTGAATAGAACGTTTATCTACAAGGAGGATTCATTATGTCATCAGTAGTCGTAGTGGGAACGCAGTGGGGCGATGAAGGTAAAGGGAAAATCACGGACTTCTTATCGAAGCAGGCCGAGGTCGTCGCGCGTTATCAAGGGGGAGACAACGCTGGTCATACGATCGTCTTCAACGATACGAAGTATAAACTTCACTTGATTCCATCGGGGATCTTCTACTCGGACAAAACATGTGTCATCGGGAACGGGATGGTCGTCAATCCGAAATCGCTCGTCACGGAGCTCGCGTACTTGCACGAGCGTGGCGTGAGTACGGATAACCTCCGCATCTCGAACCGGGCCCACGTCATCTTGCCGTACCACCAATTGCAAGACAAGCTCGAAGAGGACGCGAAAGGCGACGCCAAAGTCGGGACGACGCTCAAAGGGATCGGTCCTTGCTACATGGACAAAGCGGCGCGTATCGGGATTCGCATCGCTGACCTTCTCGACAAAGAAGTGTTCGCCGAGAAGCTCAAGACCGTCCTCGCGATTAAAAACCGCATGTTCGTGAAGATGTATGAAGTCGATGCGATTGAATTCGATGACATCTTCGAAGAATATTACGCGTACGGCCAACAGTTCGCCAAGTACGTATGTGATACATCGGTCGTGTTGAACAACGCGCTCGACGAAGAACAGAAAGTGTTATTTGAAGGCGCACAAGGTGTCTTGCTCGACATCGACCATGGAACGTACCCGTTCGTCACATCATCGAACGCAGCTTCAGGCGGCGTATCGAGCGGTGCCGGAATCGGACCATCGAAGATCCATCACGTCGTCGGCGTCTGTAAGGCGTACACGTCACGTGTCGGAGACGGCCCGTTCCCGACCCAGCTTGACGATGAGATCGGTCACACGATCCGTGAAGTCGGAAAAGAGTACGGTACGACGACAGGACGCCCGCGTCGCGTCGGTTGGTTCGACTCGGTCGTCGTCCGCCACTCGCGCCGCGTCAGCGGCATCACAGACCTTTGCCTCAACTCAATCGACGTGTTGACAGGTCTTGAGACGCTCAAGATTTGTACGGCATACGAGTTCGAAGGCAAGCTCCTCGACGAGTACCCACCGAACTTCCGCGTGCTCGAACAGTGCAAACCGGTGTTTGAAGAGCTCCCAGGCTGGACAGAAGACATCACAGGCGTTCGCAAGTTCGAAGACTTGCCGGTGAACGCGCAGAACTATGTCAAGCGCATCGAAGCGTTGACAGGTATCGAATTGTTGACGTTCTCGGTCGGACCGGCACGTGAGCAGACGGTCATCTTACGTGATATTTACGAAGCATAAGACAGAGAGCCCTCGTGGCTCTCTTTTCATTTCCACGGAAATGGACCACGCTTTCTAACCTATAGAAAAAGAGTTACAATGTAGACATGTACGTTTAACGATAAGAGGAGGACTCACTGAATGGATCGTACGATTTTAGTGGTAGATGACGAACAACCAATCGCAGATATATTGAAGTTTAAGCTTGAAAAAGAAGGTTACCAAGTCCACGTCGCCTATGACGGGGAAGAGGCGCTCGTGAAAGTCGAAGAAGTCAAACCAGATTTGATTTTGCTCGACATCATGTTGCCGCTCAAAGACGGTATGGAAGTATGCCGTGAAGTCCGGAAGAAGTACGATATGCCGATCATCATGTTGACGGCGAAAGACTCTGAGATCGATAAAGTGCTCGGACTCGAGCTCGGTGCTGACGATTACGTCACGAAGCCGTTCAGCTCGCGCGAGCTCTTGGCCCGCGTCAAGGCGAACATGCGCCGTCATGCAACGGCCCCGGCCCCAGAAACGAAAGGTGCCAACGCCAATGATATCGTCATCGGTGACTTGACGATTCATCCGGATTCATACATGGTCACGAAACGGGAAGAGAAAATCGAACTGACACACCGTGAGTTCGAACTCATCCATTATCTTGCCCAAAACATCGGGCAAGTCATGACGCGTGAGCATTTGCTCCAGACGGTATGGGGCTATGACTACTTCGGCGATGTCCGTACGGTCGATGTGACGGTCCGACGTTTACGCGAGAAAGTCGAAGACAACCCATCGACGCCGACGTATATCATCACGCGCCGTGGTGTCGGTTACTATTTAAAAGCAGGAGAAGAAGACTAAACGATGAAACGGACGAACTTCTTTAAATCTATCCAGTGGAAGCTCGTCGTCATCTATGCGCTGCTCATTCTTGTTGCGATGCAAGTCATCGGAGTGTACTTTGTGCGCTCCCTCGAACGACAATACATCAACAACTTCTCGCAGTCGCTCGTCGATCGCGCCAACCTTCTGAGCTATAACGTCAGTGAAGGGATCGCATCGAACGGCGGTGACTCGACTTCGGACCAGCAGTTGAACCAGGTACTGGATCAACTGCTGTCTGAGTTTACGGAGAGCACGACGCTAGCTGATGACATTCGCGAAGTCCAGATTATCGACACGAACAGTGTCGTCCGGGCGACGTCGAATCCGAATAACCAAAGTCTCGTCGGACAACGGACGGCGAACTCGTTTATTCAAAAATCGTTTGCGACGAGCGGAGCGCAAGAGACGCTCGTCTATGAAGACTCGAACGAACGCATGCGTGTCGTCGCCGTCCCGGTCAAATCCAAGGTCGATGGGACGACGACCGGTATGATCTATATCGAGGCCTCGATGCAGTCCATCTATAACCAAATGGAACAAGTGACGAGGATTCTCGCGACCGGGACGCTCATCGCTCTCATCATCACATCGATCCTTGGGGTGTTGCTGTCACGGACGATCACGCGACCGATTGCGGATATGCGTCGTCAAGCCGTCGAGATGCGAAAAGGGAATTTCTCGCGGAAAGTTAAAGTCTATTCCGACGACGAGGTCGGCCAACTTGCTTACGCCTTCAACGAATTGACCGATGAACTCATGGAGGCGAACGCAACGACGGAAGCCGAACGGCGCCGCTTGACGAGCGTCCTCGAGAACATGTCGGACGGGGTCGTCGCGACGGATCGCTCCTTGCGCGTCATCTTGATGAACGACCAAGCCCGCGATATGATCGGGCTCGCTGAAGAAGAAGCGATGGGGGCGAACCTACAGAACTTGCTCGAATTCGATGACGAGATCGTCATTCCGGAAGACGGGACGATGCCGCCAAAACTGATCGACCTCAGTACGGACGAAGAACTATTCCTCGTCCGCGCCTACTTCTCACCGATTCAAAAGCATAGCGGACCGATCACCGGTCTCATCGTCGTTCTGCACGATGTGACCGAGCAAGAACAAGTCGAGCAAGACCGCCGCGAGTTCGTCGCGAACGTCAGCCACGAGCTGCGGACGCCGCTCACGACGATGCGGAGTTACCTCGAAGTGCTCGCGGAAGGCGCATACAAGGACGATGAGCTCGCCCCGCGCTTCCTCGAGACGACCCAGAATGAGACGGAGCGGATGATTCGCCTCGTCAACGATCTGTTGCAGCTATCGAAGATGGACAGCAAAGAGTATACGATGCAAAAAGTGAAGTTCGATTTTATCCAGTTCTTCAACGACATCATCGACCGGCATGAGATGACGAAAGGCGAGACGATCCAGTTCCGCCGGAAGCTCATGAAACGCCGGGTATACGTCCACGCCGATCAAGATAAGATGACGCAGGTCATCGACAACATCATTACGAACGCCATCAAGTTCTCGCCAGAAGGCGGGACGATCACGTTCCGGACGATGCTCCGTGCCAAGCGACTCGTCATCGGTATTAAAGATGAAGGGGTCGGCATTCCGAAATCGAATTTGAAGAAAATCTTTGAACGGTTCTACCGGGTCGATAAGGCTCGGGCCCGCAATATCGGCGGGACCGGACTTGGTTTGTCGATTGCCAAAGAAGTCGTTTCCGCCCATGGCGGCGACATTTGGGCCGAGAGTGAGTTCGGACGCGGGACGACGATTTACTTCACCATCCCATTCGATACGATCGTGGAGGTGAATGACTGATGGAACGACCACGCTTCTTGGCGAAGCCAGAACTAGTGAAATCGCTCGTCTTGCTCACCTTGATCGTCACGTCCATCGTCCAAACGGTCATCCTCTGGGACTACCATCCGAAGTATCAGTCGGTCCAGTCAGAGACGCAAGTCGCGACGGTGGATGAGTCGCTGCAGCGACAACCGCGCCAAGTCATCGTACCGGCCCAGACGGTCGTCCACGAGAACAACGCCGTCTTCGCCACGAAAAACTCACCGAAACAGATTATGCGTGTCATCCGGGAGTCGTTCGAGGCGAGCGAATTTAAACCGCTCGCCGTCAAGAACGTCCCGAGTTTGTATGCGGGTGTCGATGAGGCCGTCGAATTGATTTTACCGGAGCCGTATTATGCGGATACACTCAGCTACATGCTTCCGGGCTCATACAGCTTGTCCGGGAAAGTGCCACAGCGGGCCCTCATCTTCATGGAGGACGACACGTGGCGCATCCGCACGATCATGAGCGACCAATCACTTTGGGAAGGGCGTTTGTCGAAAGTCGGCCAAGGGGACGTCAACAGTCTGTTCTTGAAAGACTCAGACCGATCGATGCGTCGTGTCACGTACACGGATGAACGCGTCAACTACATCCCCGTCGTCGGACCGGAGATGAACGAGCTGTTCGCTTACGACGTATCTCAGATTCAAATCTCGGCCCGTCTCGATTGGATGCGCGATACGTTCTTCCCGGGCGACCCGAACGTGCAGGAAGTCGATCCGGCCAGCTCCGTGGGCGCACTCACGAACGGGATTAGCGTCGCCGAATATGATGCGAACCTGAACGCGAGCCGTTATCGAAACTTATCACGCAACAGTTCGGAACAGGAGTCGGTCATCGGACTCGACACGATCGTCGAGTTCGTCAACTTCCACGGAGGTTGGGTCGATGAGACGTCGGAGAGCCAAGGTTTGTCGCTTCGGTTTGATGCGATCACTCCGGCCAACAAAGGCTTTGAAACGACCGTGTTCCGGTTTCACGTGAAGGGTTTCCCGGTGTTCAGTCAACGGGAGGCGTTTATCAATAACGATGCCGTCGACTTATCGACGTTGCGTGTCGAGAACGACGGGACACAAGTCCGGTCAATCACTCGGCACCATCTCGAGATCGATCGCTTGATCTCGGTCGGGACGACACAGCTCGCGGACGGACAAGATGTGGTCGATACGCTCGTCAATGCCGGACGATTTGAAAACGTGACCGAGATTCGACTCGGATATGAGATCGAATACAATGAAGACACGAGCCGTTACGTCACGTTCTCCCCGAACTGGTTCGTTCGGGAAGCCGGAAGATGGATCCCATTCGATCAACCGGATGACTGGACAGAAAGGATGATGTATCGTGGATTGGAGTAAAGCGAAAACGATTCTTCTCTTCGCCTTCCTCGCGCTGAACATCTACCTGTTGTTCCAGCTTTTGACGGAAACGTGGGCGACAGAGGTCGTGACGAACGATAATACGTCGATCGCGCAAATCTTGGACCAACGAAACGTCGATGCGTCGAAGTTGCCGCGGATGGGTCGGGATATCGGTTATTTGACGGGGTCGTCGGAACAGATGTCGGCCTCGATGATCACGAAGAACCGGGAAGCCCAACTGGCGACGACGCTCGACAATATGCAACTCGAAGTCGAGCTCAAACAGCCGGTCCCGCTCGATCAAGACGATTTACGGACGACTGCGTCGACGTTCGTCTCCGAGTATGTCCCGTTCGGTTCCGAGTATGCGTATTGGCGCTATGACGCCGAGACGCGTCAAGTCGCCTTCGTACAGACGTATGAGAACAATAAGATCTTCTCGAACCCCGAGATCGATGGGGGGACCGAGCAGTACATCGGTCCGTCGCTCCTGTTGCTTCAATTGAACGAAGCGCTTGAAGTGACCGACTATAAACAACGTCATTTGACGAACTTGTCCTCGAAGTCGCAAGACGATCTCGTCTTGACGGCGAGCGAGGCGATCTCGCAACTCGCGGCCCGGAAGTACTTCCAGCCGAACCAAGAGATGCGGGCCATCAACACGGGCTTCTATAGCCTGCCGCTCGACAGTTCCGGCAGCTTGATCATCATGCCGCCGCTCTGGTCGATTACGATTGACGAGGACGTCTACTTCGTCAATGCGATCGATGGGACCGTCGAACGGGTCGAATTTGATTCAGAAGAATGAAAGGAGTGATCGAGTGACTTTACGCTATAGTGTGCTTGCGAGCGGTTCGACCGGGAACGCCCTCTACATTGAGACGGAACGGGCGAAATTGCTCGTCGATGCCGGATTGACCGGGAAGGCGATGCAACAACGCATCACCGAGATCGGCCGATCGTTTGATGGGATCGATGCACTGCTCGTCACGCATGAGCACTCCGACCATATTAAAGGTGTCGGGATTCTCGCTCGAAAATATAACTTACCGATTTATGCGAACGCGAAGACGTGGGATGCGATGGAATCGTTGATTGGAAAAGTCGACCCGGCCTTGAAGTTTCACTTCGAGGTAGGGGAGATTAAACAGTTCGGCGATATCGAAATCGAGTCGTTCAACGTCAGCCATGACGCGGCCGACCCGATGTTCTACCAGTTCGCGCATGAAGGCAGACGCCTCGCCCACATCACGGACACGGGCTATGTGTCCGACCGAATGAAAGGCGTCATCCGTGGGGCCGATGATTTTATTTTCGAATCGAACCATGACGTCTCGATGCTTCAAATGGGACGGTACCCGTGGAGCGTCAAGCGACGGATTCTCGGGGACTACGGTCACGTCTCGAACGAAGACGCGGCCATCGCGATGAGCGAGGTCATCGGAGACCAGACGAAACGGATTTATTTGGCCCACCTCAGTAAAGACAACAACATGAAAGAACTCGCTCAAATGAGCGTGTCCCAAACACTCGGGATGCGCGATGTCGACCTCGGTCGCATCAAATTGTGCGATACCGACCCATCGACCCCCACTTCGCTCGTTTCTTTATAAGCGAACTTGGGAAAAGACAGGTAATACACTGTCTTGAAGGGGGGACGCGTCGTGAATGAAGAGAGACACCATGAGTATGAGCCTCAAGACGTCGAACCTTTAGAGCACGAAGCAGATACAATGAACGATGTAAAACCGACGTACCCATCTCGTAGCGAATGGCGCCCGAAGCAAGAAGAGCATGTGCGCCATAAGCCGCGAATGAACTTAAAACCGTTGTTACTCGGAGGGGTTGGCGGATTCTTAGGAGCGGCTTTGTTCTTTTTGACGATGATGCTCTGGGATTCCCCAACCTCTCGTTTTGTGACAAATGAACTGATTCGGACGGAACAAGCCGTCACCATCACGGAATCCGACATCACGAGCGCTGTGACGGGCGCTAAGACGTCCGTCGTCAGCATTACGAACATCCAGCGAGCGTTCACCTCGGACTCGCAGTGGGAGGCCGGAGCGGGTTCTGGTGTCATCTATAAGGTCGACGGTGACACGGCGTATATCGTGACGAATTTCCACGTCATCGAAGAAGCGGACGAGATCAACGTCGCGTTCGCCGACGGACAAGTTGCTGCGGCGACGATTCTCGGTGAAGACCCGCTCAACGATTTGGCCGTTGCCTCGGTCGAGCTACCGGCCAATATCGATGTCGCGCCAATCGCGCTCGGCGACTCGACCGTGCTTCAAGCAGGCGAGACCGTCATGGCGATCGGCAATCCGCTCGGCGTCTTTTCAAACTCGGTCACCCGTGGTATCGTCAGTGGTGTCGAACGCACCGTACCGGTCGACACGAACAGTGACGGTCTCATGGATTATAACGCCGAGGTCATCCAGACCGATGCCGCCATCAACCCGGGGAACTCCGGCGGGGCACTCATCAACATCCGCGGCGAGCTCGTCGGCATCAACTCGATGAAAATCGCCGAGGCGAGCGTCGAAGGGGTCGGCTTCTCGATTCCCGTCAACGTCGCGCTGCCGGTCATCGATATGCTCGAGCGTGATGGAAAAGTGACGCGGGCCCAGCTCGGCGTCACGATTCAAGAAGTCATCGCCGTACCCGGTAACGTCCGGGAAGAATACGGCATCAGCTTTGATAACGAGGACGGGGTGTTCGTCGAGGCGATCACGCCCGGCAGTCCAGCCGAAGAGGCCGGCCTTCGCGTCGGTGACGTCATCGTCAAAATCGGCGACCGCGACATCAAACGTTACGTCGATTTGCGGGACGCGCTGTATCGTGACGCCACGGTTGGGGATAACGTCACGATTGAATATACGCGACGCGGCAAGATAGGCAAGACCGAGGCCACATTAACTGAAGCAACCTAAAGGAGCGGCGACGCTTCTTTTTTAAGGAGGAAACATTGTGGAAAAAAAAGTATGCAAGGAACATGTTGAAATCGCTTTAGATATCATTGTGGACGAGACGGGGGAATACCCGTTGCTCGAAGAACTATCCACAAGTGGACAAGTGACGTGTGAGTTCTGCGATGTCGACGCAACATATGTTGTGTCAAGCAAAAAATGATTATCAACATGTGGATTTGTGGATAACTCTGTGGATAACCCTATGGATAACTCCAAAAAAACTGTGGAAAAAGGAAGAATTGGATGAATATTTCAATTATCACGGTCGGCAAACTAAAAGAGAAGTATTTGAAACTAGGGATTGCCGAGTATATGAAACGCTTGTCGGTCTATGCAAAAGTGCTGGAAATCGAGGTCGCGGACGAGAAAGCGCCCGAGCATTTGAGTGAGGCGGACATGTTTCTAGTAAAACAAAAAGAAGGCGAACGAATTTTGGCGAAAATCAGTCCGGACACGCATGTGATTGCCTTGGCCATCAACGCCAAGCAACGGACGAGCGAAGAGTTCGCCCGTGAGCTCGATCAACTCGCGACATACGGCAAGAGCAAAATCGCGTTCGTCATCGGTGGGTCGCTCGGTTTGTCGGACGACGTCATGAAACGCTCGGATGATACGATCTCCTTCTCGAAGATGACGTTCCCGCATCAATTGATGAAGCTCGTCTTGTGTGAACAGATTTATCGGGCGTATCGGATCAACCGAAATGAACCGTACCATAAATAACCACATATAAATTTGTTTAGCGTCAAAGGCAACTACTGTCTTTGACGCTTTTTGGGCAGGTAAATATTTTCGGCTACCGAATGCTAATCATATTAAAAAGGTTTAAGAGCATTGAAAATCAAGTATCTACTTTGATTAAAATGTGCATGAACTGAATGATTGGAAGGAGAATTAACTTTGAAAAAAACAGTTTTAATCAATGCATCTTTTTTGGTGGAAGTAGAGGAAACTGAAGTTCACAAAGATTTTGGGATGATTGATCAAGTCACAAACGAGTTATGTCAGGGACAGACAATCAAACTCGGTACGAATGAAGTAGACGTGGAATGGGAAAGTTGCTCTACGGTTGTCTTGGATTCAGCTTCAATGAATTGTGGACAATGCTCAACTTGTGGACGATGGACAACAGACATAGAAAAAAGTAATCCAGTTTTACAATTGTGTAATGGAGCAACTTTTGAGGGGAAGCTGTTGTGTGATGAATGTTTACCAGAAAATCATAGGTGGTCTTTTTAGTAGTGAAACGAAAGACTAGTAGCTGATTTATTTAGCGAGTCGAGCAACTAAATATGGTTTTAACATATTCCTTCCGACAACATAGAAAAACGATTGTTGATTCTTAGTTTCAGATTTACAATAAAAATAATCATAAAATGGTAGTTTTTATAAAAAACATTCTTTAAGCATAGAGGAGTTTTCCATAATGGAATCGAAACGAGAGCGAACGACACGACAAGCATCATTTTTTCAACAATATTTGATTCCAATCACCATTGCTTCGTCTGTAATCGTATCAGGTGCAGTCAGTTACTTTGTCAGCCACTTCAACACGAACGAATCGATTGCTCAAGCGGAGATGCAATCACGTGTCGACGATATGCAAGCAGAATCTGTCAAAACTATCGAAAAAGAAGTACCACAAATCATCAGCGATTTAGATGAATACGATCAAGATTTAGCCCAGCTCGTTCAACAAGTCGATTGGCTGAAGCAAAGTATGACTCCTGTCCGTGACGGACTAAACTATATTAATTCAGCCACGCTTGTTATTTCAGGAGTCAACAGCGTGGTAAGTAATCCGATTCTAGTTAAAATGAGTTCTTCATTAAGTTCTGCCAACAGCACACTGAATGAAATGGACGCTTTTTTGTTCCGATTGGAGCACTTATCGAGCGTCAAAGAAGAGATGGGGAAGACGCGCGAACAAATCAATGAATTGTATGAAAGCTATCAAACTGAGAATGATCCAGCATTACTTTTAGAATTGGAGCATGAATTGGATACCAAACTCGTGTATCAAATTGAAGACGTTCGCACTGCAACGATTGAAGCGAGGGACGTCCTAGAATCATCTAAAGACGTCATTGTGGCAGCAAACTATGCAAACTCTTCTTATCAAAAGATCAAAAACGAGAGTGGAAAAGCCATCGAGAAATTGCAGTTTTGGAAAGACGGAAAGAACGAAAATAAAATTGATCAAGATGAATTTGATCGGATTGAAAAAGAACTTGCGGATTCAAGGGAGCGTCTGAAAGATCTTCCTGAAGAAATGGCCGAGCGATCAAAAGAGACGATTTCATCCATCAATGAAGTGAAAACGGAACTTCAAGTCGTAAGATTGGCTGAAGTGATTCAAGCAGATTAAACCATGAATAAAGAACAATTGATTCAACTCGCAAAATGTAAACTATACACCAAATCAATTCAACACGATTCCGCAAACGTGACGGTCGTCATGGACGCGGGATACGGGGATGACTCAACGGCTTGGAACCCGTTGGTGGAGGATGTTTCAAAGCTAGCCAACGTCTTCTTGTATGATCGAGCTGGTCTTGGGAAAAGTGAAACCAGCGCGAGCCCGAGAACGAGTCGAAACATGATTCAAGAACTGAGACAGTTACTGACGGAAACCAATACAAAACCTCCTTACTTCCTCGTCGGTCATTCTTTTGGCGGAGTGAACATGCAGTTGTTCGCGGATGCCTATGAAGAAGACGTCAGCGGGTTGATTTTAGTGGATGTCAGACCGAAAGACTATCGTGAGCGATTCCTGCCGACGATGTCACAAGACTTTCAACGTGCCTACCATCAGCAATTCGTCCGCGAAGGGAACTACGAAGAGTTCATGGAAAGTTTGAAACAATTAAAAGAGACGGAACTGGCATTACAGACTCCGGTCATCGTCATCGGAGCCGGCAAGAAGGACCACTACTCCAGTGAATCGCAACGATTATGGAACGATATGCAGAAAGAACTCACGCAAATCTCGTCAAATTCCGAATTCGTCCTTGCCGAAGCGAGCGCCCATTACATCCAGCGAGATGAGCCGGAAGTCATCTTGGCCGCCATCAAACGATTGATTGAACGATTCAAATGATTTCCCGAGACCGGCCATCGAACAGCGATGGCCGTTTTTTTCAATGAGCAACCCGCTTATCCGATGTCGTATTGCCGTCAAAAAACCGATGTGATAAAATCACATGGCAAATGATTATCATTATCAATAAGAAATGGGAGAACTTAATCCAATGAACAAGATCGAATTATATAAAACGGCCTTTATCAACGGACTTGATGTCGAGCCAGACGATTGAGTATGACTGGAAGATGTTGAAGCAGTTTGATGAACATCTGCGTCCGGGTGGGGTCGTCATCGTCTCACTCTCGCAAATCACGTTCAGCAATGCGGAGATGGGCCGGAAAGAAAATTATTATCAGGTGTTGGACCGGGAAGACATCGAACCGGTCAGCACGTTCGATTACTATACGTACACGTCGATTCCCGCGTTGAACAGTGGGAGCGTCTATACGGCGCTGTCGCGAGACATTCGTGATTTCAGGTGGGAGTCGCACGAACCGTGGGTGAATAACGGCAAGAACTATTCGGAACGAAAATACGAGATGGTCGAAGCCAGTATAAACAAGCTGTGGAGAATCGTGACATCGAGCAGAATATGGAACGCGTGACAGACATCGTCACGTATTGTCAGACGAAAGGCTATCGCGTCGTCTTGGCGATGGAGCCGGTCCACGCGTCTTACAACGCCTGTTTTGATGAAGCGGTCATGGACCGACTCGTCCATCAACATTTGGCCTCGCTCGAGTTGGACGTCCCGTTCCTGAACTACATGACTGACGAACGGTTTATCCATCAGCGCGAGTACTTTCATAATCCGGACCATTTGAACGGGAAAGGGAGAACGCTCCTATCGTCTCTCGTCTATGAGGATTTGAAACGGCTCGGCTATCTATAAGAAAAGGAAATCTACAATCGCGTAGATTTCCTTTTTGTATGTTCGCGCATCACGTTCGAAGCTCGCTCATCAACGCATGCGTGTTACCCTCCGAGTCTTTGAAAAAAGCCATCCACGTCTCGAGGGTCTCCATTTTCGCGACGAGGTGCGGCTCGTCGATAAACTGAACGCCTTTCGCTAAAAGCTGTTCATACGCCTCAGTGAGATTGTTCACTTGGAGATACAGCACGGAGCTCGCTTTGGCAAAGTCTTCATTCTCAGGACGCGACAACATGAGCCGCACGTCGTTGCATTCTAGAAAGGCGAGGCTGCCGGCTTGGAACAGGAGCGGAATTTCAAGTGTGTCCCGGTAGAAACGGACCGCACGATCCAAGTCGTGCACCGGTACGTAGATTTGTCTGATTTGCTGAATAAGATTCAATCGATATCCCTCCTAAAGTGGCATCTGTGACCGTGTAGCGCATGTATTCTTGATTAACGCGCTTGGCGAATCCGTTGAGCGGTGAACATCCCGAGCGCCAGAAGGACGGCAAGGCCGATCCATGTGAGGACGTAAATCAATGGCGACCCGGTCGTCCCGATGGCCACCTCTTTGTGAAGCGTGGTGACGTTGCCCGCCTCGGCGATGATATCAGGTTCATAATTGAGTGTGCGGATGAATCCGACCCCGAACGTGGCGACGAAATACAACAGGTGAAGCGCGGTCGAGATGAGTATCGCGCGTTTCGTGATCTTCAAGTCAATCTTCCTTTCCGTCTTTCGCATGTTGGCTGTGCGAAAGTTTTTGTTCCATTTGCGTATGTAATTTAGTGACAATCCCGTCCGGATGCGGAGAAATCGCGAGTTGAACATGAACCGGGAACATGGTCCATAAATCGGTCGGATAAGACGAGCCGTCACGCGGCAACCGATGACCTTGAATCGTAAATGATTCGTCATCGTCGTCAAGGTATAATACAAGGGGGACGGACATGCCCGAACCTTGATCGAAGCGATCACCTTCTTGCACGTACTCTTGGATGAGCGCCCAGACGTACACTTCATGTTTCGTCGTATTCGTGTCGAGTATTTGATATGACGTCCACACGTCACCGCCGAAGTTCGGTTCCATCACTTCGGTCGACAAATAGCGTTCCATCTCTTGATGATCAACCGAAACGGACTGACTCATCGAGACAAACGACTCTCCCGTCGTGACAGAATATATGGTTGCGACGATGGTGATGGTCCAAAAGGTGGTCCACATAAGTTTTTTCAAAATAAGTCCCCCATATCTGTTCACCGATAAAAGATTTGAGTTTATCGTAGCGCATTTCTACCTAATCGTGGGAATTATTGACTAAAATTTTAAGGGGAGGATTGGATGCAAACGGTATATATAGCGGGAGGATGCCTCTGGGGCGTCCAGGCGTTCATCAAGACGTTACCGGGCGTCGTCGAGACAGAAGCAGGGCGGGCGAACGGAACGACGGACACGCTTGACGGAGAGTATGACGGCTACGCCGAATGCGTCAAAACGACGTTCGATTCGAGCGTTGTCACGATGAAGGAGTTGATGAATTACTTATTTGAAATCATCGACCCGTATAGCGTCAATCGCCAAGGCGAAGATGTCGGCGAAAAGTATCGGACCGGTGTCTATAGTGCAGACCCAAGCCATTTGGAAGTCGCGCGCACGTTTATCAATAGTCGGAGCGATGCGGACCGAATCGCGGTCGAGGTATTGCCGCTCACGAACTACGTCCGAAGCGCGGACGAGCATCAAGACCGGCTCGCACGATGTCCGGACGATTACTGCCACATTCCTAAGATGTTATTAGACAAGTACAAGCAATGAGCCGACACGGCATCGTGTCGGCTCATTTGTTATACCCGCTCGAGGACGTTCACGAGCAGTTGATGCACGACCTCGTGGTCGCGCACGTCATGCAGTTTGTAGTCTTTCCCGGGCAATGTGTACCACTCGGCCGCCCCGACGTACGTGATGGCGAGCTCGAGCGTGCCGTCTTCCTGGCACGTCGTCCGTAATTCAAGTTCTCCACTGATGACACCGACTTCCTCGGTCATGACACCGTGGGAGGCTTTAAAGATGGAAGATTGCTGGTTCATCGTGAACTCCTTTCAAAACTTAATAGCTGCAGGCGTTGATGGCCGTTTGCAAGGCCGTCTTTTCTGTCGATTGGAGGCTGAGGCCCCAACGGCTCTTCGTCTCAACCCACATCTTCGCATAGGCACAGCGTGCACCGGTACGTGGCGGTTGCCATGTCGACGGATCTTGGTCCCCTTTTGAACGGTTTGAGCTGGCCGAGACGGTGATGAGCTGTGGCCCGTTCAAATCGTTGGCGAAACTTTGACGTTTCGTCGTCGTCCAGCTGCTTGCACCTGAACGCCATGCTTCAGCCAATGGGACGACGTGATCGATGTCGATGTCAGACGCTGATGTGAATGTGATGCCGTCATAGTAACTGTACCACTTACCTGTGGTGACCGGACACTCATTGACGACCGAGTCGGCGTCGCGTTTCAAGACTATGTGCCGCGTGTTACACCCGTTCCCTTGGCTGCTCCAATGGGGGAATAAGTCACGACTATAGCCGGTCATCGACCCTTCATTTTTCACCGTCAAGGCGTTTAATTTAGATAACGCCATTGACTTAGATGGGATACCTGGCGGGAGCGCCGAAGCGGTAGGGGTCGTGAAGTGAAGCGTTGTGGCGACTAAGATGATGGAGAATAACGAACTGATGCATTTTTTGAACATGTTTGTGCCTCCTATTATGTATGACGACTGAACGACGCGCATCGTAAACACACGATGCACATCGACTATACATGGCAAGGAAGTGAGAAATACGCAAATTTACAAAAAATGAATCCGAAGATTATAAAAGTTGAGGTCAGGGACACGATACATGACATCAGACGTCCCGGCTTTAGCACTACCGGCATACGCGCAGGCACCAACTATTGGTATAATGAAATCGGTTTGTAGTAAAGGACGAAGGAGTTGGGATGAATGAATCAAAAAGACATCGCGGCGATCCGCAAGCATTTCAAGTTGAATGCGGAAGCGGTCAAAATCGCTGACATTTATAATATTTATATTCGCCAAGACAGCAACGAGATTTTTTACGAGGAGTTACGCTCGTTCCCGTTCGTCGAGCAGGAGCACCAAGAGCTGTTTCTCGCCAACTTCAAGAAAGTGCTCGGCGGCAAAATCGACGAGAAGTTGTTCGAAGTGAAGTTTCAACATCCGGAGCCGGGCCAGACCGACCATACGCAGACGTTGTTGTATGAGGCACTTCGGACCGACGATATCGAAGAATGGGCCGGTATGATGCAGCGGATCGCGCTCAAGATGGTCCAGGAGGCACCGTTTGAGAAAGATATGGTCGTCACGTTCATTCGCTTCAAATACAATAAGCCGACGCGTCGTCATTCTGAGGAGACAGAAATCGATATGCGCGACGAGGTGTGGACGTCACGATTCATCCTATGTAGCATCAACCAGACCGAGCTCCCGAAACAGTCGCTCGTGTTCGACTATATCGAGCGGGAGTTCAAGTCGAATATCTTCATCAATCCCGTCATCAAGCTCGATGCCCCGATTGGTGGGTTTATGTTCCCGTGCTTCACGGACAACGCCGCCGACGTCAACCATATCTTGTATGCCGCGCAAAAGGCGCATCAACCGGACTTTGGCTTTATCGAGAACGTCTTGAACGGGACCGAGATCGTGACGGCGGTCGAGGAGAAGGCGATGTTCGAGGAGGTCGTCAAGACCGTCATCGGTGAAGAAGTGAACGTCGGGACGCTCGCTACCGTTTACGATGAAATCAACCAGATGATCCTCGCCGAAGCGGAGCGTGAGGACGAGGAAGAGAGCGTGCCGATGATTGACGCCCGCACCGTCGAAATCGTCTTGAAGGCGAGCGGGGTCGAGGACGTGACGACGGAGAAGGTCGAGCAGGCGTTCCAACAAGTCGTCGACGACCGCCAATATGAGATGAAGGCGAGTAGCGTCGTCCCAAAATACACGTCGAAGTCGATTAAAATCAATACGAAAGTCGCCAATATCTCGATCAGCCCGCAAGACTTGAAGTACGTGAGACAAGTGAACGTGAAAGGGAAACGGTGCCTGTTGATTGAATTAGAAGAGGATACGGAGATTGAAGGATTCAAGTTGATCTCGGAAGAACTGCTCGACTAATAAATTCCGACTGGAGGACATCGAGTGCATCCGATAGAGCTGATTGAACATTTGATGGCAGCCGTTATGGTTATGCTGATTTTTGCGGCGTCTTATGTATTTCGCGGGAAATGGCGGACGATGATTCGTCTGTTGGCTGTAATCTGCATCATCACGTATGCGGTGTTTTATGCGATTCGTCCGTCTTTAATCGAGGGCCGGGTCGCGGCGGACGTTGTCATCCTTGAAAACGAACTCGAAGAACGGTACCCGAATGAAACGTTCACCACTACGACGATCCCGTTTCGGACAGAAGGATACGAGAGCACGGATCCATACACGATATATGTGACGTTTTCGAGTGAGCCGGATGCCGAATATTATTATAGGGTGACAGACCAAGGTGAAGTCGAGCAACGAGGGTATAGTTCGACAATCGAAGGGAAAATGGATTTTCTACATTGAAAAGACGAAGGCTCAGGCGCAACGCCTGAGCTATTTTTTTTAACAGTTTCCGAAAGCGCTTTCGATAATGTTGGTTAAACACAAAAAAAGCCCGGAGAGATCATCCTCTCCGAAACCTCGCTTGTTTACTTATGGGCTTTACTAACTTTTAGCTTTTTGCCTTTGATCGGTGTGGATTCCATCGCTTGGAGGACGAGTGAGCCTTTACCGTTCAAAATGTCAACATACGTCATTTGATCGTTGATTGTGATGATCCCGATATCGTCTGCTGTCACGCCAGGAATTTTTGCAATCGTCCCGACGAAGTCGACGGCGCGGAGTTTTTTCTTCTTCCCGCCGCTAAAGTGAAGTTTCATGATGTCTTGGTTGATGCGGGCCGTCTTGTTGTTGCGAACGACGCGTCGTCCGCTCAACTTCTCTTCGAACGCGGCTTTGTTGCGCGCGACTTGTGTTTCGTTCGGGGCATCCATCTCCGGGATATCGAATTTGATGAATGCCTCAATGGCGCGAACGAACTTGCCTTCGTGAGGGGTTGCGAGCGTGATTGCCTTCCCAGCGTTTCCGGCACGGCCGGTGCGGCCGGTCCGGTGCACGTAACTCTCTTTTTCCATCGGTACGTCATAGTTGATGACGAGGTTGACGTTATCGACGTCAATCCCACGTGCTGCGACATCGGTCGCGACGAGGTAGCGGAAGTTCCCCATCTTGAAGCCTTCCATGACGGCGAAGCGGTCTTCTTGCTCGAGGCCACCGTGGAGTCGCTCGCACGAGTAACCGGCTTGGTCGAGCTCACTGTACACCGTGTCGACATGTTCTTTCGTCCGACAGAAGATAAGGCAGCTGTCCGGATTCTCGACGACCGTCACATCTTGAAGCACGGCGAGTTTGTCTTCGCGGCGGACTTCAATCAGACGGTGCTCGATTGTCGAGGCGGTGACCCCACTCGATTCGATGGCGATACGGACTGGTTCGTTCATATGCTTTTGGCACAAACGCTCGATATCGTTCGGGAACGTCGCCGAGAATACCATCGTCACGCGATCGCGCGGCAATTCTTGAAGAATCGCCTCGACGTCAGCGAGGAAGCCGCGATTCAACATCTCGTCGGCCTCATCGATCACCAAGTAATCGATTTTATCGAGGACGAGCGTCTCCCGTTCAATATGATCCATGACGCGTCCCGGTGTTCCGACAACGATATGCGTTTTCTGTTTCAATTCATCACGTTGTTTCGAGAACGGTTCTTTCCCGTAGACGGCGGTCGCCTTGATGCGTTTGAAACGACCGATGTTCGTCATATCCTCACGGACTTGGACGGCGAGTTCGCGCGTCGGTGTGAGAATCAGCACTTGTGGCTTGTTCTCTTCCCATTCGATGAGTTCCGTGACCGGGATGCCGAACGCTGCGGTCTTCCCGCTACCGGTTTGGGCTTTGACGACCAAGTCTTGACGCTCGAGGGCGAGCGGGATGACTTTCTGTTGGACTTCGGTCGGTGATTCGTATTTCATGATGTCTAATGCGCGTTGGATGTCTTCGCTTAGGCGATAGTCTAAAAAGCTTGGTTGATTCATAGGGTTACCTCATTTTCGTGTAAGAAACTTCTATTCGAGAAATTTTCATTAGCAATTTGGATTACGCTTCATTATACACGAAAGCAACCCATTCGTCGTTCATCCCAATAATCGTTTGAATGTAAAGCGGGACAAGTCGAAAGGACGTTCCATATTTAAAAACTGTTCTACAAAGACGCTTTTGATTGTCATTCTTCATAAAGCAACCGCTGCATATACGGTTCAAGTTTATATTGTGGATGGTCTTCCAAGCAGGCTGAGAATAAAGTGTGAATCGATTGTTTGGCACGTTGGATGGATATCGGGTCGATTGAATTAGGATATGTCTGTAAATAATCCTCGATGAACGAACGGTTCAATGTGTGATAAGCCTTGAATTGATGCGCTTTTCGTCCCTCTTTCAATGTCTGGGCTGTCAACGTCAACTCACGCAACGTCTCAAGCATCTTCAAAGCATAAATGAGATTGTTTCGCTTCAACTCTTTCTCCAGTGCTAGCGAGGCATAGATAAACTCAAAGGGAACATCACTGGTCTCGTATCGAATCGGGCTCTCAACAAAACGCTCATGTTCAATCTCCATGTGTTGGAGGAGTTGCCCGTCCCGATCGACCACGACGTTCCAAAGTGGAGAACGGACCGGGAGTAGTTCGAGTGGGGCGATGGAGATGTTAAACTCCAAGCGATTCTCGAGTAGGACAATCAGCAAAAAGATGTCCGGTCCGAACTGCTTTTCTTTAACGAAAGTAGGGGATAATCGGAGAAAGTAGTCGGTTAAATTCTGCTTGATTGATTGGGGGTCAACATCAGGGCGGGCAGCCACCATTAAATCGATATCGGAATAGCGGTCCTGATATCCTGAGGCACCGGAGCCGAGCTGAACAACCCCTTGAACGCCTGTGTCAGTTTGTAAGTGATTAAGAACGTGTTGGAACTGTGTGTCTCTTTCAACTGTACTGTACATAGAATGACCTCAATTTCGTAGATGATAAATCCTTATTCTACCAATCAAAGGCGAATCCTTTTAATTTATAAAAGGATGGAATAAAGGTATACATAACTAGTGAGCGTATAAGCCAACTTTAAACTATAAATTCAGAGACGAATCATCAGAACAGTCTGTTAAGGGGCCAGTCATAAAAAGACTAGTGGCTAGTTGTCGATTGTCCAGATACAAAATCGTTTGGCGACAACGCCGGTGAAGTGCTCACAGACAGTTCTTGCACACATGATGATTCGTTAAGTGTGAAAATAGGTGATGACTTTATGTCGACCTACTTTTGTATCAAAAGTAACGAGTTATTTTGTATAATGGAATAGACATCTTGTGATTTGAAAGGGGGGCGCATATACGTGGAAAATCGTTTGAGATTTTCTAAGTCTTCAATCACTCATGCAAAGCCAGTTGTCACAAAGGCGATCGTTTGCATGGGGCAGAATGTATAAGTTGATCGCTATATAATTTTTACAACAATGGCTTTGCTTCCTTATTGTCGGAATTCTTATAAGGAGCGAGCAGATATGAAGTACGTAAATGCGCAACACATTCTTCCAGAGAAATTGCTTCAAGAAGTTCAACGATACGTCCAAGGGGAAACACTTTATGTGCCCCGGACAGTTCAAGAAAAGAAGCGTTGGGGAACGGTCAGTGGCGGGAAAAAGCTACTTGAAAAGCGTAACGAAGCGATTCGGATATCCTTTGCGAAAGGAACCGGGGTCGATCAATTGGCGGATGAATACCATTTGTCTGTCAGTACAATTCGCAAAATCATCTACACTTCAAAATAATTAGCGGCACAACGCATGTTTGCGATTGTGCCGTTTTTTATATAAAACAGTTCTAACTTAAAGTAGGTACATGTTTGTAGTGTAAAATCCTTTACACTAAAAGAAGTCAGGATTGGAAAGGATGACTGAACATGCTAGAGCGTTTTATTGAAAACCACCAATTTAATTACATTCGAGAACAAGTAGAAATCATTCGAGATAGTCGAAAGAAAAATTTACCGGTCTCCGTATTACAAGCTGTCATTGATTTGGCCAATGCCAAAATTTCATATCTATTTCCAGAAGCGACGCCATCTCAGCTCGCAATGATCGACGTGTCAACCTTACAAACAGATGAATCATATGACATGTTTATAGATGGATTAAGACCCCATGTCCGGTCGTTTCCACACGTTTCGGAACAACAAGTGAAAAAACTGTTTCCAAAACAGAAAAAGCTGAAACTTCCAGACGTAGCGGATCTCAATGTGAATCGGATGTCCTATATGAGTTGGAATGACTTGCGTTCTAATCGAAAATATATCCTTTGTGAGAAGGAAGATCATCAGCTGATTGGGATTGAGTGTAAGCCAAGCCCGAATTCGAAGAAAAACATTTGTGCCTTCTGTAATCAGTTGGCAGAAGTCTCATATTGTGTGACTATCACGAAAGCAAAACAAGCCAAAAATCCTGACTATTATAAAGCGATTGGGACATATATCTGTACAGATAGTGCCACGTGCAACGAAAAAATGACAAATCTTAACGGCTTAATGACGTTCGTCGAAACAGCTTTGACAGAGTGAGTAAAAGATCGACTGTCCGTCGATCTTTTTTGCATAGAGCCTAATAGATCGCTAGCTATGCTAATGCTTAGTTCTCTATTAGTATGCCTGAAGCGATTTGACGGCATGACGTAGCTGGTCGATCTCCTCGTTTTTCCATCCGTTTCGGTCTGCGGCGTTAATTAACTGCCGGCTCGTTTTGATGAGTGCCTTTGTTAATTCCACAAGTGTTACCGTTCCCAGGATTGTTTAGGGACGATCCTCTTCTATCAATGTGAGCTCAACTTCTGTGCCGGTCACTTTTTTAGCAGCTATTTGAATTGGACCGTCCATGAATTGGAATGAGTAGGTTTCCTGCAACGGGGCGAATAAGAGGGCGCGGCCATTGTCAATCCACCATGTCAACACGATAGCAACGAAATCTGACCAGCCTTGTCCCGGGAAATAATCATGAAAATCGATGACGAAAGTGATGTTCCCAACGATTTGATTCGAGTACGTTAATGAATGTACATCAAGTTCGATTGAAATATGATGTGGCACACTCGTTCCTCCTTTATGACCACTCACAACAATAAAGGCGGGTTCGTCGTAGGTGACCGTCTTTCAGATATTGTGGCAGCGAAAACAAACGGTCTCACTGCAATCGGGTGTCGCTTTGATTTTTCTTAAGAAGAGGAGTTACACCAAGTGGACTACATCGTTAATGAGTTGACAGACATTCTAGAACTCCTTAGTCCACCTCACATTGCGTGTTGAAAGATTCTGAATCGATTTCGGGTATGGTTTCGTATATAAGGTACCACATACAATCGGAGGGATGACGATGAACACGCTCTACATGAAACAAAAGGTTTTCAGCCTACGTGGCCGGTTCAGTATCAAAGATGCAGATGAGAACGATCTTTATTTTGTAGAAGGTAGTTTTATGAAGTTACCGAAGTCGTTCACGATTTCTGACAAGAATGGATACGAGATTACGACGATTACGAAAAAGACATTCAGCTTTTTGCCGACATTTTACGTCGATGTCGAGGGGGAGGCGACGTTAACGATTTCAAAAGAGTTCACGTTCTTCAAGCCGCGCTACACAATTGATGCAGCCGGGATTGAAGTCGATGGCAACTGGTGGGATATGAACTTCGAAGTACGCCAAAACGGACATGTCATCGGTAGTGTCCAAAAGAAGTGGCTAACGTGGGGCGATACGTACGAAATTCGAGTAGTCGATGATACGATGGAACACTTACTCATCTCAATCGTCGTCGCCATCGACTGCGTCAAAGCAGATCAAGCGGCATCTTCGAGCGCCGCGACGTAAAGGGGATGGAACGATGGAGTTTTGGGATGTGTATGATGTAGACCGCAAGAAAACAGGGCGAACGTGGCAACGAGGGATACGCCTTCCTCAAGATGATTATCATCTCGTCATCCACGTTTGCATTTTCAACAAGGATGGACAGATGTTGATTCAGCAGCGCCAACTGTTCAAAGACGGTTGGGCGAACATGTGGGACATCACCGTCGGCGGTAGCGCCACGGTCGGCGATACGAGTCAACAAGCGGCGATGCGCGAGCTTGAAGAAGAGATCGGGCTGAAACTTGATTTATCTAACACACGGCCGCATTTGACGGTCAACTTTGACGAGGGGTTCGATGATATCTATCTTGTCGAGGCAGAAGTCGACCTCGACGATTTGACGTTACAGGAATCAGAAGTGAAGGCCGTAAAGTGGGCGGATGAGGCGACGATTCTCGACATGATCCGTTCAGGTGAATTCATCCCGTATCACGAACCGATGATTCCGTTGCTGTTCGCGATGCGAGGACAATGGGGAGGTATCAATCATGTGGAAGTCATATAAGTGGATCAATGAACCAGACGAAGTGAGTCTCGGTGAAAGCTTGACGTTCCAGACAGCACCCGACACCGACTTTTGGCGGAACACCCATTACGGGTTCAACCGGATGACGGCCCACGCTTTGGTGACGGATGTGGCGTCTAAGCGGTTCACATGTCGCGCGACGATTGAGATGGATCCGAGCCATACATATGACCAGGCCGGCATCCTGTTATACGTTAACGACGAGCATTGGCTTAAGACGTCCGTCGAATATATTCCGGACGGACCGTCACACCTTGGGGCCGTCGTCACGTCCTTTGGCTACTCGGATTGGTCGACACGTGATTTCCCGAACGACGCCATCCGTGAACCGTTGACGTTTGAACTCGGCTACACCGATGGCGATGTTGAGGTGTTCTTCGAATACGAGGGGGGCACGCGTGAACAGTTGCGAATCGCTCACCTCCATGACGTCTCGACGTTACGCATCGGACCGTACGCCTGTAGTCCGGATCCGAAGGCGTCAGGATTCAACGTCACAATTTCAGATTGGACAGTTACGGAAGCATCGACTTGATATAAGGTCGGTGCTACCATATTCGTTAAAAGAAGAGTTGAACACAGAAATGCATCTTATTAAAGAGAATGTATCAGTTTTAGATGCCCGACATTTCACTCATGACGTAACACGAAAGAGCGCCTCGCGTGTGAGACGCTCTTTCGTGTTTAAGACTCTCGTTTCCGGCTAATCAACCGTGCCGTCCGAAGCAAAGAAGGTAGTAGCTTCCGACGCTTTCGAATGGCCAAATATCGAGCTTCCCACGTCGGTTTGAACTTATGTTTGAACTGACGAAGCCCGCTGAACGGGTAGATATAACTGATGTTTTCGAAAATATCGGCTGCAATCCGTTCCGGCCAGTACGCGAACGTGTGCTCACCGACCGATGCGAGTGGCGCCATGCCAAGACCGACGTAGGCGTAGTCGTTGGCTCGTGCCCACTCGATTACATGGAGAATCAGCACCTCAATCGAGCCGGGCAGAGCATCATTCTTAGAGCGCATTAAATCGATGGAGACGGTATCACTGCCGCGGAGCAACGTGATGAAGGCGACGACTTGTCCCGTGTCATCACGTAGGAGAGCAACCGGATAATAGGTCAAAGCCTGTTCGTTGAAAAAGCCGAGCGAGAATCCTTTCTCGCTTCGATTTCCGAGCCAGTCGTCCGAGATGAAGCGCAGTGACTTGATCAAGTCGGACGATGGATGCATGACGATGTCAGCCGTATAGTCTCGCTTCGTGAATTGGTTATAAAGCGAGCGCATGTTGGCGCGTTTTTTACCGATGAGCGAGAACGTGGCGACATCGACCGTCGCCTCTTCGCCAAGCTTGAAAAACGTGAAACCGGCATCGTGCAGACGTGGCATCCAGTCTGGCGTGACTTGATAAAAGAGTGGGATATAACCGAGCCGGTCCGTCTCTTCGATAAAGGTGAGCAACAGGTGTGACGCGGCGTCGCGCGCGCCTTGCACATCTCCGAGGACGATAGCGTGATTGCCGGACACGGCGAACAACAGACACGCCTCGTCGTCCGGGCCATAATAGACGAGCTTGTCGTTCATATAGGCCAAATCGAACGCGCTCGTCGTCGCATGGGTGGCTTGAAACGCCGCGAAGCGGGACGGTTCGAACGACGTGCCGAGCTTCGGACGTTTCAACCGGTTGAACAGGGTGAGCATGCCGATCAACAACAGTCCGGACAAGACGACGGCAGCGATGCTCAACCCGGCGGCCGCGTCCGGGTCGAAGAAAATCGTGTCGGTCTGACTGAACGACTGCAGCAGGAACGCGTGTGTGCCGACATAAAGGCCGACATAGGCGACGTTGCGCACGAAACGGCTGACAGTCACGATGGAGCGATAGCGTTTGTGCTGGGTCCGGGTCAACCAAACGAACAAGGCGAACCCGCCGACGACGAACGCTTCAAACAGATTGAAGCCGCGCGCGATGACACCGATGCCGGCGACGACACAGGCGACCCCGACGAGCCAGAGCACACGTTTCGTCCGGATGTACATCCCGAACGTGGTCAGGAGTGTCAACAGACCGGCCGTGAACAGCGCGAGCGTACCGACCCACTGTACCCAGAGGGCGGTCGAATAGAGCGGTGACACACTCGGTAACAGCGTCTGGAACCAAAGGACGAGGCTCGTCATCAATGCGATCAGGCTTCCGGCGAGCCGTCCGGTCTTGACGAGTGTGCGCGACACGATGCGCCAGACGACGGTCCCGATCTCATAGGACGACCCGATGATCGGTTTATACTCGATCTGTTTGACGACCTGGTCTCCGAAGACGAGGGCCGCCAAAAACAGGCTGATCATGAATGGGACGATGAAATAGACGAAGCGATAGACGATCAAGGAAGATAAGACGATCTCTTGGTCGATGCCGAGCTGGGTCATCCCGACGAGGTATAATAAATCAAACGAACCGACACCACCCGGGACGAGCGAGACGACCCCGACGATGGTCGCGACGATGAAGACACCCATCATGGCCGGGAGCGACGCTTCGCCCCCGAGTAAATGCAGGGCATACAAGGCGACGAGTCCGGCCGTTACCCATTCGGCGAGTGACGTCGCGATATAGCCGACCAAGGTCGGCCAATCCAAGTTCGACCGCTTCCGCGTCACATAGATGTAGAGCGGCAGGACGGCGAGTGTCGCGAGGAGCACTGGCCAAATCCATTGTTTCGTTGCGGTGAGCGCACCGGCCGGGAAGAGCCCGAGCAGCACCCCTGCGGCAAGTAGCGACAAGCCGCTGATGAGTGTCGGGGTCATCCAGCCGATGGCCCGGAGCAATCGTTTCGTGTCCGTATACGGTCGATACAGCGACGTTCGGAGCGCGATGCCGATGACGCCGCCGAACCCGATCATGCCGTTCATCGCGTTCGTGATCCATGCCGCGCGAAGCAGCTTCGAGAGCGGGATATGGACGTCGAGCGAGCGCAGTAAAAAGTAATCGTAGCCGGTCATCGTCAAAACGGCAACGAGCCCGAGTCCGATCAAGGCGATTTGTTCAAAGCCCGTCAACGCCTCTAACGTTTGAAACGCCGCGGCGAGCGACAGGTTTTGGAGCTCCTGGCCGCTCTGATAAAGAATCAATCCAATCAATAGGAATGGAAGCAACCATTTCAGTTGTTTCCAGGAAAATCGCTTTTGCATCGTATGTACTCCTTCTGACTTGATTAGCTAAAGTGTACTCAATCGAGTCGCGTAATCATAGTACGAGTCAAAGGGGGAGACGGATTCAAAATCAATGAGATTCTTGAATCGCGGGAATGTAGACTGTAAGGGCAAGAAACAGGACGAGTGAACGAAAATCAATCTGATACATTGGAACAAAGGGGGTGGACTGAGATGCTGACGTTTGAAGAGAAGTGGGAGAAAGTGCTCGCCTGTGACGCGGCGTATGACGGACAGTTTTATACCGCGGTCAAGACGACCGGGATTTACTGTCGGCCCTCGTGCCGCTCGCGGAAGCCGAAGCGGGAGAATGTCGATTTTTATGAGACGAAAGCGGAAGCGGAGTCGTCCGGCTTTCGGCCGTGCAAGCGATGTCAGCCCGAGGTCGACCGTAGTCCGGCGAGCGCGCTCGTCCATGACGTGACGGCGTTCGTGCTCACGCATTACAAACGGCCGCTCAAGCTTGAGGAGATTGCCGAGCACGTCAACTTGAGCCCGTTCTATGTCGAGCGGACGTTCACCCAAGCGACGGGCGAGACGCCGCGCCGTCTGCTCGAAAAGGTTCGCATCGACAAGGCGACCCATCTGTTGCGGAAGACGGACATGAGCAATCTCGCCATCTGTTATGAGGTCGGCTTTCAAACCCCGTCCAACTTTTATCGCGTTTTCCGACGTCTCAAGGGATGTTCACCGAGCATGTATCGAAAGGGGGGAGCCGATGAGTCGCTCATCGTTCGAGATTCACGTCACCGCTCCGTTTGATTTTCAACAATGTCTGCAATTTTTGCGACGCTCTGACGATGAAGTGATGCATGTCGCCCGTGAAACGTCCGTCTCAAAGCTGTTCGATGTGGACGGACGATTGCTGCTAGGGGATATCATGGAGACGGCTCACGGCCTCGTCATCACGTTTCCGGAAGACGACATCACGAGCTCGGAACAGAAACACGTGGAGCGCTACGTCCGCGACTGGTTCGACCTCGACCAAGACGTCGCGGCGTTCGTGCGGATGGCTGAGACGGATGAACTGTTGCGTCCGCTCGTCCGAGAGTACGAGGGGCTACGCCTGATCGGGTTCCCGGACTTGTTCGAGGCGCTCACGTGGGCCGTCATCGGTCAACAGATCACACTCTCGTTCGCCTATACGCTGAAACGACGGTTCGTCGAGCAGTATGGACCATCCCGGGAAGTGGACGGCGTGACGTACTGGGCGTTCCCAAATCCTGAGACGATTGCGCTGCTCGACCCGAGTGAACTGAGACAGCTCCAATTCAGCACCCGGAAAGCAGAATATATCATCGGCATCGCCCAGGAGATGACGGACGGACGATTGTCGAAACAGCAGTTACGCAGCGAGCCACCCGACGTGATGCATGAACGGTTGTTAAGCTTACGCGGTGTTGGGGAGTGGACGGCCGCGTATGTCCGGATGAAGTGTTTCCAAGATCCGACGGCGTTCCCGGTTGCGGACGCTGGTCTGCATCAGGCGTTGAAGCATCATCTTGGGCGAAGCGACAAGTTGACGGCAGACGAAGTGAGGCAGTACGGGGAACGCTTTGCCGGGTGGGAGGCGTACGCCACATTCTATCTATGGAGGTCGTTGTATGGAGACGTATAGACTGGACTATGTGAGTCCGATTGGAATTCTAGAGATTGTCGGGACAGAGACGGCCATCCGTTCCATCCTGTTCGTTGAACGCGATGATGTCCGCTTTGAAGCGGAGGAGATGACGCCGGACGTGTTGAAGACGTGCTACCGAGAAATCGAGGAGTACTTCAACGGACGTCGCCAATCGTTCACGTTCCCGTTTGAAGTCGAGGGGACGGTGTTTCAACAGGACGTGTGGCAGGCGCTGGTCATGGTTCCATACGCCGAGACGACCTCGTATCGCGAACTGGCCGTGACACTCGGCCGGGACCGCGCCGTGCGGGCCGTCGGCAGTGCCAACGGGCGCAACCGGTTGAGCATCGTCATCCCGTGCCATCGTGTCATCGGATCGAATGGGACGTTGACGGGCTATGCGGGCGGACTGTGGCGAAAGGAATGGTTGCTTCGACACGAGCAAACCAACGCATATTCAGGCCTGGCAAAAAAACTTCTACCCCTCCATATCTGATACAATGGAGAAGTCCTATCGTGACGTCTGAATCGACGTAGTGGTCTAGGACGATTCTCGTCACTCAGGAGCGATTTTTGGAGGGTACTATGATTAGATTATTGGCAGATTCAACTTGTGATTTATCCGATGAGATTTTAGCAAAATACGAGATTGGCGTCGCGCCGCTCATCATTACGATTGACAACAAGTCGTATGAGGACCGTGTCGACATCCAGCCCGATGAGTTTTACGGAATGTTGGAAGCGCTACCGGAATTCCCGACGACGGGGATGCCGAGCCCAGCGACATTTATGAAGCTGATGGAAGAGGCCGTCGAGAGCGGACATGACGAGATTCTATGCATCTGTATGTCGAGCGGGACGAGTGGGTCGTATCAATCGGCCGTGCTCGGAAAAGAATATTTCGAAGAGGCACATCCTGATTCGACGGTGAAAATTCATATCGTCGACTCTCGTTCGATGAGCCACGGCAGCGGCTGGTTGTTAATGAAGAGCGCCCAGATGCGTGAAGCCGGGGCGACGTTCGAGGAGCTCGTTGACTTCAACGAGAAGTATAAGCTGAAAGTGAAGCACTTCTTGTCGGTCGACGACTTGGACCATTTGATTAAAAGCGGCCGCATCTCGAATGCTAGCGCCATCATCGGCAAGCTGTTGATGGTCAAACCGATCATGAGCATGAAGAATGGCAAAGGGGCCATTGTCGCCAAAGAGCGCGGAACTCGTAAAGTGCTCAAGCACTATACGGACGAGTTCATCAAACGTTGCGACAAAGACATTACCAACTTTGTCATCATCGGCTATACGTCCGATCAAAAGATTGCCGAGAACTTGAAGGCGAAGATTCAAGCCGAATCCGACTTTGACGGCGAGATTTACCTCATGCAGATGGGCGTCTCGGTCGGGACGCATGTCGGTCTTGGTGCCATCTCAATGTTTTTTGTGGAAAAATAAAACGAAAGCCGTCTCATTCATGAGACGGCTTTTTCTATGGATAACGTTATCCACAGGCAGGGACAGACCAGACACGTTCCACGTACCAAGAGTTATCCACAATTTTGAGGTGATAGACGTCGGGATTACTCAGATTGCGCCACGTGTCAAAGTCGAAGCGGTTATCCACATATTGGAGTAGCAGCGCGAGGAGATTGCCGTGCGTCACGAGGACGGTCGTGCCGGTTACATCGTCAAGTGGCTCGATGACGCTCAAAATCCGATCCGTCGCCTCTTGACCCGATTCGGCACCCGGGACACGGAACGAGGCGTCAGTGAACGAATGACGAAGCAACTCGAACCAATCGTCGCGCGGTTCGAGCGAGAGGATACGCTCGCGCAACTTCGGCTCCGTCTCGATGGTCAACTGCTTAGACGTGGCGACCGGAGTGATCGAGGCGACGGCTCGCGTATAGTCGCTCGAGATGATGCGGTCGACGGGAATGTCTCGAAAGAAGTCAGCGAGGGCGAGTGCTTGTTGTTTGCCGGCTTTAGTGAGTGGGGCGTCCGGCTCTTGGCCAGTCGCCGAGCAATGACGGATGAGATAGAACGCAGACATAAAGTTCCTCCTTGATCATTTTTATGCAGAAGATAATAATGAAATATATGTAAAATAAAATACTGGTATTGAAATTATTTGAATTTAGTATAAATCATGTTGGAGGTATGTATGACTCATTTTACAGAACAACTCAAAAATTCGTTAGAAAAAGGGTTCATTGATAAGCATCATCATCACGTGAGTCCATTTAAACCTGAGTTATTAATGAATGAAAAACATAAACGACAAGATGTACTTACTTCACTTCTAGACGAACTAAAGGGATGCCAATCTTTCTTATTCTCTGTTGCGTTTATTACGGAAGCTGGCTTAGCTACGTTAAAATCTACGCTTTCCGACTTACATGATAAAGGTATCCGTGGAAAAATCATGACTTCAACGTACCAATACTTTAATCAACCTAAAGTCTTTAAAGAACTATTAAAACTGAAGAATGTAGATATTCGCATTTCAGAAGTTGAGGCATTCCACTCTAAGGGATACATTTTTCAACATGAAGAGTACTACTCATTAATTGTTGGAAGTTCTAATTTGACGTCTGGAGCGTTAAAGACAAATTACGAGTGGAATCTGAAGTTGACCTCTCACGAGAATGGAGAAATTGTCGGACACTTCCTCGATCAGTTTGAAGAAATGTGGAGTGTTTCAGTTCCATTGACACTTGAATGGATTTCAGCTTACGAACGTTCGTATCGTCCAGTCTTCGGAGAACGTGTAGCTGAATTTCCAGACTCGTATGGAGTCAATCGATTAAAAGAAGCGTTACAGGTAGAACCTAATTCGATGCAACTAGCAGCTTTAAGTGGGATTGAGGCCGTTCGTGCGCATGGAAATACAAGAGCGCTCGTCGTATCAGCGACGGGCACGGGAAAAACATATTTAGCCGCTTTTGATGTTCGTCGCTATCGACCGAAGCGAATGCTATTCGTAGTGCATCGCGAACAGATTTTGCAAAAAGCAAAGAATGATTTTCATCGAGTCATTGGTGGTGATGAAAGTGATTTTGGTATCCTGTCAGGTTCGAGCCGAGCAATGGGGGCCAGGTATGTCTTTGCAACGATCCAAACAATTTCTAAACAAGAAACATTAGATCAGTTTGACCGAGACGCATTTGACTACGTATTGATTGATGAGAGTCACCGAGCAGGAGCGGTTACATATCAACGAATTATAGAACATTTCACACCACAATTTTTATTAGGAATGACAGCAACTCCTGAACGTTCAGATGGATATGATTTATTTAAGTTGTTTGATTACAACATTGCATATGAGATTCGGTTACAAGAAGCGCTTGAAGAGGACATGTTGTGTCCTTTCCACTATTTTGGAGTGACAGATCTTGAAGTGAGTGGAAATCAAGTTGAGTTTGATGTATTCACTCAGCTCGTGTCAGAGGAACGTGTAGAACGGATTATCGAGAAGATTGATTACTATGGTTTTTCTGGAGAGCGTTTATGTGGTTTGATGTTCTGTAGTTCAAAACGAGAAGCGAAACGACTTTCTGAGGAATTGAATCATCGAGGTTTTAGAACATGTGCTTTAACGGGAGATGATTCGCAAGAAAAGAGACGAGTTGAAGTGACTAATTTGGAAGAGGGTCGTCTAGATTACATTTTAACAGTTGATATATTCAACGAAGGTATTGATATTCCAAGCATTAATCAAGTCGTCATGTTGCGACAGACAGAATCAAGTATTATTTTTATTCAACAACTAGGACGGGGATTAAGAAAACACAGCTCAAAACAATACGTGACCGTTATCGATTTCATTGCTAACTACAAAAATAACTATTTGATTCCAATCGCTTTATCCGGAGACCGCTCTCAAAATAAAGATTCGATTCGGAGAAAAGTAATCGATCGTAGCTATATTTCTGGCACGTCGACCATTAATTTTGAAGCCATCGCAAAAGAGCGAATTTACGAATCGATTAATCAAGCAAAACTAACGGACTTAAAAGTGTTAAAAGAGGCTTATCACAATTTGAAAAACCGTTTAGGCCGACCTCCGATGCTAAGTGATTTTGTTGAACATTATTCAATGGATCCAATTGTTATTGGAACAAAGAAGGGTCATTACGGTGCCTTTTTGAATATAGTGGAGCCTGATCTCCCTGATCTTCCTTCCATTCATTCGAAAGTTCTGTTGATGGTGACCCAAGAGTTATTATCAGGAAAACGAGTACATGAGGCATTGTTAATGCAACTTCTGTTGGAGCAGGAAAGTTTGAACAAACAAGATTTTATTCATCGCTTGCGTGAGCAGGGCATACGAAGTGATAAAACTACCATTCACTCTTTAGAAAACGTATTATCACTAAACTTCTTTAAAGATGCTGATCGATTGAAGTATGGAGGACACGCCTTAATTTCTTGGGAAGGTGAGGTGTATAGATTCTCATCTCATATGCACTCTTTATTAAAAGATGAATGGTTCACTCAGCTGTTTAAAGATGTATTAACAGCTTCCTTAGCTAGAGGTCAACGATATGATCAAACAAAACCATTAACCCGACTTGAAAAGTACACGAGGAAAGATGCTTGCCGCCTATTAAATTGGGATAAAGAAGAACAATCGACGATATATGGCTACAAAATAAAACATCAAACTTGTCCGATTTTTGTCACGTACCATAAGGGTGAAGACGTTGAAGCTAGCGTCAATTATGGAGACTCCTTTATTAATCCAGAAGTGTTTCATTGGTATACGAGAAGCAGAAGAACGACAAAATCGGAAGAAGTACGTAAAATCATTGAGGCACAGGAAAGAGAAATCGATATTCATCTCTTTGTGAAAAAGGATGATGATGAAGGCGGAGATTTCTACTATTTGGGTGAAGTCAAACCGGATCGCGAATCTGTTCAAGATACGACAATGCTGAATCAAGACGGACAGGAATTGTCTGTTGTTACGATGAACTTACTCCTCCAAGAACGTGTCGATCAGCAAATTTACGACTACTTACACGAACAAACGCATTAATAAAAGCCGAGACGTGATTGTTACACGTTCTCGGCTTTTGTCGTTTGATTAATGACGTCGTTGACGGCAGGAATATCTGCTGGGGCCCACACAAGGGAATGTAAGTTATCGCGTTTTAACCAAATTAACGCATCGTGTTCTGTCGCGGTAGGCGTTCCTGATTTTAACTCAGCACGCAATGAAATCAATTGAATGATGAACGTTTCATATTCATGTACATGTTCATTAATCACTTCGTGCGCAGTGATTTCGCAAGCTAACTCTTCAGAAATCTCACGTTCAAGTGCTTCTTGCAAATTCTCACCGTCTTCAACTTTTCCACCAGGGAACTCCCACATGTTTGGGATCAACATATTTGTTGAGCGAAGGGCGCAAAGGATTTCTTGATTTTCATTTTCAATCACTGCTGCAACCACTTTTACTTTCTTTTTCATCATAGCAACCTCATTCTCTTCAGTATTCGTTGCACTCATCATAACATCTCTAGTTACTGAGAGTTGTCTAAGGGAGAAACTCTAAAAGTTTTCCGTACTTAACCCTTATCAAACATCACAAAAGCGTTATAATCAATATAACAATTATAAACGGGGCGAGTCGGCGAATGGGGATTTACCGAATCGTCTCATACACAAATCCAGGGGAGAAGGATGGGGTTTTCATGAGCAGTGTTCAAAAGAGAACAGACGTCATTTTGATTGGTGCCGGTATCATGAGTGCGACGCTCGGGTCGCTTTTTAAAGAGCTCGTACCAGAGTGGGAAGTCAAAGTGTTTGAGAAGCTCGAAAGTGCAGGGGAAGAGAGTTCGAACGAATGGAATAACGCCGGGACGGGACATGCCGCCCTCTGTGAGTTGAACTATACGACCGAGAAGCCAGATGGTACGCTCGATATTTCGAAAGCGATCAACGTGAACGAGCAGTTCCAAATCTCGCGTCAGTTTTGGGCGCATCTCGTCAATAAAGGCTTGATTCAAAACCCGGAAGCGTTCATCCGTTCGATTCCACATATGAGCATGGTCCAAGGTGAGAAAGACGTCGACTTCTTGAAGAAACGTTTGGAAGCGCTAACAAATAATCCGTTGTTTGAAGGAATGGTTTTATCGGATGACCCGGAACAACTCCGTGACTGGATGCCGATCGTCATGGAAGGACGTTCCGTCGATGAGCCGATCGCGGCGACGAAAATCGATTCAGGTACCGACGTCAACTTCGGTGCGCTCACACGGATGCTGTTTGATCATTTGACCGGCCAAGGTGTCGAGGTCAATTACAAGCATAGCGTTGAGGACGTGAAACGGTTAGCGAACGGATTGTGGGAAGTGAAAGTGAAAGATATCGAGGCGAACACGATTGAGACGCACACGGCGCCGTTCCTGTTTATCGGCGGCGGTGGAGGCAGTCTGCCACTCCTTCAAAAGACGGGCATCCCGGAGTCGAAGCATATCGGCGGATTCCCGGTGAGTGGTCTGTTCCTCGTCTGTAAGAACCGTGACGTCATCGAACAGCACAACGCGAAAGTATACGGCAAAGCGAAAGTCGGCGCACCGCCGATGTCGGTGCCGCACCTCGACACGCGCTTCATCGAAGGGCGCAAAGAGTTGTTGTTCGGACCGTTCGCCGGCTTTACGCCGAAGTTCTTGAAGACGGGCTCAAACCTCGACCTTATCCAATCGGTCAAACCGTACAACGTCGTAACGATGCTCGCGGCCGGGGCGAAAGAGATGCCGCTCACAAAATATTTGATTGAACAGGTGCTCTTGTCGCATGACAAACGGATGGACGAGCTTCGCGAATTCATCCCAACGGCGAAGAACGAGGAGTGGGAAATCGTCGTCGCCGGACAACGAGTCCAAGTCATTAAAGACACGCCGGACGGCAAAGGGACGCTCCAGTTCGGAACGGAAGTCGTCAGCGCCGAAGACGGATCGGTCGCAGCACTACTTGGTGCGTCACCGGGAGCCTCGACGGCCGTGCACGTCATGTTAAAAGTGCTCGAGCAGTGTTTCCCGAACCGGATGCCGGAATGGGAACCGAAAATCAAAGAGATGGTGCCTTCTTATGGCGTCTCACTCTCCGATCACCCGGAACTGTTCAAGACGATTCACGAATCGACAGCAATGGCGCTCGGCTTGAAAGAGAAAGGCGTCGTCCACAATTAAGCGAGTACAGGCGAGGATATGTTCATATTCTCGCTTTTTCTTCTTGATTGTAAGACAATTAATCCATATATTGGTTAAAAATAAGTAGGAGTCTACATAAAAATAGGAGGTGCTGCATGAATAAAATCATTCTTTCTGAATGGGAGCGTAAAAAATACGGTGATTATGTCAACAAACTTCGAGAGTACCCGGACTGTTTCGAGTATTGTGTGGTCCCTAACTACGAAGACCATATGGAGATCGCACAGACGGAATGTATCCAGTTGGGCGACTGTTTCGCAGTCCTGATGAGGCATGCGGATCACTATATCCTTGTTGCCATCCTGTTCGATGTCGAATGGGAAACGAGACAAGTGTTAGAATGGCTTGACCGCTGGGAAATGCGTTGCATGAGACCGACAACAGAGACGCTTCTAATCTCACATGCGAATGATGTGGTTGAACAAATCAAATTCAAAGACCATCCACTTCTCTTGATTGAAAAAGGGTCGAAGACATTGCTTGTGGATTCCGAAGAACTTGTTGATGTGGCGGATGTGTATGATCAGTATAAGAAAATCAATAACACAGGGCTCGCGGAAGACATCATTATTGAGAAGGAATGAGGAGGGGGATTAGTGATGCAGAAGAACATGGAGGAGCTGGTTCAGCTGAAAGAGGAAGACTCCTATTTTAGACCGTTTGTTGTTGAGTCTCCGGATTCAAGAGGGAATGTATTTGTCGTCGGCATCAATCCAGCCACACCTATGAAAGTGAAAGACTTCGAAGATACTAGCGAATATATCGATCTGATTTATAATCGAAGTCGATTCATGGAACGGATGCAGACGCTTCGAATCCGAGACGGAAAATCACGACTCTCTAAGACGCGGGTCGGTTTGAACGCATTCGTGAAAGATTTGGAGGCCAAATCTAGCGGAGTGATTAACGTGGTTGAAACGAACATGAATGCATGGCCTACAAAATCTGCAAAATGCTTGTCTTTACCAAAAAATAAACAAGCGGCAGTATACGGTGCACAAATCTTCAAAAGGGTTTTCTTCCACTACAAACCTAACGTGTTGATTGTCCACAGTAAGCAAGCACTTGGCGAATTGCTGGCGTTTTTGGAAATAGAAAAACTGAACCCATCCGTAACCTTCGATTCGAACGTGCGATTAGTGGACTGGATTGCAGCCGGCCCAATTACTTTCACGTACGAAGATGGAACAATCGGGACGATTTTCTGCTCCAAGCATTTTATGTACCACGGACATGTCGGACATAGCTTCCAACCGCTGAAAGAACAGGTGCTGGCCGTCTTTGAACAATAAAAAAAGACCTCTTCGCACGGAAGGGGCCAATCAAGTAGTGGCGACAGGTTCTTCGCTCAAATAAGCAGCAATTTGTTGATCGATAATTTCTTCCGACAATTCAAGCGCGAGCGAAAGTTCTTTCACGAGGATCGTTTTAGCGTTCTCTAGAATCTTGCGGTCCTGTTCATATAACTTCTTGTTCAACAAGATAGCTTCGCTTTGGCGGCGAGCAAGCGTGTTGATGACTTGAGCGATGTCGTGACGGTTACCCGAGTGCACGACGTTCAAGAATTCGCGATTGCGGTTGTTCGGATGGGGATTCCATTCGACACCCGGCGAGCGGAACGATTCGAGGATCTCTTTTGCTTCTTTCGCTTCAAGGAGCGTCAACATCATCACTTTATCACTATCGACGGGGATACTGATTTGCAACTTCTGTGCGTTATTGATGGGATGGAGCGTGTAGTACGACTTCGTCTCACCCGCGACCGTCATGTCGGAAATGTCGTCAATGCGGCAAACTCCGTGGGTCGAATAGATGATTAAATCACCAGTTTTGAACAAATCGATCACCTCTTCCTTTCATCAAGTATAGTAGTTCATGACACGAAATGTCAACTCGGTTGACATTTGAGGTGAGATATGACACAAAAAAATCTCTCCCAATCGTTAGGAGAGATTACAAATTCCAGTCGGCTTTCAACAACATTTTCAGTTGTCGGAATGCGTCGTCACCGAGTGATTCGGCTATTTTTTGTTCGAGTTCGGCTTTCAGTGCTTCGTTCTGTTCGTAGCAACGGACTCCGAGCTCGGTCAGCTCGATACATTTATCTTTTCGACTCGTCGGATGATCGGTCACCGTGACGAGGTCTTTGGCTTTCAAGTTCTTGATGAGCTTATGGATCGCTTGGCGGGAGATGTGGACGTTGCGTGTCACTTCGGCAATGGTCGGCTTCGTCTTATAGATGCGGGCGAGCACGTACCATTCGGAGTTGGAGATGTAGATGTCATGTTGCTCGTTCCAAGCCCGTTCGCTGATGCGACGGATTTGGTCATGTCGCTCACTGAGGAGATCGAGAAGTCGTGTCGTCGGTTCTGTTGGAGTCAAATTGGTCACTCCTATTCGTTTTTGTCGTTCCTAACTATACAAAAGCCGATGTGTCGCGTCAATGCGCGAAACGAGTTCACCATTCTCTGATAGGATTTGACGGTTTGGGGAACAGGAAAACAGAGGAGGGACTTTCATGCCGACACGTACTGACTTGTTTCAACGCTATAAACAACATATTCTCGAACTGCCCGACCTGGAGGAAGCGACACTGAAGAGTGAACCGTTCTTACTCGAGGAGGACCCGAACAAGCAACTCACGATTTACTATGCACCGTTCGAATACGTTAACCCGCAGGCCAAAGTCGTCATAGCAGGGATTACGCCAGGACTGTATCAAATGCGGCAATCATTCGAGGCCATCCGCGATTTGGCGGACGCGCCCGACGAGGAAGCGCTCCGAGCCGTCAAACAACGGGGCAGTTTCTCGGGACCGATCCGCAAGAACTTGGTGACGATGCTCGACGACTTGGAGTTGCATCACCACCTCGGTCTCCCGACGACGCTCGACTTATTTGGCGAGGCGAACCATCTTGTGCAGAATACGGCGGTGCTACCGTATCCCGTCTTCTATAAAGGGAAGAACTACAACGGGTCGAGTCCAGACATGTTGAAGACGGACTTGTTCCGGTCTTATGTCGAAGGCAGCTTCGCCGACGAGATGGCCGTCCTCGAGGACGCACTCATCTTGCCGATGGGCATCAACGTCCGTCGGGCCGTCGAGACGCTCGTCGACAAGGGCATCATCGCGCCAGAACGCGTCGTGAGCGGATTTCCCCATCCATCAGGGGGGAACGGCCATCGGCATCGCATCTTTGCCGAAAATCGTGAATCGATGCGGCGCCATATCGCTGACCATTTCAAACAGCACCCGTTAAAGTGAACCGCCCCGTGCGGTTCTTTTTTTTGTGAAGCACCTCACCTGACAAATTTGCTTTAGTTCGCTAAAATGGGGTACGAGGTTGACCCAGTTTTCCCATAAGAGAAAGGAACCGTCTATGATCACGTTAACGAATGTCAGCAAACAGTTCGGCCGCGACGCAGCCGTCCGTGACGTCTCGCTTCAGATCGAGCGGGGCGAGGTCTACGGCATCATCGGCGCGAGCGGGGCCGGCAAGTCGACGCTGCTCCGGTTGATGAACCTGCTCGAGACACCGGATACAGGGCAAGTCACGGTCGATGGGGACGAATTGACGAGCTTATCGAGTCGACAGCTACGCGAGAAGCGCCACGTCATCGGCATGATTTTCCAACAGTTTAATCTCGTCGCGAACAAGACCGTCTATGACAATGTGGCCGCTTCACTGAAGCTGGCTGGCCGGCCGCGCTCGACGCATGAGGCCCGGGTGCTCGAGTGCCTTCGTTTCGTCGGGCTCGAGTCGTTCAAAGATAAATACCCGGCACAGTTGAGCGGCGGGCAGAAACAGCGCGTCGCCATCGCGCGGGCGCTCGCGAACGAACCGCACGTCTTGTTATGTGATGAGCCGACGTCGTCGCTCGACCCGAATACGACGGCTGAAGTGCTCGGCGTGTTAAAGTCGATTAACGAGCGGCTCGGCGTCACCATCGTCATCGTGACACATGAGATGGACGTCATCAAACAAGTGTGCGACCGCGTGACCGTCATGACGGACGGTTCGGTGTATGAGATGATTGATGTCATTCCGAGTGGGGTCGCAGACATCGACGACAATCCGTCCTGGTTCGTCGATCAACTGAAGAAGGCAGGTGAACCACATGCCTGAGGTGCTCCTGCAATATCAGACCGAGATTTGGCAATCGATCGGCGAGACGTTCATCATGGTCGGCGTCTCGATTCTCGCGGCCGTCCTCCTCGGCCTGCCGCTCGGGACGTGGCTCTACTTGTCACGAAAAGGGCAACTGCTCGAAAATCGGGCCGTCTTCTCCGTGCTCAACTTGATCGTCAATATCGTCCGCTCGTTCCCGTTCCTGTTACTCGTCGTGTTTTTGATTCCATTTACGCGGCTCATCATCGGAACGGCCATCGGGACGGCGGCGGCAACCGTGCCGCTCGCCATCATCGCCATCGCCCATTACTCACGACTCGTCGAGCAGTCACTCCTTGACGTACCGCGTGGCGTCGTCGAGGCGGCCGTGTCGATGGGGGCGTCCATCAAAGACGTCATCTTCAAGTTCTTGTACGTCGAGGCCCGTTCCGGTCTCGTCCTCGGGCTCACGACGTCAATCATTAGCTTCATCTCGTACTCGACCATCATGGGGGTGGTCGGGGGCGGTGGCATCGGCGACTTTGCCATCCGCTACGGCTATCAACAGTTCAAGACGGAGCTGATGATGTACATGATTTTGATCATGCTCGTCTTCGTCCAGATGATTCAGTTCACCGGTACGACGGTGGCTCGGCTCATCGACAAACGCTAATTACCTAAAGAAAGAAGGAGAACTTATGAAAAAATTAATGGCGCTTTTCGCCTCACTCACACTCGTCCTCGCGGCGTGTGGGAACGATTCCGAAACGAACACGACGGAAGCCCCGTCAAACGAGCCGCAGACGCTCAAAGTCGCATCGCTCATCCCACCGATGACGGATATGCTTGAAATCGCGAAAGAGCAACTCGCAGAAGACAACATCGAGCTCGAAATCGTCGTCCTCGGTGACAACGTCCAACCGAACACAGCGCTCGCAGCAAAAGAAGTCGACGCGAACTTCTTCCAACACGTCCCGTACATGGAAGAGTTCAACCGCAGCAATGACGCCAACCTCGTCCCAATCGAACCGATTTACTTCGCCAACTACGGTGTCTACTCGAAAGAGTATGACAACATGGACGACATCCCGGAAGGCGCGACAATCGCCATCGCGAACGACGTGTCGAACATCGACCGCTCGCTCTCATTGCTCGCGCAACACGATGTGATTAAGCTTGGTGAGAAGAACGGGTCGTATTACACGCAAGCCGATATCACAGAAAACCCGAAGAACCTCAAATTCGAGGAAGTCGATTTGCTCATGCTCGCGCGTGCGTACGATGACGTCGATGCGGTCCTCATGACGCCGGCCTATGCGGCGCCACTCGGCTTGACGCCGAAGAGCGATGCCCTCTTGACGGAAGGTGTCGAGAACGACTTCGCCATCACACTCGTGGCCCGTGAAGACAACAAAGATGAAGAAGCCATCCAGAAACTCGGCGAAGCACTCACAAGTGACGAAGTCCGTGCGTTCTTGGAAGAAAATTACGAAGAAACGGCGATTCCGGCGTTTTAACGAGAAAAGATTGAGCCCAGACGGCTCAATCTTTTTTAGTATTCCTCGTATTCTCTCGGGTCTTGATTATCGATGCGGCCGTCTTGCTTCGTCAGGGCGTTGAGCGTCTCCATCTCGTCCTCGGTCAATTCGAAGTTGAAGACGTCGAGGTTCTCTTTTTGGTGCAACTCGCTCGACGAACGCGGGAGCGGGATGACACCGAGTTGGACGTGCCAACGCAGAATGACTTGGGACACGGTCTTGCCTTTTTGTCTTGCTAGTTCCGCGATCGTCTCGTCATGCGTGACGGTCCGGGCTCGGCTCAACGGACTCCATGCCTCAGTGATGATGCCGCGCTCTTTGTCAGCCTGACGCTGCTCCACTTGGGAGAAGTATGGGTGGAGCTCGATTTGGTTGATGACCGGTGTCTCACCCGTCTCCTCAATCAAACGGTCGAGATGCTCGGGCATAAAGTTCGAGACGCCGATGGAGCGGATCCATCCGTTCTCTTTCGCTTGGATGAGGGCGCGCCAAGCCTCGACGTATTTGTCTTGTTTCGGGTTCGGCCAATGCAACAAGAACAAGTCCCAATAGTCGAGATTCGCCCGGTAGAGCGACTCACGAATCATCTCGAGCGCATCGTCGTAGTCGAAGTATTGGGCGCGAAGCTTGGACGTCAAAAACAGTTGCTCGCGCGGGATGCCGGATTGCCGGACGGCTTCGCCGACCGTTCCTTCATTGTCATAGCGAATTGCCGAATCGATGAGACGATAGCCGTTGCGGATAGCGCTCGTGATGGCGTCGACGCCCGGTTCACCTCGTAAATAAACGGTGCCGAGCCCGATTGCCGGAATCTCGTAGCCGTCATGTAGTTTGATGGTTGGGATGTTCATGAAATGCCTCCTCATTCAAAATCCGTTCTCTTGTCCGATATTCCACTTTCCCGGGGAATCAAACGTTTGAATCGGTCGGAGTTAATTAAAATGGAGTTGCCTATTTTCCTGTTTTTGGGGTAATTGGCATGAGGTGATGGGGATGAAGTGGTGGTGGATGTTCGGGATATTGGCCATTGGAGGAATGATGTTCGTCAATGAGGCTTGGTATGGAAACTCGGCGGCGTTTGGAACGGCGACCAGTATGATTATCGTGGCGTTGATTGGCCTAAAGAGTTTAGAAAACCGATATCGGATAAGAATGGGAGTCATCTTTTCATTATTGATTGCTGAAGCGATTTACTTTGGGTGGCCGAGTTATTCAGTCGCCGAGGCGGAACATACTTTGAAACATTCACACTGATACGGAACAAAGCCCGAAAACACGCGATCTTACGCGCTTTTGATTTAGAGTTGGTGTTTGTTTGGTGTTTAAAGATAATAAACGAAAATTAATGATGAAATACAAAACGGCCCTTTTTACACTTTCTGTTAGTGTTTGGATGAGCACCATTTTTTTATTATAGCTTGGAGGGTTTCGTTAAATAGTTGAGTTATTCACACATTCGCGACAAAATGTTAAACAAAACTACCTGTTTAGGTGATTAGGATGATAGCTGTTTGTTAAACAAACTATTTGAGCCTATGGCGGATATTCCAAAAAAAAACGGTAACTGGATCATGTTGTTCCATAATCTTCATTAGCTTTTGTTTAGTAATTGGAGCAAATTCTGAGTAACGCCAATGGATAATGTGAAAGAGTACACTTAAACTAACTACTTTTCTAAAGCCTGCTGAATAAAGAATGTACAATATAATGAATTTTTGTGATTGTATGTCGATGTTCGATAATATATAAGAGTTATTCCGTAAAACAGTTGGTTTTGTTTTGCTGTTCTTTTATAATTTTTCACTTTTACAATAGAACTTGATTCGAATCAATTTTTATTTCATAGAAACATCCTAGACTAGAGTCATCAACAAGGAATACAAATGAAAATGAAATTGGAGGGAATCAACATGCAAAGATATATATTAAGTAAAAAGAATTCCATTACACTGATCAGTGCAATTTTGATTGCACTTGCATTCTTCGGACGATTTTCCTTAGACAACATGGCCATTTTCAATTGGTCGCTCATCATTGCATCCATTCTTGGTGTGGCGCCGATTGCAATCCAAGCCTATCAGGCATTAAAAGTAAAAGTTGTCAGTATTGATGTTTTAGTTACCATTGCAGTTATTGGAGCAGTATTGATTCAAAATTATGAGGAATCAGCCATCGTTACTTTCTTATTCTTATTTGGTTCTTACTTGGAGCAGCGTACCTTGAACAAAACACGTTCTGCCATTAAAGAATTAACAGAGCTGGCACCAGAAAGTGCTTTAAAGCAAATGGAAAACGGAGAATTTGAAGAAGTAGATGTCGATGATGTAGACGAAGGTGATATTTTATTAGTTAAAACGGGTGCAAAAGTTCCGGTAGATGGAACAGTGTTAACTGGTGAAGGTCACATTAATGAAGCAAGTATTACTGGAGAATCTCTACCTGTAAGTAAAAAGGTTGATTCTGAAGTATTTGCAGGATCTATCTTAGAAAATGGAACGATCCAAATTCGAGCTGATCGTGTTGGAGAAGATACAACATTTGGTAGAATTATAGAATTAGTGGAAGAGGCACAGGATTCCAAATCAGAAGCAGAACGTTTCATTGACCGATTCTCAAAATACTATACACCAGCTGTGTTAGTCCTTGGTTTTATTGTTTGGTTTTTCTCAAAAGATATTGAACTAGCTATCACGATTCTTGTTTTAGGATGTCCAGGTGCATTAGTTATCGGAGTTCCTGTATCCAACGTTGCCGGTATCGGAAACGGTGCACGTAATGGTGTCCTCTTAAAAGGTAGTGAAGTTATCAATGACTTTAGCAGAGTAGATACTATCGTTTTTGATAAAACAGGAACATTGACAGTAGGAAACCCTGAAGTTGCCGAAAAAGAATTTTACGGAAAAAATACTGAAGAGGTTCTAGGATATTTAGCAAGTGTGGAGCGTGAATCGGACCACCCACTAGCGAAAGCTGTCCTACAGGATATTGGCGAGATAACTTTCTCTACTGTTGAAGAAACCGAAGTCGTTAAAGGTGGCGGAATTGTAGCAAAAATAGGTGTTCATCGTATAGCCGTGGGTAACGTAGCTTTAATGGAAAAGAAAAATGTGAAATTAAGCGAAAAAGCTAAAAAAGACGTCGAACGCTTTGAGAAAAATGGGAATTCTCTTGTGTTAACTGCGGTCGACGGAGAATTAAACGTTCTGATGGGTATTCGGGATCAAATCCGCCCAGGTGTTAAAAAAGATCTTCAAAAACTGAAAAAACTAGGGGTCAAAAACCTTGTCGTTCTTTCTGGGGACAACCAAGGAACCGTAGATTTAGTTGCTCGAGAACTTGGGTTAACAGAAGCACATGGTCATATGCTACCGGAAGGAAAATCTGCTTATATCGAAAAAATGCAAGCAGAAGGCGGGATCATTGCCTTTGTCGGTGACGGAGTGAATGATAGTCCTTCACTAGCCTTAGCAGATATCGGAATTGCCATGGGAAGTGGAACAGATGTTGCAATTGAAACATCAGATGTTGTTTTAATGAATTCTGACTTTAGTCGTTTACCACACGCATTAGGCTTAACAAAATCAACTTCAAGAAACATGAAACAGAACATTACCATAGCAGTTGGTGTGGTATTAGTCTTACTTGCCAGCCTACTATTTGGTGAATGGATGAATATGTCAATCGGGATGTTGGTTCACGAAGCAAGTATCTTAGTAGTCATCTTGAATGGTATGAGATTGCTTCGATACCGTTTGAGAGAATAATTTTAATAGAAAGCAGTCTTGATGAATGATAAAGGGGAAGTATTCAGGTAGGAAGAACAAAATACTCCCCTACTTTTTCTTAAAACTTGATTTGCATCAAATTCATTTCGTTGAACCTGAACTATACTTAAATTGTAAAGAAGAAGAGGGAAAACAAAAAAATAAAAGATAAGATGAAAGGAGAAATAATTCATGCAAAAAGCAGTTATTCAATTAGAAACATTATCTTGTCCATCTTGTATGCAAAAGATTGAAAATGCGGTGAAAGGATTAAACGGGGTTAATCATGATAGCTTAAAAGTATTATTTAATGCCAGTAAAGTAAAAGTAGATTTTGATTCAGAAACGATCACCATTAACGATATCGAAAAAGCCATTGAAGACTTAGGATATCCAGTCGTCAAATCAAAAGTAAAATCGGCCTAAGACCAAAAAACCACAAGAAAGAGGGAATGAATAATGTCTGAACAGACATTTAACGAAGTAATAACAAACCATTTTGAAAAGCTAGATTTATACACCACTGCAATTACACGGGCCCATGGTAAGAATCACCCAGAAGCCTTTGAAGTACGTGAATTGTTTGAAACAATTAGTGGAAAAGTAAAAGACGCAGGTACGAACAAACCTGACTTAGATGCTGAATTTGCTCAATTACGAAAAATCACAGACAACTACACCATTCCTGGAGATGTATGTGAAACGTATGGAGGCACATTCGAGATGTTATCAGAAGTAGATAAAGCATATCAGGCTTAAAGTAACTCAAAAACAAAAGAATAGATTGGTTTACGGTCGTTAAAAAATGAAGGGGGAAATGATTTATGCAAAAAGTAACGATTCAATTAGAAACCTTATCTTGCCCATCTTGTCTCCAAAAGATTGAAAATGCGGTGAAAGGAATAAACGGTGTGAATCAAGATAGCTTGAAAGTAATGTTCAATGCAAGTAAAGTAAAAGTAGATTTTGATTCAGAAGCAGTCGCTATTAACGATATCGAAAAGGCGATTGAAGACTTAGGATATCCTGTTGTCAAATCAAAGGTAAAACCTGCTTAATCGAGTGAATAGAAAGGAAGCCTAGGATGCCCTCTTAGGCTTTTTATAAAAGGAAGAGGTTATTTTGGAACAAAACCAATGTTGTCATCACCAACATGGACATGCAGAATGTATTCGTATTGTCCCCATTTTCAACCATTTGGAAGACTCACAAATGGATTTGATTGCGGAATCTGCCAAGACACTTCATCTTAAAAAAGGGGAAATGTTATTCCGTGCAGATGAGGAAGATGATACCTTATATATTATCAATTCAGGTAAGGCTCGGATTTACCGCTTATCGGATTCTGGAAAAGAACAACTTGTTCGCATTTTAAATCCTGGTGATTTTACAGGTGAAGTCGCCATTTTCCAACCTGGAAGTATTCATGAGAATTATGCGGAAGCACTACAAAATACATCTATTTGTTTAATTAAACGAGGTGATTTACAGAAGTATTTGGTGGAATATCCGCAGATCTCATTAAAAATACTGTCAGAAATAACGATGCGTTTAAAGGATTCTGAAAAACAAACCACACAAGTAGCGATTGAAAATGTAGAAACCCGCATTATATCCTTTTTAGCTGAGAATATTGAAAAGGGAAGTGGCAATAGTCCAACGATTATCTTACCAATGTCCAAAAAGGATTTAGCCTCGTATCTTGGTACCACACCAGAAACAATCAGCCGTAAATTTACTACTCTAGAAGAACTTGGATTGATTAAACAGTTACCGAAAAAGAAAATTAAAATAATGGATTTAGATCAATTGTTACTTCATACTAAATAAATATAAGCAGAGTAGCGTGCCATCATTAACGTGTTAAGTTTAATAGTACAAAACATAAAATAACAAACATTTTAGCAATCCAATTAGCATATAAAATGGATTGCTAATTTTTGTTGATTTAACAATGTTTATCTACAAAAAGAAAGAGAAATGGCTACTTATTTGGCACTTATTTTACCAAGATGACATAAACTTGTGTCAACTGCATAATTCATTAGCAAAACACCCCTATTAACTAAGCTAATTACTCTGGACGGTTTGTCAAATTAAGCGCAACACTTCCTCCGCGAAGGCCTCGTGTGCGGTCTTCCAGCCGAGACATTTCCTCGGCCGCCCGTTGATCTTGGCGAGCGCGTCCACGATCTCTCCTTGGCCGACCGTCGCGAAGTCCGATCCTTTCGGGAAGAACTCGCGCAGGAGGCCGTTGGCGTTCTCGTGGCAGCTGAACTCCTTGCCCCGGTCCGTCGTCGCCGTCCTGAACGTGCCCTCCGGGAAGGCGGCGTGCACCGCATGAATCGCCCCCTCCATCGAGGCCGCGGTGCGGTCCGCGATCGGCTTTTGACGTTTCCCTTTCTGGCGGAGCACGGTCAGGGGCACGTCGATCCGTCCCGCATAGATCCAACGGTAGATGGTGGAGAAGGCAATTATTCCTGTGTAGAGACGGCCGACGATCTGTTCCGGGGACCAGGTCGCACGCAGCTTCCCGACGATCGTCCGGCGCATCGTGTCGTCGAGTTTCGTCTTGGCGCCACAGTTGGTCTTCGCCTTCTCGTAGCGTTTCTGGGCACGTTCAGCCACGTAGTCGGGGTTCCGTCTGATTTCCCGCGAGACGGTCGAGGGCTGTCGCCCGAGCCGTCTCGCGATGGACCGGATGGACATCCCAAGCTCCAGATACGTCTCTATTTTCACGCGTTCCGTTGTGGTAAGATGAATATAGCTCATAGCGATTCCTCCGTCTGAATGTTTGTGTCGTAACTTCATTCTACACGAGGACGTCGCTGTGGGCTTTTTGTGCGTTCACTTTTGGGTGTTGCACTTAATTTTATAATTCATCAAACCAAAATGAAGTTGCCTATTTTCCTGTTTTTGGGATAATTGAAGAGAGGTGATGGGGATGAAGTGGTGGTGGATGTTCGGGATATTGGCCATTGGAGGAATGATGGTCGTAAATGAGGCTTGGTATGGAAACTCGGCGGCGTTTGGAACGGCGACCAGTATGATTATCGTGACGTTGATTGGCCTAAAGAGTTTAGAAAACCGATATCGGATAAGAATGGGAGTCATCTTTTCATTATTGATTGCTGGAGCAATTTACTTCGGGTTGCCGAATTATTCGGTCGCTGAGGCAGAACATAACCTGAAACAAGTACATAAGAACGTGAACTATGTGAATGATGTCGGGGTGGTGAACGAAGGCTGGAATCCGTTTCAACCAAACCGTGTCTATTTATTTGAAATCGATTCAGGGGACCGAGTCTTGTTTTTACCCGATTCAGGAGACATTATAAAAACGCGTCCTCCAATGTGAGGACGCGTTTCTGATTAGTTGCGAATCATATAATCGAAAGCACCGAGTGCGGCAGTCGCACCAGATCCCATCGAGATGATGATTTGTTTGTAGGCGCTGTTCGTGCAGTCACCTGCTGCGAACACACCTGGAACGTTCGTCGCGCCATGACGATCAACGACGATCTCACCGAAGTTGTTGCGTTCGACCGAGTCGAGCCAGTCCGTGTTCGGGACGAGGCCGATTTGGACGAAGACGCCTTCGAGTTCGACGTGATGCGTCTCGTTCGTCTCACGCGACAAGTACGAGATGCCGTTCACTTTATCCGTACCCGTGATTTCTGTCGTCTGTGCGTTCGTGACGACGGTCACGTTCGGGAGGCTGTGGAGACGGTCTTGAAGCACTTGGTCGGCTTTGAGTTCAGAAGCGAACTCGAGCACCGTCACGTGTTTAACAATCCCAGCGAGGTCGATCGCTGCTTCAATTCCAGAGTTGCCGCCACCGATGACTGCGACACGCTTGCCTTCGAAGAGAGGGCCGTCACAGTGCGGGCAGTAGGCCACACCTTTGTTTTTGAACTCAGCTTCACCTGGGACGTTGACGTTACGCCAGCGTGCACCCGTCGACAGGATGACGCTCTTACTCTTCAAGACGGCACCATTCTCAAGTTCGACTTCGACGAGGTCAGTTTTCTCAAGACGCTTCGCGCGTTGGAGATTCATGACGTCGATGCCGTATTCTTTCACGTGCTCTTCCAAGCTCGCGACGAGTTTCGGGCCTTCCGTGTAAGATGTGCCGATGAAGTTCTCAATCCCCATCGTGTCCATCACTTGACCACCAAAGCGTTCCGCGACGATGCCGGTCCGGATGCCTTTACGAGCCGCGTAAACCGCTGCGCTCGCACCAGCTGGGCCGCCACCGATGACGAGGACGTCATACGGGTCTTTGTTGTCAAACGCCGAAGCGTCAGGACCAGTTCCGAGTTTCGCCAAAATCTCTTCAAGTGACATGCGTCCGTTGCCGAACGCCTCACCGTTCAAGAAGACGGTCGGGACAGCCATGATCTCTTTCGCTTCCACTTCTGCCTTGAACGCGCCACCGTCGATCATCGTGTGTGAGATGTTCGGGTTGAGGACGCTCATGACGTTGAGTGCCTGGACGACGTCCGGGCAGTTGTGGCAACTGAGGCTGATATACGATTCGAAGTGGTACGTGCCTTGAATGTTTTGAATCTGTTTGATCGCATCCGCGTCCACTTTCGGCGCCCGGCCGCTCACTTGGAGCAACGCGAGGACGAGTGACGTGAACTCGTGACCGAGCGGGATTCCTGCGAAGACAATCCCTGTCTCTTCAGACGGGCGGTTCACGCTAAAGCTTGGTGTGCGTTCGAGTGTGACATTCTCGACCGAAATGCGTGACGACATGCTCGCGAGTTCGTTCACGAGGTCGAGCATCTCTTTAGAGACCGCGTCATCTCCAGCGCTGACACGGAGGACGACATCGCCCTCCATGAGCTGGAGATATTGGTCCAACTGTTGTTTAATATCTGCTTCTAACATGAAATCCGCTCCTTACAACTTGCCGACGAGGTCGAGGCTCGGGCGAAGTGTTGCAGATCCTTCTTCCCATTTAGCCGGGCAAACTTCGCCTGGGTTGTTGCGGACGTATTGTGCCGCTTTGACTTTGTTGACGAGTGTGCTCGCGTCACGGCCGATGCCGCCTGCGTTGATTTCAACTGTTTGGATGACGCCGTCTGGGTCGATGATGAACGTACCGCGGTCAGCAAGGCCATCTTCTTCGTTCAAGACGTCGAAGTTACGTGAGATTGTGTGTGATGGGTCACCAATCATGATGTACTCGATTTTACCGATTTTCTCAGACGTTTCGTGCCATGCTTTGTGCGTGAAGTGTGTGTCAGTCGATACTGAGTAGACTTCGACGCCGAGGTTTTTAAGTGTCGCGTATTCGTTTTGAAGGTCTTCAAGTTCAGTCGGGCAGACGAATGTGAAGTCAGCTGGGTAGAAGCAAACGACGCTCCATTGACCTTTGAAGTCGTTGTCCGATACTTCGAGGAATTCACCTGTTTGGAATGCTTGTGCTTTGAAAGGTAAGATTTCTTTGCCGATTAATGACATGGGATATGTCCTCCTTGGTTTTTTACTCTAGTGGGATTCTATCTCTACTAGAATAATTATAATGTAATACTAACTTCATATAACCCGCCAAAAATGTCAAGGCGTTTGCATGCTTGGTAAAAAGTTGATATATCAACGGTAAATGGATAATACGCATGGTAAAAGGGAAGAAAACGGTTACAAAATAAATGTGAGTTTTTTTCAATAACCTATGCAAAAAAAATAAAACCTTACTCATAGATATAGATTTGCTGAAGAAATGAACACACGATTCTCGTAATAAGTCGTCACATTATCAATTACAAATAAAAAACCTCAATCTAAAGCAGATTAAGGTTGTTGAATCTTATTGATGATATGTTGATTAAATTCTACTCGGTCTATACCTTTATGCAGGCGAGCGTGACAGTTCGGACAAACTGCTACGACTTGATCCGGTTGCGATAAGCCATCATCGGATTCTTTATAGAGCGAGTGGAGCTCGAGATAAGGTCCGTTTTCCGTTTCAAACGGAGCTGGTTGCCCACAAGCTTCGCAACAGTTATTGGCACGAGCCAGCACATAATAAAGAAGCGCTGCTGTTTGTTCGCGAACTTGTAACTTTCGAGCGGACATACTTAAGCCGGTGGCTCGTTTGGGATCGCGTGATGCAATTTCCTCTAACTCTTCAATTGATTTATAGCGCATCGTCGATGAGAACTGATGAGCTTCTTCCTGAATTACATGCAGTGGTTCAAACGCAAAGACGATCACTTCTCGTTGATTGTGATATTTATCAATTCCAAATTGAATATCAAAACCAATTAAAATGAGTTGATCGACAAAGCGGTAAGTCCCTCGTCCAAGCGATTCGAATAAATAAACGTCTTCGCCATTTTCTACATGGTTAAGGAGCGCTTTATTTCCGAAAGAAAACGATTGATTCCCTTCCTGTCCTTCTCCGCTGTAATAGTAGAGACCGTCATCTTCATTCCAGCCATTTTTATAGCCAAACTCTTTATCCATTCCACTATCGAATATAAAGATGAGTTTATGTTTGTTTGGGGTACTAATCCCTCGTTGTCGACTTCCACCATAACGATCGTGAAGTTCAGAGCGTTTATACAACTTATTTTTTTCGAACAGCATATGACACCTCATTCCCAAGAATTTCTTCTACGTTAAATTGTATCACGTCTCCATATGAATAAATGAAAAAGACAGAGGTCGCCCTCTGCCTTTCCATTATTCTGCCATCAACGCGCAAACCGCGTTCGAATAGGCGACCGGATCTTCAATCGGTAACCCTTCGATGAGGAGCGCTTGCTGATATAGTAAATCGGTATACTGTTTCGCTTTTGCCTCGTCTTCCTTATAGACGCGCTGTAACGTCTGGAAAATGGCGTGGTCGGCGTTCACTTCAAGCACTTTCTCGGCTTTCATGCCGCCGCCGTTCGGCATCGTATTCAAAATCTTCTCCATCTCGATCGAGACGTCACCCGCGACCGTCAAGCAGACCGGGTGTGACTTGAGTCGTGTCGAGGCGCGCACTTCTTTGACGCGGTCCCCGAGCTCTTGCTTCATGAAGGCGAACAAGTCTTTGTTGTCGTCGTTCAGTGAATTTGCCTCGGCGTCATCAAGTCCGAGGTCACCGCTCGCAATCGACTTGAACGCTTTGTCGTCATACGACTGGAGCATCTTGATGGCGAACTCGTCGATTTCTTCGGTGAAGTAGAGAATCTCGAACCCTTCTTCTTTCAAGCGTTCCGCCTGTGGGAGGAGGTCGATGCGGTGAATCGATTCACCCGTCGCATAATAGATGTACTTCTGGTCGTCTTTCATGCGCGCGACGTATTCTTTAAGTGTGACGAGCTTCTTCTCGTTCGATGAGTGAAACAAGAGCAAGTCTTTCAACTCGTCCTTGGCGGCACCGAACTGGTCGTAGACGCCGAACTTGAGCTGACGTCCGAACGACTCGTAAAATTTCTCGTATTCCTCGCGCTCGTTTTGAAGCATCTTCTCGAGCATGCCTTTGATTTTCGACTTCACGTTTTTGGCGATGACGCGGAGTTGACGGTCCTGTTGCAGCATCTCCCGGGAAATGTTGAGCGACAGGTCTTCCGAGTCGACCATCCCTTTGACGAAACCGAAATAGTCCGGGAGCAGGTCAGGCGACTTCTCCATGATCAAGACGCCGTTCGAGTACAGCTCGAGCCCTTTCTCGAACTCTTTCGTGTAATAGTCGAACGGGACCGTCGATGGGATGTAGAGGATCGACTGGTAGCGAATCGTGCCGTCGACGTTCAAGTGCAGGTGCTTGAGCGGCTCGTCGAAGCCGTAACGTTTCTCGTGATAGAACGCCTTGTAGTCCTCGTCCGAGAGTTCGCTCTTCCGTTTGCGCCAAATCGGCACCATGCTGTTGACCGTCTCTTCTTCGACGTAATCCTCGTACTCGTCCGAGTCTTCTTTTTGACGGTGCTTCGTCACGTCGAGCTTAATCGGATAGCGGATGAAGTCCGAATGCTTCTTGATGAGCGAACGGATCTCGTACTCTTCGAGGAACGATGAGTACGTCTCGTCGTCCGTGTCAGCTTTCACGTGCAACGTGATCTCAGTCCCGATGTCGGTCTTATCTGTCGGCTCGATCGTGTAACCGTCTGTGCCTTCCGACTCCCACAAGTAGCCTTGTTCGCTGTCGACCGAGCGGGTGCGGACCGTCACACGGTCTGCCACCATGAACGCCGAGTAGAAGCCGACACCGAATTGGCCGATGAGGCTGTGGTCTTCTTCCATCTTCGTCGCCTGCTTCATCGCGAGCGAACCGCTCTTGGCGATAATCCCGAGGTTCGACTCGAGCTCTTCGGCCGTCATCCCGATTCCGGTGTCGCGGATGGTGATCGTGCGGGCGTCTTTGTCGAGCTCGACTTTAATGAAGTAGTCGTCCTTGTTGAAGTCGATTGCCTCATCTGACAAGGCCCGGTAATACATCTTGTCGATGGCGTCACTCGCGTTCGAGATGAGCTCACGGAGGAAGATGTCCTTATGCGTATAGATTGAGTGGACCATCAACTCTAAAATTCGTTTCGATTCGGCTTGAAACTGTTTCTTTGTCATGATCGTTCTCCTTTTTGTTTTTTCATTTTTGGCACTCTAGATATAAGAGTGCTAACACTATTGATTATCCTAATTTTTAGGAAGATGTCAACCCGGTACAAACAAAAGATTGACGCGGGGCTCGGATTCGCCTATAGTTGAGTACATGCGATGAGCTGGTCTATGTAAGACGGCGGACATTCCTTCGGGAGCACGTTGTGGAGCGTGGTTCGACGCGGTAGACTTTTCGAGAGCACCTCTAGTGAGAGGTGCTCATTTTTTTGTATATGGGGGATTATGATGCAACTACATACCATCCATCACGTGGCGCTTATCGCCTCAAATTATGACGAGGCGAAACGGTTCTACATCGATATCCTCGGTTTCGACGTCATCCGCGAGCATCATCGTCTGGACAAAGGCGACCACAAGATCGACCTGCGGCTCGGCGCGTACGAGCTCGAGCTGTTCATCAAACCGGATAGCCCGAAACGGCCGAGCTTCCCGGAGGCGTGTGGGCTCCGTCATCTCGCCTTTAAAGTCGACGATATCGAGGCGGTCGTCGCCGAACTGAATACGCACGGTGTCACGACGGAACCGATTCGGTATGACACGTTCACGGGCGAGAAGATGACCTTCTTCTTCGACCCGGACGGTCTGCCGCTCGAACTGCACGAATAAAGCCCCTTCACGCGAAGGGGCTTTTGTTATGAGCGCACATACGACAAGAGCATCTCTCGCAACACCCGTTGTTGGATGTGCGGTTCGATATCGTCCTCTAAATAACTGATGTGAGACTTCAAAATGATATTGTTGCCGAACGTCCCGAACGCGTTGATGATGGTGACGACGGTCGTTTTCACATCGATGTCGCCTCGAAGCGAGCCGTCCGTCTTCCCATGCTCAATGAGCGGTTCGAGCGTCTCCATGATCTCGCGCTGTAGTCCGATGTAGTTATCGATTCCGGGAAGGGGACTTACGACGAACGAGGCATAACTCTCGAACGCCTCACGGAAGCGAGAGTGACTCGTCCGTTTCATTTGTTGGTCGAGCAAGTAGTCAATGATCGCCTCGAGTCGCGAGTACGCATCTCCCGTCCGGCTCGTCAATTCCTTGAACGCGTCAAGCGTCGGTGCCAAGTTACGGACAGCCGCTGCGACAATCAATTGATCTTTTTTCGGGAAATAGCGAAACAGTGTCGCGACCCCGATTTCGGCGGCATCAGCGATATCCTGCATTTGGACGCGCTCGAATCCGTCTTTCAGAAACAGGGTTTCAGCCTGACTGATGATGCGATTTAATCGTTCTTCTTTGTTTTGTTGACGTTTACTCATATCATCACCTCTTTGTTCTCTTGTCATTATAACGCTTTGAAGCAGTTTCGTTGAGAATTGAATGTGTATCGACTACTATTATGATAGTTAGACTATCATAATTAAAGATTGGAGCTGGAACAATGCGGTTAACGGGGAAAGTAGCGGTCATTACGGGGGCAGGCAGCGGTATGGGTGAGGAGACGGCCAAGCTGTTCGCGCGCGAAGGAGCGACGGTTGTCGCGACAGACATCAATGTAGACGCGGTGACACGTGTCGTCGAAACGATCCGGGCGAACGGAGGAGAGGCGCTCGCGCTTCAGCACGACGTCACTTCGCGCAGTGATTGGGAGAGAATTTATGATGAAGTGCAATCGGTGTGCGGGAAGCTCGATATTCTCGTCAACAATGCGGGCATCGCGCTTGCAAAACCGTTCTTGGAACAGACCGAGGACGACTGGTCACGGACGTATCGAATCAATATCGATGGCGTCATGCTCGGGACGCAGTATGCCATCCCGCTCATGGAGCAAAATGGCGGCGGTTCAATCGTCAACATCTCGTCAATCTCGGCGCTCACCGGTATGGCCGGGGCAGGTGCCTATACGGCTTCAAAAGGGGCCGTTCGCTCACTTACGAAGGCTGCGGCCGTCGATTACGGGAAGCACAATATTCGCGTCAACTCGGTCCATCCGGGCTATATCGTGACGCCGATGAGCGCGCCGCACATGGAGCACCCGGACTATAAACAGCATTTCCTGAATCAAATCGCTTTGCCGAATCTCGGTCAGGCGGGGGAAGTGGCTGCGGCTGTCTTGTTCCTTGCATCGGACGAGGCGAACCACATCACCGGAATCGAACTACCCGTCGACGGGGGTGTCACGGCCAAATAAGAAAAATCATTTGTCCAGGTCAGAGGAAATTCCTCTGACCTTTTTCATATTATTTTTCGAAAAACCATATTAAAGATAGACAAATTGAGCGTTTCCTAAAATAATGAAATGAAGTGATTTTTTGGAGTTAATTGTTGGAACCTTCAAGCCATTATCTCGTATACATGAATTGACGGATCCGTCGGTCGTAGCTATGGACATGTAGAAATGAGGAAAACAGATGAAAGCAACATGGAAACAAGTATTATCATTCGTCACGGTGCTCATGCTCGTCTTGGCCTTGATCCCGCCCTACGTGAGCGCGGATGCAGGAGCGGGCATGCAAGATGCGAAGACGCTCAGCCCGGGAGTGGAGGTCGCGTTTGAGACCGGGACGGACGCAACGAATACATATTGGTTCAAGATGGAGCGGGGTGCCCCGTCATCGATGACACATATGGAAATCCAGTTCGAGTCAACAAAACTCGCGAACATCTCGGTCTATCCGAGCGCCGACATGGCAGCGAAAGATGAGACGTTCGAACAATATCGTTCGAGTGCGACACAAGAGGAAGAACAACAGGCGGCGACGATTCGTCTCCCGTATGCGTGGGAAGGTCCGTACTACATCAAAGTGGAGTACCTTCCAATGACAGAAGACGCGGAGGAGGCCGCTGCGTCTGACATCAAGCTCGTCTACAACCCGGTCAAATTGCCGGTCAAATATGAGAACATCGAGACTGAGGCCGGCATGTGTGCCGTCGAGTCGATTTTGAATCCGACGCCGGAGCGCGACTCGATGTTGAAGCTCATCCGTCGCATTCAGACGGAAGTGTTGTCGCAGTCTGAGGCCGGGAACGATTTGGCCGCCTTGTACTATCGCACGTCTCAGTACTTGATCAAAGCGATTGTGAAAGACGGAGCCAAACGTCAACAAGCGTACAATGATTTGAAGGCGCTACAGCCACTCATGAACGCGCTCGTCGACCGCAAGGCGTACACGCTCACGAAAGCGGATGAGGCTGCCATCAAGAGCTTGCAGGCCTTCGTGACGACAAACGTCCCGACCGCGTTACAGGCAGAAGTAAACAAAGTAGCAGCCAAACTCGGCACAGGTACACTTGCCGGGACACCGCTTCAAGATGTGATGGTCAAATTCGGAGTATCGATTGAAATTGATGATGCCCCGCGTTATATCGTCAAATACAAGTCGTCACCGAGCAAGTCGCTCGGCAAGATGAACGCGTTATCGAACGTCTCGGCAGAGAAAGTCGATATCGGTCGCCCAGGTGACCACTTCGCGGTCGTCGATGTCGAGTCGGCGAGCACGAAAACGCAGGCGACGGCCAAGACGACGCTCGAGCGTGACGCGAACGTCGAATTCATCGAGCCGGTTCAGACGTATCAAGCGTTCATGGCCGACACGAGTTACGACTATCAATGGTCACTCAACTCGAAATCGGTGTTGCAGCCATTCAAGGAAGCTGGAATCGGAATCGATGCGTATGAGGCTCTCAAATTGCCGGTCCGTTCGGTGAAAGTCGCCGTCCTCGATACGGGTGTCGACTATCGCCTCCTTGATTTCAAAGGACGTGTCGACATCGCCAACGAGAAAAATTTTGTCGACCCGAATGGGGAAGGCAGCGCGATTGACGATCACGGACACGGGACACACGTGGCCGGCGTCATCGGTGCGATTCAAAACAACGGGACATCGATGCGCGGGATGATGCCTGCTGTCTCGATTCTCCCAGTCAAAGTGCTCGACGCGAGCGGTTCTGGGGACACGGAACAAATCGCGCTCGGAATCAAATATGCCGTCGATGCTGGTGCGAAAGTTATCAACATGAGCCTTGGCGGCAGCGAGAGCCGGACGATCGGCTACATGTTGAAGTACGCCTATGACCGCGGTGTCGTCGTCGTGGCGGCAACGGGGAATGATGGCGATTCAAGCCTGTCGTACCCAGCTTCATCGAAGTACACGATCTCGGTCGGTGCGACGAACACGTTCGGCATCGTCTCAGATTACTCGAACTATGGCTATGGTGTCGATGTCGTGGCACCGGGCACGAAAGTCGCGAGCCTCGTCCCGAACGGTAACGTCGTCTATATGGACGGCACGAGTATGGCGACGCCACACGTCTCGGCCGTCGTTGGATTACTGCTATCGACACGTCCGGCACTCAAAGTCGAAGAGATTCGCCAATTGCTCCATCGTACGGCAGAGCCGCTTGCTTTCTCTGGCGGGGATGCGACAGGTGGAATGAGCTATGAAGACGGCCTTGATTATTTCATGGAAGACTCGGAAGAAGAACTTCCGTTCAACTATGACTACATCAGCGGCTATGGCAAGGTTAATGTGCACCATGCAGCTTCGATGCTACGTCTCTACGCCAAGCCAGGCGTCGTCCGTGACAATTCGACGGTGTTTGCTGCTAGCGTGCAGAGCGGGACGACAGTGACGGTCTATAACGGCGAGAAACGTCTCGCGACCGGAACATCGAAACAAGCTCGTGTCGCATTGAATATCGGAGCTCAAAAAGCAGGCACGGTTCTCCGGGTCGTCTATAGCAACGGGAAGCTCGTCTCGAGCGAACGCCTTCTCGTTGTGAAAGGTGCCCGTGCGAAACAACCGACCGTCTCGACACCACGTGCGAACGCGAAGCAAGTATCGGGTCGCGCGGATGCGGGAATGACGGTCATCGTCCGAGACGCGAAGCGCCGAGTCATCGGAAAAGGGACGACCGGCCTCACGGGAACGTTCGTCACGAAGACACGCACCCTTAAAAAAGGGGAACGCCTCTCGATCCACATCGAGGACGCGAAAGGTCGCGCGAGTCAGATGAAACACGTCGTCGTCAAATAAGGACACATGAAACAAGGAGTTCGCTGCGGCGAACTCCTTGTTTTGCCTTCTACTCGAGAATGCCGAGGAGCTCCATGACCAATAAAAGGAACAGTCCGGAGCCGAGAACGGCCGCGAAGAAGACGAGCACGGCGTACTCTTTTTGTTTCAAGATGGCCCACCATCCGGTCACGAACGCTCCGAGCCCAAGGACGAAGAATGTGGTCATGTAGCTGAGCCGTAGCATGTTCGCGGCGTTGTCGCTCCAGAGCGTCGAGTGGAAGGTCGTATCGAAGTTATCGAGCAGGAGGAACGGCACGTACATGGCGAGGAACAAGCCGATGAGGATAATCGACCACTTGCCGACCGAGGTGCGTGGGAACAAGGCGCCATTCATGACGATTCACCTCTTTTCATTACAAAATCATCTGTATAGGACTATTCCCGTTTTGGTGAAAAGTTGACGAATTTCGTTGAAACGACATGATATAGTGAAAATGAGAGAGCGAGGGGTGGGAACAGTGGAACAGTTCAACATGAAACGGATGTGGGAAGACGGTTTGGAAATGGAAGTCGTATTGACCCTGAAAGGAAAATGGTGCGAGGTCACGGTGGACGAGTATGTCACTGCATCCGACATTGACACGCTCGTCTCCACCTTATCCGCGTTCAATGCACGAAATGGGAAGTCGCCCCAGACGTGGACACTCGATGTCCCGCAAGTCCACGTCTCCTTGACGTTCGAACTTGCGAATGGGCGAGGCACCGTCCAAGTCAACGCCGTGGTCGAACAAATGAAAGGCGATGGCGGGGACGTGAAGGCGACGTTCTCGTTCGAGACGACGATGGGGCAGATGGATGATTTGCAGCGACAACTGTCTGTTTTCTTGGCGCGCGAAACCGACCTGGTCGAATCGCTTCGTCCGGAGTAAGTAGCCAGATCAAAGTGAGAAAGCGGGTGCAAAAAGTGAAAACTCAATTCGAGATGGAACGGATTTGGATGGACGAGACGGAGCTGTTCTATCAGATTAGGCTTCAGCTCCATGCATCTGTCTGTTCGAGCAATCAAGATGTATATATGCAGGATGAGACACTGCAAGAACTGATTGACTCGATTGCTGGATTCAACAACACCTGGGGCAAGGAACCCGTGATTTGGCAGTTGTTGGACCCTGATGCGGATGACCATAAAATCAGCCTCACGTTCACGATGATTGATCGGACAGGCACGATTCAAGTCGACGTCTTCATCCATGACGAGTGGCAACACGATCCGTTCGACCACTTCCATGCGACCTTCAAGTTCAAGACGACGATGGGGCAGCTCGATGACTTATGCGCTCAACTCAAACGCTTCATCCGACGAGAGACCGACCATGTCGCATCGCTCTATGAACGATGACAAGCCCAGACAAAAAGCGTCTGGGCTTGTTTTAATACCATTCTTTCGGTTCGTAATTCAATTCACGGAACAACTGCTCGCGTTCTTTTTTCGACAGGTCGCGCCATTGTCCGGGCGGGAGCTTGCCGAGCGTGATGTTCATGACACGTACGCGCTGAAGGCGGTACACCTCGTAACCGAGCGCTTCACACATGCGACGGATTTGGCGGTTGAGCCCTTGCGTCAGCGTGATGTTGAAATCGAACTTCGACAGTTGATGGACTTTACACGGCAACGTCTTTTGGCCGAGGATTCTGACGCCGGCTTCCATCTGTTCGACGAACTCCGGGGTGATCGGCTTATCGACCGAGACGATGTATTCTTTCTCGTGCTCACCCTCGGCGCGAAGAATCTCGTTGACGATATCGCCGTCGTTCGTCATCAAGATGAGCCCTTCCGAGTCTTTATCGAGACGGCCGATATTGAAGATGCGGAGCGGGTGGTTGACGAGGTCGACCAAGTTGCCTTTGACTTTCTTCTCGGTCGTGCTCGTGATGCCGACCGGTTTATGGACGGCGATATAAACGTTGTTTCGTGCGACACGGGCGGCCGAACCGTTGACGAGTACTTCGTCTCCCGGGTTCACTTGGTCCCCGATTTTTGCTTTTTTCCCGTTGATGGTAACCCGTCCTTCTTCGACGAGACGGTCGGCTTGGCGGCGGGACGCCTTGCCGGATTCACTGATGAATTTATTGATACGCATAGATCCACGTCCTTTGTTTGGCTTCGTCCTCTCACTATAACGTATTTTACATGTGCCTAAAAGCGGGAAACGACCGAGTAGAGAGGATGTGGCACGATGAATCAGGCACGTGTGCTCTTGCAAGACGCGATTCGATTTCAACAAGCGCTCATGACGTCGTCGTTTCAGGAGGAGCTGATTGATGGGGCCTCGCCGGTCTTATGGTATGGGCGGCCGACAGAGGGACAGTTTCTCACCGTAGGGACGAACCCGTCGCGCGGCGAGTTTTTCGAACGGGACGGCGCAGTTCGTAGAGGAGCGTCACAAAAGTTCTATTGGCGTGATCAACCGCTCGAAGCCTACCTGCAAGATGAAAGTGCGCTCGAAGCGACGCTTGATTACGCTGCGGCCTACTTTGAGGCGGGAAGAGCGACGACGAGCTGGTTCGGTAAACCGGGCGGGGCGAAGCTCGAGGCCCTGCTTGAAGGCATGGGCCGCTCATTTTACGACGGGTCCGCGCTCCATGTCGACTTCTTCAAATATGCGACGTCGCGTCAAATGGGACAATTGCGGACAGGACGACAGTGGATGGAGCACCCGGCGTCACTCGATTTGCTCGAACGGACAATCCGTTATGTGACCCCGTCCCGTTTGATCGTCCTGGGGCGGGATAACTGTGCGGCATTTAATGGGTTCACGCACAATGAACGGCTCGACGCGTATCCAAGTGCCCGGTTCGAGCTCGGTTATCATGCGACGCTCCATGTCCCGATGGTCGGACTGCATTTCAAACCGTCCGAAGTGTTCGTCGGTCTCGGGAACGGTCGAGACGCGTTCGGGCTCCACCATGGCTCGTATGCGAAACGGGAGCATCTGATCCGAATCGGAGCGGCCATCGAAGCGAGCGCTCGTCGTTATTTTGGCTGAACGTCAAGCTTTGGCGGCTGGACGCGTGTGATACTGCCCCAAAAGTTGAACTCGTTGAAATCGATATAGCGGATGTCGCGGGAGCGGTTATCGAGCACCTCGAGCAAGATAACGTCGGGAAAGCCGGGTTTGTGGAAGATGATATAGCCGATCCCAGTGACAGAGTGATTTTTATAAAACCCGTTCGCCATATTCAGGATGAAAGGGCGGTCGGACTCGAGTTCGCGCTCGAACGTCGACCATTTCCATAGATAACGTGAGCTGCTGTGCCCTTTGTAGCCGTAATGGGCCCATAGTTTCGTGACGATTGTACTGATTCGAGTCGGCGGTGTGCCTTTCTCGTCTTTGAACTGATGGGCGAGCGCAATCTCACGAGCGTCTCGTTGAATCTCGATTACGTCCTCTGGGATTTGGTCATAGCCTTGGTCACGGTAATAACGAAAGACGGCCGTCATCGAGGTGAGCGTACAATTGTTCTTGCCCCCGTTGAACGCTTTTTGAAGCAACACTGGAACCCCGCTGATGCGCTTCTCGCTTTTGACCGTCCAATGGCCGTGATAGCGGTCGTTCACGTATGCCTCAGGGTCGATGATTCCAGCGTAGCCTTTCTTCGCTACTTCGAGCTGTCCGGCGTAATGTTCGTCCATGACGCACCTCCCTTTTTCTTTATTATACAAACAACGCCCGTCCTCTGGAATGAGAGAACGGGCGTGTCGTCGTCAAAAGATGAGATGGGCGACCCCGACGATAATCGGTAACGTGATGATGGTCCGCAACAAGAAGATGAGGACGAGATCGAAGAACGAGATTGGCAATTTTGAGCCGAGCAACAATCCACCGACCTCAGACATGAAGATGAGCTGGGTGACGGACACACAGGCGATGACGAATCGCGTCAACTCGCTCTCGATGCCGCTGCCGAGCACGGCTGGTAAGAACATATCGGCGAACCCGACGACCATCGTTTGGGCCGCGGCCTCTGCTTCTGGCACTTGCAACAGCATGAGAATCGGTTCGAACGGTTTGCCGAGAATCGTGAACAATGACGTGTGCTCGGCGATGACGAGCGCAATCGTTCCGACGGCCATGACGACCGGCAAAATGCCGAGCCACATGTCGAGCACGTTTTGGAACCCGTCTTTGAACGTGGCGCCGGCGCCTTTACTCGATTTTGATTTGAGCAGCGCTTGACGCAGTGCCCAGATGCGCATCGGGACGTTCGCCGGCACCGGTTCTTCCGGTTTCAATTCGGTCTTCTCATAAGCCGTGTCGGGCTTACGTGACAACGGATAGATGCGTGGCATGATGAGCGCGGCGACGATGCCGGATAGGATGATCGTGCCATAATAATGTGGGAAATAGGCGTCGAGCTTCATGTACGACAAGATGACGATCGTGAACGTGATTGAGACGACGGAGAACGTCGTGGCGATAATCGAGGCTTCTCGTTTCGTATAGTAGCCTTCTTCATATTGTCTCGTCGTCAATAAAATCCCGATTGTGGCGTCTCCGACCCAAGATGCGAGCGCATCGAGCGAGGCCCGGCCCGGGAGACGGAACAGCGGGCGCATCACTTTGATGAGCATCGTCCCGACGAATTCGAGCAATCCGAAGTTTAACAAGAGCGGCAATAACATCCCGGCGAACAAGAACGTCGCGAACAAAATCGGGATTAGATCATATAACAACAGTCCGCCCGTGAACTCGGACGTGATCGCCTCGGGACCGATGACGAGTAGCGTCATGACGCCGGCGATGAACCCGATGACGCGCATGACGAACCAGAACGGTGTGACGTTGAACAACGTGTTCATGTGTGGGCGCTCTAGAATGAATGCCGGTTTGACCGCATACGTGATCAGTGAACCGACGACCGAGATGCCCATCATGATGACGGCGATCGTCGGTACGAAGTCGCCAATCAAATCGATCAACCAGTTCGATAAATAGGCGACCGGAATGGTGAACCCGTCACCAGACGGGATTGGGACGATGAAGAACAGAATCCCGATTAACGATGGAATGATGAATTTCATGTAATCTGCTGATGTGAATGTGGGTCCGTCATGACCGGACCGGTTTGGTGTGTGATTCATTCAATTACCCCTTTTCCCCAAACGTATAGTTTGCGTTTCACTGGCACGTCCCCATCGTGCGTTGCGTGAATTGCTATGAAGGAATAGCTTCTTCTCGTTCATTATAGAGAAGGGAACGTCGAGCAGGCAACAACTCGTTGTAATTTTCTGAAAAAAGAAAGCGTTATCAAGAGCGAACTATTCGTATTCTCCGGCTCACTTTAGTATGATGACGGCAAGTCTTACAAATTCGAGATATTCACCATATATACTTTAGGAACGGAGCGATACAGATGAGATTAAGTGTATTGGATCAAGCGCCGGTGACATCCGGACATACGTCAGAACATGCGTTACAAAGTGCGGTCGAACTGGCCCAATTGGCAGAAGAACTCGGCTATTACCGAATGTGGATGGCCGAACACCACGGCGGAATGTCGTTCGCCAGCTCGGCCCCGGAAGTCGTCGCGGCTTACATTGCGGCGAAAACAGAACGGATTCGTCTCGGGTCAGGTGGAATCATGATGATGCACTATTCTCCGCTTAAAATGGCCGAGGTGTTCAAGACGCTCAGTGCGCTCGCGCCGGGACGCATCGATTTCGGGGTCGGCCGGGCACCGGGCGGGGACGCCAACGCCATCTACGCGATGTCACAAGGCCAAAAACCGATGATGGACGGCCTGTATGAAAAGCTCGGGACGACACTCCAACTCATCAATGATGAGACGCCAGAGGAACGGTGGTATAAAAATACGCCGGCCGCTCCGACTGGTGTGACGCTGCCTGAGGCGTGGCTCCTGGGGTCGAGCGGGAACAGCGCCATCCAAGCAGGACGGATGGGGCTCGGCTACTCGTTCGCCCAATTCTTTAACGGGGAACTGAGTGTCGCTGCGCTCGACGCGTATCGTCAGCACTTCACCCCGTCCGCATTCATGGAGAAGCCGGACATCAGTGTCACGTATCTCGTGACGACGGCAGAGACGGAAGAAGAAGCTGAATACTTGGCGCGCCCGTCAGACTTATCACGCCTGTTCTTGATGAAAGGCCAGCTCCGTCAATTGATGAGCCCGGAGGCGGCCCACGACTATCCGCTCACCGAGATCGATCAGATTCACATCGCCAACAACCGGAAAATCCACCTCGTCGGGACACCGAAGCAGATTGCGACGCAACTGCAGGAAGAATCGGCCCATTATGGATTTGACGAGGCGATGATTTGCAGTATCCAGCATACACAAGAGAGCCGCTTGAACGTCTATCGGTTGCTCGCCAAAGAACTTCTCTGACGAAAACGCACCTATTCCTAATGGAAAGGTGCGTTTGTCAGTTAGAGGAACAGTTGCATGAGCACGAACAAAGCGACAAGCCCGCCGAGCGAGACGGTAAAAAAGACGGCGACCGAACGTTCGTGATTGCATAAGATTGTATACACCCCCACGACGAACGCACCGACTGCGGCGGCGATGGCCAACATCGAGACGACGGTCGCCCACGTGTTGTCGAATAACGTGTCGACGTTGAACGGTTGAGCGGATTGGACGATGAGGGCAGACAGGAGTAAGAGCAAGAACACCGCAAGTAACAAGAGGACCGACCATTTTCCAGGCCGTGTCTGTGGGGTGACGTTTCGACTGAGCATGATGGTTCACCTCGCTTTTGTGACGTTTATTTATCTATACCCGATTATTGACCGCTCGTTAAAAATGTCTTCCCCTTTTTTTAAACGGTTTCGTGAACAAGACCGGCTAAAACCACTAAACTAGAAGAAACGGAGATTGCCTGGAGGTACAGTATGCAGCAGATGAAGATCGATCCGCACTATTTGTTTGACGTATTCGTTCAATTATACCGGATGGTGTTTTTGATGGAAGTGACGCCTGAGGGATATCGGTACGCACGCGTCAGTGAACAGGGGAAACTGGCGTCCTCGCTCCCGGACGATGTGAGTGGCTTGTATTTACATGATATGTATGCGGTCGATGTCGCCAACGAGTTAATCGGGCATTATGACGAAGTCGTCGCGACGAAGGCACCGGTCTATTTCATGTCGCAGATGAACATCGAGGCCAATACGGCCCGCTTCGCATCATCGGTCCTCATGCCGCTCGAAGATGAGGCGGGTAACGTGCGTTATGTGTTAGGGCTGACGACCGATTTATCGGAAGAGGCAGAGATGAAGCTATTGAGCAGCATCGAGAACATCGATTATTTGACCGGGATGCCGAACTTGATGAAAGTGAAGCTCGAGCTCGAGAAGCTGTTCACGCAACGAGAAGGAGCGGAAGTGACGAGCGTCATGCGGTTGCACATCAACCGGTTTAAAATCATCTTGTCCTTGCAAGGCGTGGAACAATCTCATCGCCTGATTAAAGAGATGACGCGCCATTTATCGGACTTGTTACCGAAAGGCTCGATTATCGGGCGCGTGGACGGAGAAGATTTTATCGCCGTGTTGCCTTACACCTCAATCGAGACGGCGACGATACATGGGGAGCGATTGCTTGCGGCCATCGCAGCGTACACGTACCAAGTGGCCGAGACCGAGTTCGCTTTATCCGGTTGTCTCGGAATCAGCGCGGGGAGCGAGGACGCCGACCGGGTCATCATGAATGCGTCAACGGCGCTCCTCGAAGCGAGACAAGCGGGCAAGCAAATCATCAAAGTGTACGAAAAGGACGATTATGTCCAACATTATATCGATGAGATGACGATTGAGATGGAACTCATCAAGGGACTGAAAGCAGATGAACTGAGCGTCGTCTATCAACCGAAAGTTGGCTGTCAGGACGGGATGGTTCATTTTGAGGCGCTCGTGCGGTGGCATAGTGCGGCGCTCGGTAACGTCTCACCGGAAACGTTTATTAAGATTGCCGAAACGTCGCTCTTGATTGAAGACATTACCGGGTTCGTTTTCGACCGTGTCTGTCGTGACATGATCGAGCAACCGGACCTGTTTGCAGGGCGACGTGTCGCGGTCAATGTATCCCCAGTGTTGTTTCGGCAAGACTATATCAAACAGTTATTACAGGTGCTCGCGACATACGGGTTGAGACCAGAACAGTTCGAGTTTGAGATCACGGAACATACGCTTATGCAAGAACCGCTCCTTGGCATTCAGACGGTCGACTATTTGAAAACGAAAGGCTTTCGCGTGTTGATTGACGACTTCGGCGTCAGCTACTCGTCTCTCAATTACTTGAAGATGTTTGAAATCGACGGCATTAAAATCGACCGCTCATTCATCAGTCAATTAGATAAAGACAACGGCCTGAAAGAATATGAAATCGTCAAATTGATTGTCTCACTCGCTAAAAAATTGAATTTAGAGGTCACGGCCGAGGGGGTCGAGACGGAAGCGCAGTACCGGGTGATGGAACAGCTCGGTTGTGATGAGATTCAGGGGTATTTCTTCAGTCGTCCGCTCCCGCTGAATGATCTCCAACAGGCGCTCGATGCGCTCGTCTATCAACATGCGGCGCTGCGGCAACTCGAGTTGGCCACGACTTCTCCGTCGACGGTACTTGATGAGCAAGAAGCCGAGCGTTTGAAGACGATTCTGCGCCTTGAGATTTTAAACACTCCGCGAGAGGAGCGCTATGATCGGATTACGCGACTTGTCGCGCGCACGCTGAACATGCCGGTCGCGCTCATCTCGATTTTGACGACAGACCAACAATGGTTCAAGTCCTGCGCGGGTCCCTTGCTTGAGAGCCCACACGTGGACCGGGAATGGACACTGTGTGATCGGGTCGTGACGGGCCAATCGTCGGTTGTCATCGAGGATGTGCAGACGTCTGAGGCCGGGACAAACAATCCGTTGCTTGAAAACCTCGGTTTTTATGCCGGTGTTCCGCTCACGACGCGAAGCGGACATGTCATCGGTACGCTTTGTGTGACGGACGAACGAGCTCGCACGTTTGACGAGGCAGCGTTGCAGTCGCTTGAAGATTTCGCGCGTTGGGTCATGGCTGAAATCGAATTGACGGAACAGGCACGGGCCCAGGCACAACGTCAACAGACGCTCGAGTCACTTTATGAGGTGACGGCACTTCATGAACCGTTCGGCAATAAACTAAAACGGATTCAGACGGTGCTCCGCGGCTGGATCGGCTATTCCCATGCCGTCGTCTTCTCGACGGAGTCGAAACATCGCGTCTTATCCGAGGACGGGGAAGGCAAGCTCGACTGGACGAGTGATGCCCTGCAACAACTTCATGCTTTGACGACAATCGGGCACCAAAAATTAGGTCGTGCCGAACTTGTGATCGATGGACTCGAGTTTAGCTCGATGATCAGTCTGCCGTTGTCCAATGATGGCAAGACGTTCGGTTGGGTCGTATTCTTGGCCGAACAGGGTAGCTTGAACGACGTCGTCGATGCCGCGACGATCAACGAGATGACGGATACGATATTGCTCGTGACCCGGTGGATGGAGAACGAGATTCGGCGCGAACGTAAGCATCAAGAAGTCATCGAACTCATCACCCAAGACAGTTTGACGAAACTGGCGAACCGGCACTCGTTCATGACCGACATGCGACAAAAGATGAATCGGAAGCAGTCGGTCGTGCTGTTGTTCATCGATTTGGATGATTTTAAACAAGTAAACGATTCCTACGGTCATCTGATTGGGGACGAAGTGCTCATCGAGACGGCACGACGGATTCGCTCGTTCAGTCAAACGTATGACGGGAAGGCGTATCGCTTCGCAGGCGACGAGTTTTTAATCGTCATTGATGCGGAACGAGAAATAGTTGGAGCAGACCGATTTGAGGAGTTGAATCTTCTCATTTCCCAGGAAATGAACGTCGGAGATGGCTTGTCCTTGCGGTTGTCGGCCAGCATAGGCGTCGCTTGTTCGAAAGACCACGCTTCGCTCGATGCGATGATTCATCACTCGGATGCGGCGATGTACGTCGCTAAAAATTGCGGTGGGGATGGGTATTACGTGTACGACTCCCATCAAGAAAATTGATACGGAGGTATCATATGAGCAAATTATGGCTGATTGAAGGATTACCAGGGAGCGGGAAGACGACGTTTGCGGAAACAATCGCTGCGACAGCGGGCTATACGTTTTATTCGGAAATCGATGCGTCACATCCGGTCGATGTTCATGACGTCTATTGGGTCGAAGCAGACGGTATGACGGAAGGCGAGGTCATCGATCAAGATGGGACAGGTCGATTCATACGATATCGTCCGAACGAACGTCGTTCTGGAGTCGACGTCTATGAGCTGCCGTTCGATATACATGTTGAACTGATGATCGGCCGTTGGCGTCGTTTCGTGGAGCGGGTCAAAGGAGAGGACGGTACGTACGTATTCGAATGTGCCTTCCTGCAAAATCCGTTCACGATCGGTATGGTGGCCCAAGACGTCCCGAACGAGCAGATTGAAGCCTATATCGAGACGGTGGCAGATTTACTGGCCCCGCTCGACCCGACCGTCGTCTATTTAGAGACGGTCGACGTTCCGACCGTGTTTCGCGATGTCTATGCGGAACGGCCGACAGAGTGGCAACGTGGTTTCGTCGAGTATTACACGACTCGCGCTTACGCTCAGGCAAACGGATTGGGCGGGCTCGAAGGGACGATTCAACTGTTGAAAGACCGGCAACGGCGTGAATTGAGCTTGTTAGAGCGTTTGCCGGTCCGGACGATTCGCCTCGTCAATGACGAGCGAGGGGCACTCGAAGCGCTCGACGTGTTACGGAGCAAAGAGGAGGTCAATCATGCAGACACTTAAGCGGCATTCGGAACGGTTTTGGTATATGGACCCAGTCGCGGAGACCGACCGTCCCATTTTAGGGGCTGTCGTCGGAGATACCCATACGCTCATGATTGATGCGGGGAACTCTGAGGCGCACACGAATTTATTTCTAGACGCCTTGACCGAGCGGGGCATCAAACGACCGTCAATCGTCACGTTGACGCATTGGCATTGGGATCATATCTTTGGATTGTCGGCGCTGACTGACACCGTCTCCATCGCAAGCACGGCGACAAAAGCCGGGATGGAACGGTTGCTGCCCTATGCGTGGGACGATGAGGCGTTGGCCGAACGGGTCGAGGACGGACGTGAAATCGCGTTTTGCGCGGAGGCGATCCAACTCGAATATGGAGAAGAGCGATCGATGCGCGTCGTCTTACCGACGCTGACGTTCGATGATACGCTCACCCTCGACCTCGGCGGGGTACACGTCATTCTGAAGCACGTTGGTGGAGATCACGCTGCCGATGCAGTCGTGGCTTATGTGCCAGAGGAAAAGGTGTTGTTTTTAGGGGATGCGCTCTATGCGAACTTGTACGCGCCGACTTGGCGGATGACGCCGGTACGGACATTACGCCTCTTGGATGTACTCGACCAGTTCGAGGCCGAGGCATGCGTCTGGTCGCACGGTCAAGTGGTGACCCGTCCCGAATATGAGAAAGACCGAGACGTCTTGCGCCATTTGGCCCGAATTACCCTCGATTTCCCAGGAAATAAAGAAGCGATAACCGCTCAGTACGAACGTTTGACAGGTCGGGCCGTCGACGAAAAAGTGCAAGAGTTGATCTCGTTCTTCGTAAACGGTTCGAGTGAGGAACTGTGATGGACATCATACGGATACACGATGAGGACGAAGCGTTTCAACAGTTTTTGACGAGTCGATTGCGGATGTTCAATGACACCCACTCGGTGCACCATCGCGAGATTCGCAACGCGGACGTCCCGGTCGTTCAGCTGAAAGTGGAGCAGGACGGGGACGTGATTGCAGGGTTGTTCGGGAGCGTCTATTGGGGCTGGTTCGACTTGGACCGACTCTGGGTCGCGTCAGAACATACGGGAACAGGCCTAGGGAGCCGCCTGCTCGAGGAAGGGGAGCGGTTGGCGCGTGACCTCGGGGCGACGCGCGTCAAATTGACGACGTTCTCGTTTCAGGCGAAGACGTTTTATGAGCGCTTCGGCTATGAGATCGCCGGCGTGCTCCGTGATTATCCGCCGGGTTCGGACTACTATATGATGACGAAGCAACTGACAGCTGATTGAAAAAAGGCGACTCGTGTGAGTCGCCTTTTTTCAATATACTTTATCCCCGTTAAAGATTGAGTTTTTCACCATGACGTAATCGACGGTGCGCAATGCATCGAGATTGTCCCCACCCGAGTAAGAGATAGCCGACTGGAGGTCTTGCTCCATCTCGGTCAACGTGTCTTGGAGCGCCCCTTTATGCTCAACGAACACTTTCTTGCCTTCGACGTTTTTCCGTTCCCCTTTTTGGAATTCAGAAGCCGACCCGAAGTATTCTTTGAGCAATTTCCCATCCTGTTCGAACGTCTCACCCGGAGACTCGTCGTGTCCAGCGAACAGCGAACCGATCATGACCATCGATGCCCCAAAGCGAATCGATTTGGCGATGTCGCCATGTGTCCGGATGCCCCCATCCGCGATAATCGGTTTCGTCGCCGCCTTGGCACACCAACGGAGCGCGGCGAGTTGCCAACCGCCCGTGCCGAAGCCTGTCTTGATTTTCGTGATACAGACTTTGCCCGGTCCGATACCGACCTTCGTCGCATCCGCCCCGGCATGCTCGAGTTCCCGGACTGCTTCCGGGGTCCCGACGTTGCCGGCGATGACGAACGAGCCTGGAAGGTGGTGTTTGATGTGTTGAATCATGCGGATGACCGCGTTCGAATGACCGTGCGCGATATCGATCGTGATGAACTCCGGCGTATGCCCGGCTTCCGCAAGCATCTCGACGAAACGATATTCGTCCTCTTTCACACCGACGCTAATCGATGCATACAACCCGCGTCCATGCATGTCTTCGATGAACTTGAGCCGCGTCTCTGGATGGAAGCGATGCATGATGTAGAAGTAACCGTTCTCGGCCAGCGATAAGGCGACTTTCTCATCGATGATCGTCTGCATGTTGGCAGGCACGACCGGAAGTCGGAACGTAAAGCCCCCAAGCGTCACGCTCGCATCACATTCAGACCTGCTGTCGACGATACATTTTGCGGGAATCAATTGAATATCTTCATAATCAAATACTTTATCCATGTTGTCACACTCCTATTTACGAACAATTAGATTCGTTGAATGATAAATACTTCGTCCATTCGGTAATGTAACGTAAATTAGAGCATATGTCAAAGGGATATAGCGATAAAAGATAAAAATTCTTGATAATCGTTGGTTAATCCTCTTTAATGTTCGTGTTTAGGTACTGTCTTCTGTGTTTCACGTGAAAAAAGACCGCTCAGGAGCGGTCTTCAAAAACGACGTATTGGTTTCGCCCACGGGCCTTGGCTTCATATAGTGCCAAATCCGCGTGTTTGAGCAATTGTTTCGTCGACGTTCCTGGTCGGTAAGGGGCGACCCCGACGCTCGAGGTTGTAACGAACGTATGTCCTTCGATTAACCACGGAAGTTGGAGCGCGGTGACAAGCTTTTCGGCCACTCGTCTCGGCGCATCGGATTCCGTGTAACGGATGAGCACCGAAAATTCGTCGCCGCCAAAGCGAGCGATCACGTCTTGGTTTCGCAAGACATCGGTCAGGCGAGCAGAGAATTGGCGTAGCAGTTCGTCGCCGATGTCATGTCCGAGTGTGTCGTTAATCTGTTTGAAACAGTCGATATCGAGCGAGAGGACGGCGAGAGACTCGTTCTCTTCATCCAATCGCACCAATGTCTCTTCCAAGTAGGCGAGGAAGTAGCGCCGATTCGGCAAGTCGGTCAACGTGTCATGGTAAGCCAGGTGCTTGAGCTGTTTCTCTAATACTTTGCGTTTCATGATCTCCCGCGTGACCGTCAAATAATGGAGCAGCTGGCCGACGTCGTCGTAAATCGCTTGAATCTTCGTCTCGAGCCAAATCCAACGTCCATCCTGGTGCAGGTGACGAAATTCGAGGGTGAGCGATTCGCTCGACGCTGTCATCGTGTCGAGTTGTCGTCTCGCGGACTCGACGTCATTCGGATGGATGAAGTCGAGCGTATTTTTACCCTCGTAAAGCTCGGGCGCATATCCAAGCACGGTCTTGTGGGACGGCGAAGCGTAGCGCACTTGACCGTCACGCTCGAGGATACAGACGAGGTCGCTCATGTTCTCCGTAATGAGGCGATATTGCGTCTCACTTTGGTGCAGGGCGCGCTCCATCTCACGCTTTTCGGTGACGTCGCGCAACAAAGTCATGACGGCAGTCGTGCCTTCGTAATCGATGAGCAGGCTGCCGATGTCCATATGTAGTCTTCGTCCTGTCGGCGTGAGGAGCACGATTTCCGTGTCTTGAACGGGATCACCTTGCCGTAAGGCTTGGAGGCGCGCCTTTGTCGTCTCATGAAATTCCGAGGCGACAAATTTAAAGATTGATTCGCACTCGATATTCGTCTCTCCGATCGTTTCTAGCGCTAGGGCGTTGGCGTATAGAATGACGCCGTCTTTATGAACGATAATCCCTTCCGGAATCGTCTCGATCAGTTGGCGATAGCGACGCTCGCTCTCTTGGGTCGCACGCTCGGCATTTTTCTCCGGAGTATGGTCAATAATGATGGCGAACAGACCCGTGATTCGGCCTCCGACTTCAATCGGAATATTCAAGATGGCCAAGTCGAGGAGATCCCCGGTCTTTTGAAGCGCCGTGATCCCGTATTTGTGCGGGGTGCCGGACAAGGCAAAGCGGAGACCGTCGTCGACGAGCATTCGTTCTGACTCTGGCAACCATGCTAAAAATGACTCGCCTAACAAATCATCTTCTCCGTAACCCGTGATTTGCGTGGCAGCGGGGTTGATCGATTGGACGCGAAACGCGTCATCGAGGACGAAGATGCCATGCGGCGAGTAGCGCCGGAGCGACTCGTGCTGGTCTTTCAGAATCGACAGTTCGAGTTCACGACGCTTCCGCTCCGTCACTTCACGGACGACCGAGATGACGTGTGTGCAGACGCCTGCCTCGTCGAAGACCGGGGTCACCTCGGATTCGTAGTAATGAACCGGTAGTTGAATCTCATGTGAGACGGGTTGGACCGAGTAAGAAGGTTCGGCCAGGCGGTAGTCTTCGAAGACGATACTCTTTCGTTCCCGAACAGCCTCCTCGTAATGTCGTGTGACGAGAGCGGCTGTCTCGGGCGGGACCATGTCCTCGACACGTTTCCCGATATCGGCATCTGTCCAGCCGATCGCCTGCTTCCCCGGCTCGTTTACAAATATATAGCGATAAGTTGAACCGTCCACTTCCATGAAGAAGACAAAATCAGAGATTTTGTCGAACGTTCGGAGGAGGACGGAGGAATAGTGTTGGATTGTCTGGTCGGCGTGCATCATGTCCCTCATTTCAATCAAAAACTTTTCGGCGCGTCATTCTCATATTACCGTAAGTGACGATGAAATGTGTGAACATTCTAAAAAAGACAGGACTGTAAAAAGTCCTGTCAGGCAGCTTGTTTCATTTCGGATCGCTCGTGGCGACCGTTCATCAAGTAATAGAGGAACAACGTAAAGGAGACGACGCCGGCAAGCAACAGATAGAGCGTTGAAAAACCGGTCAACGGAATGAGCAAGCCAATAAAATAAGGCCCGAATCCTAGACCCGCGTCCAAGGCGATGAAGAAGGTCGACGTGGCCATGCCCATCCGGTGAGGGGACGCCGCTTTGACGGCGATCGCTTGTGTGCCGGATTGGATATTCCCGAATCCTAATCCGATTAGCGCCCCGGCGAGTAACAGCATGACTGCGTTGTTTGCTTGGCTCAAGACGAGCATGCCGATCGCAAAGAAGGCGATGGCCGGGTACATGACGATGTTGGCCCCTCGCGCGTCCATCAGGCGCCCGGTGATCGGCCGCGAGATCAGGACCGCAATAGAATAGACAAGGAAGAAAATACTCGCCGCTTCCACGAGATCGAGTTCACTCGCATAGAAATTGATATAAGACAACACGCTCGAGTAACTGAGGGCCGCGACGCCAATGATGAGTGCAATTGGCAACGCATTTGGTTCGACGAAGGCACTCAGTGACAAGCCCCGAACAACTTCCGGATTGTCGGCCTCAGGGACGTTCACGAACAAGGCACTTCCTAGACTGATGAGTCCGACGACGAGACAAGTTAGGAAGATGACCGAGAAGCTCGTGTACTGACTCATCATCAAGCCGACGAACGGGCCGATGGCGGTGGCGAGCGTCGAGCTCATGCTGTAATAGCCGATGCCTTCGCCTTTTCGAGAGCCGGGGATGACCTGGGCGACGATTGTTCCGGTCGCCGTACTCGACAGTCCCATTCCGAGACCGTGAACGAAGCGGGTGAACAGTAAAAAGCCAACGCCGAGGTCGATAAAATAGAGCAAAATTGTCGCCGTGAAGAAGGTGAGACCGATGAGAAGCGTCTTACGCCGTCCAATCGAATCGATCAAGCGTCCGATGAAGAGTCTCCCGACGAGCGTCCCGATAATAAAAATACCGGTGACAAGCCCGGCCTCGCTCGTCGAAGCCCCATATGTGGAAACGGCATGAACGCCGATGGTTACTATTAGTAAGAAAAAGATAAGCGTCAAGAAGAAGTTGACGAGGGAGATGATGAGAAAATCTTTCGTCCATAGTTTTTGTGCGGTCAGTTGCATCGTCGGCCCGCCTCCTGTTCCGTTTGATTATAAATAGTTAATAAACATAACTAAAGTAGTATAACAAACGAAGAGGGGTTTGTCCGAACAGACGCATTCCAATCAAAAAACCAATTCGCTAAAGCGAATCGGTTACGTCGAGCAATTATTGACGGTCCCAGAACCGTCCTTGCGCGATGCCGTCGATAAACGTATCGAAACCATCGAGACTATGTTGTTTGAACGTGTAGACGCCTGGTTGATTTGTCTTCACCCGGCAGCGGTCGAGCACTTCATCGTGGTGCAAATGTAGCGCGAGTGGCTTGAAGTGCTTATACGTGTTCTCGATGAATTCGAGCACGTCGTCCTCGACCGAGGTCGCTGTGCTGACGAGGAAAGCGGCATCGAACAGGCTCGAATCGACCGTATCATACGTCTCTTTCACTTTAAGGTCGCCGAGCGTATACGACTTCTTCCCGACGAGGCTGTAATTGACCTTGTTGTCAGCGAACACCTGGACCCACGCCTTCACTTGCGCGGCATCGACGTCTCCGGCAAGGAGGACGGCGACGCTCTTCGTGTCCGGTTTCGCGATTGTATTGGCCATGCTGAGCGCCGGTGAGGTCTTGTCCGAGACGACTTCATTGTTCTCGTCCGGAAGCTCGACGCCTAAGTTGTCAGCGACGACAGAGGCGAGGTGACGGTCGATGCGATTCAACAAATCGACGGCGTTCTCTTTGACCATGTCCGACTCACATTTGCCGAGCTCGAAGCTGTAAGCGTCTTGAATGTGCTGCTTTTCGACGTCGGTCATGCTGTTATAGAAGAGCTTCGCTTGCGAATAGAAGTCGAGGAAGCTGTCGCTTCGACCACGAATCTTGTGCCCGTCGATTTTCTCTTGATAGTGCTCGAACCCACCTTGCTCGGCTGGAACAGGCTCGGGTTGATTGTTGTTGAGCGCATTTTTGTGGTAGCTTGTCTGTCCTTTATGAACGGCCATCTGATGCATCCCGTCGCGCTGGTTGTTATGGAACGGGCAGACCGGTTTGTTGATCGGGAGTTGATGGAAGTTCGGTCCCCCAAGACGTGATAACTGGGTATCGGTGTACGAGAACAGGCGTCCTTGAAGGAGCGGATCGTTCGAGAAGTCGATCCCCGGCACGAGATGGCCAGGGTGGAACGCGACTTGTTCGGTCTCGGCGAAGAAGTTATCGACGTTGCGGTTGAGCATCATCTTGCCGACGAGTTTGACGGGCACGTCTTCTTCCGGCCAAAGTTTCGTCGGATCGAGAATATCGAAGTCGAACTTGAACTCATCTTCTTCCGCGATAATTTGAAGCCCGAGTTCCCATTCCGGGTAATCGCCTTTATCGATTGCTTCATACAAGTCGACACGGTGGAAGTCGGCGTTCTTCCCGAGCGCCTTCTGTGCTTCGTCCCACACTTGCGAATGGACGCCAAGTTTTGGTTTCCAATGGAATTTGACGAAATGTGCCTTGCCTTCCTTGTTGACGAGTCGGAACGTGTGCACGCCGAACCCTTCCATCATGCGCAGGCTGCGCGGGATGCCGCGGTCGCTCATCGCCCACATCACGTGGTGAGCCGCCTCATGGTTTTGACCGACGAAGTCCCAGAACGTGTCGTGGGCACTTCCGCCTTGCGGCACTTCCGTGTGCGGTTCCGGTTTCACGGCATGGACGAGGTCCGGGAATTTGATGGCGTCTTGGATGAAGAAGACGGGCATGTTGTTCCCGACAAGGTCATAGTTCCCTTCATCCGTGTAGAACTTCGTCGCGAAGCCTCGGACGTCGCGGACCGTGTCCCCAGAACCGCGTGAGCCTTGCACCGTCGAGAAGCGGACGAACACAGGCGTCACTTTCGACGGGTCGTTCAAGAAGTCGGCTTTCGTATAGTCAGCGAGCGACTCGTACACTTGGAACTCCCCGTGGGCCCCGACGCCGCGCGCATGCACGATGCGTTCAGGAATCCGTTCGTGGTCGAAGTGCGTCATCTTCTCACGGAAATGGAAGTCCTCGATGAGCGTCGGTCCGCGTCGCCCGGCTTTGAGCGAAAACTCATCCTCCGCCATCTTTAGACCTTGGTTCGTCGTGAGCCCGGCTTGCTGCTCGTTATCGATCATATGTTGTTTTAATTGCTCTTCCTTCTTGTTCCCCATGTTATTGCCTCCCCTTTAAGTATGCACACGCGCTGTAAGCCACGTTTTGGCCTACTTAACGAGTTTTCCCTAACCGACCGAGAAAAAACCCCCATTTTTAAAATGGAGGTTAGCGTAACATGGATAGGGTTTTCGTCTTGCCGTCCGACAGTTTGTAGCGCACGACATAGTGGCGCGCCGTCGTCTGGACCGTGGCGGATGTGATTTTCGTCGTCTTTTCACCGATATGAATCAGCGTCAAATACTCGACTTGCTTGCCGCGCTTTGTCGTCACGACTTGATTGCGGCGTTGCCAGTCATAATCTCGGTATGACACGTAACTCGCACCGACGGCGACTTTCGGGGTCGTGCCGACCTCGAGTTGCAACAAGTGGATGGAGCGGTTCTGGTTGTCTTTAAACATGGCATGACGGCTTCCGCTCGAGACTCGGTTCAAACCGGTCCCAAGATGGAACCGCTGGACGAACGAGGTCGTGGTCGGACTCGTGATGTCATCGTACACGAGCACCGTTCCGTCGCGGTCGTAGGCGAGGCGACGGGTGTGCGTCATCCCCTGGCCGAGCAGTCCGCTCGTCCCGGCTGCCGTCCACTGTGTCGATGAAGCGCCGACCGAAGTGATTTGACTGCGTCGCAAGTTGCTCGGCGTCAATTTGAAGTTCTGTCCGGCAACATGGACGGTATTATGGGCCGCTGCCTGCATGACGACCTTTCGTTCGGGTCGATTCGTATAGGCGTAACGACCGCTCTCGACGATAAAGTCGCGTCCGTAACCGTAAAGGTCGATCGATAAATCGTCGGCATGTTTATGGATGTTGCTGTGATAGCCGGCCGTCATCATCACTTGGACCGCGTCGTGGAACGGACCGGCATTACCGCCCCAATGCTGACGGAAGAACGCGTACTGGTTCGACAACTTGCCGACCCGTGTCGACGGTTGCGCCCCAGATCTCCCTTGTGTCATCGCATAATACAAGTGTGAATAACGCTCGACATAGGGAATCGCGTCCGGACGGTGAACGATGGACGGGGTGTCACCGAACATCGGGAGTGTCCCGTTCGGCTTCAACATATACGTCAACGCACCAGGCATGTCTTTGACGTCTCCCATCCGGCTCGACAAGGCGAACCGGTTAGCAGCGGCCCAGTCGTTGAAACGGGCGAGCGTGTCATATAAATAAATCTGATAGAACGGTGAGTGCTCAAGGTGGACCCCGTCCGTGCTCAAGCTATGGTTCAACTGCTGTGTGAGCCGGTTCGTTGCCAGCGAACGCCATGACGATGAACGATAGAAACTTCGGTGCGTCTCCGCGACAGCGGTCAACGCCATGTCTTGGAACATGCCATGGTTATTGTTCGGCTTATAAAAGCTCGGTGTCGCGAGGAGCGTCGCGTGCTCATAGAGCGTCTTGGCGAACAGTTGCGAGAACGCTGGGTCGGTGTTGACCGTGGACGAGCGGAACTCGTTCCAGAAGTTGAGCAGATGGAACGTCCGGATCGCCGTGCCGTGGTCGTGATACGGCCATGGATAGCGTTTGTAGTTCCCAGCCGGATATTGCTTGGTCCAACTCGTTACGATCCGCTTTCCGTAACGGAGATACTCAGTGTTTCCGGTCGCGGCGTATGCTTGTGTCAACTGGTTCAACGTCGTGAAGTAATGGATTTGGAACTTGAACGACTTCGAGTCGACCTCCGGGACGCTGACGTCGAAGCGGTATGTATCGATGTTCGGGACGCGCAGCTGATAGGGCGGGGAGGGGATATACCAGTTCCCTTTCATCGCTGTGTCAGCCCGGATGACGGCGGTCTTGGCTGTCAACTCATCATAGTAGTACGGCGTCTGGCCACGGGTGAGCGAGCGCATATATTCGTGGGTCAGACGTGCATAGGTCGAACCAGAAAACGTCGTCAAGGACAGGTTTGTCGCCACTAGTTTGACGGCTTTCTTTTTCACGTAATAGATGGTTCTTCCGTCCTGGACTTTATAGTAATAACCGGACGTGCTGAGCGCCTTGAACCGCTTTGCTGTTCGCAACGTCGCTTTCGGCTTGAGCGTCTTGCCGACAAATTGATAAAGCGTTGTGCCGGAAGGGACGCTCACCTCATAAGGGGGTGTCGTCGCGGCCACGGCGGACTGTGGCGTCATAGTAGAACCCATCACGAACAACAGCACCCACAAAATCATCAATCGTTTCATAACGTCTTCCTTTCTTTGGCCGTTCAACCAGTTACGTGTATACAATTAGTATACAATTATATATTTAGCCAAAGAAAGGAAAATTCGATGTATTTTTCTGGAGGATTCAGGTTATAAAGCGGCCCAAACATTCTGCTTTAATACAATTTGTTGGACAGTTTCCGGATTCAAGTCGTATTTCGTGGAAATGGTGCGTGTCACCTTCGCTTTCAAGTCAGGATCGTCCGACTGTTCCGCTTCATAGACACGATTCCATGCTTGCCAGACACGTGCTTCCTTGTCCGAAAGTTGCGTGCCCCATTCTTTTTCTTTCAACTGCCACCCGAACGTCATGTCTTCATAAGAACCGGCTTTTACCGTATCAGCAAGGCTCCAATCTCCACCAGGCGCAAATACGGCCTCGCCGAGCGGGGATTCTGTACCGATATAGGCTTCATGGTCATAAAAACGGATGAGGGCGGCTTGGAACGTGTCTTGTACGGCCACCTCGTCAATCACATCCTGGCTGATCGATTGGAGTGTCTCGACGTCGGGTTGGCCGTGGACGATAACGTCATATGCATAGCGGACGGCCTCGTCTTCCTTCACGGCCTGCCTCGCCTCGATCGTATAGCGTCCCTCCTCATGTGTCGCCTCTGTTCGGGTGATCGCGCCATCGCGTTCCTCCTCGATAGACTCATGCGGCCATACATAGGCGGTCAAGATCATGGCGGGGATGAAGAGAAGACTGCGCCTTAGACGATACACCCATTTCGGTTTACGTTTCGTTGTCATTTAAATCACTCCAATTCTTATGTATAAAAAAATCCCCTGATGTCAGGGGATTAACGTGTGCGGTCGAGCCGTACGATTCGAGAATCGGGACTGTCGATCCCACGAACCAGCTCACTCAAAATTTTAGAACCTAACATGCTGTACACCGTTCCATTGCCCCCGTATCCGAGTAAATAAAAGAGATTGGGGCGGTCCGGGTGTTCCCCGATAAAGGGCAGTTGGTCGATTGACTCGCCGAACAAGGCTACCCAGGCGTATTCAACTGTCAAATCATACATCGGGAACAAAGCCTCGACTTCTTGGCGCAACCGCTCGGCCCGTTTTTGAATGAGCGCCTCGCTATGCGGCGTCTCTGGTTTCTCTTCATCGAGCCCGCCGGCGATGATGCGGCCGTCGACGGTCGTCCGTAAATAGAGGTACGGCCGTTTCGTTTCCCAAATGAGCGCCTGGCCATCCCATTCTTTAAAATCAGGGACGGGATTCGTCGCAATCGCATAAGAACGGTTGAGTTCGATTCGATGCGTGTCGAGGAGCGGGGCCGGGCGATAGCCGGTCGCGAAGATGACGTGGCCCGCCTTGAACGTTCCTGCTGGAGTCAGCACGAGCCAGTCGTCTCCGTCGGCGACGACTTCCGTAACGTCCGTCTCTTCAAAGATTGGGGCGTCCTGTGTCGACAAGTAACGGACGATTTGGCGGCTGAGTGTGAGCGGATTGACCTCGGCGTCCCCGTTCGTGATCAAGGCGGCCGGTTTGTCGAACGGATAGCGTGCGCGTAACGCCTCCCGGTCGAGCCATTCGGCTTGAAGCCCATGTTTCGTCAGCATCTCATACTCCCGTTTCAATTTGGAGACATCTGCCTCACTGCTGGCAAAGCAAAGGCTGTCGCGCCGGATGTAGACGTCTTTGGCATCGACCGTCTCGGCGACCTCGTCGAGCGCATCGACCGCCTCGGCACACAATTTATAGAAACGGACGGCATCCTCTTCGCCGATTTGCTCGGCGAGTTCATGCAACATGATGTCGTTCGAGTATTGAATGAGCCCTGTGTTCGCTGCCGTACTCCCGGCTCCGACTTTCCCTTGGTCGATGACGGCGAAATCGACACCGTCCTTGTAAAGTGTATAGGCTGTCAGCGTTCCCGACATGCCCGCGCCGATAACGAGTACGTCGTAGCGCTCTTTCTTGATTGGTTTTTGTAAGACGATCTGTTCCGATTCTGTGGTCGGCCAATATAAGTTCCCGTTGTGCATCTCCATGACGTCATCCTCCGATAATCAGCATCTTCTACTTAATCCCCGAATTTCACGAATGAAAACGCAAAAGGCCGCAGACAATCTGTCTGCGGCTTGCGTATTCGATTCAATCGTTATTTTTTGATGACGACCGTGTTAGCGGATGCGCCTTTCGTGTAGCTGATTCGTTTCACATTCTCTGCCCCGCGGATTTCCGCAAGGTTCGTTCCATCGACAATCACTTCTTTGACGATGGCGCCTTTGAAGTCGATGATGGCACCGGCTTCTTTCGGTTTCACTTGAACGACGACGTTTTTGAGCGGGTCACCTGTCAATTCCGTGTAGGCGCCGCGTACAAAGATGCCGTTCTTGAAGTTCGTGCCTTTGCCGATTGTCACGCCGATGAAGTCATCTTGGAGGACGAGGCGTGCCGCCTTGTTGTTCTCGACTGTGTAACGCGTCAATTCCACTTCTGGCTCCGGAGTGAGATCGATTTGTGCGAGGACCGGGTCGTGGTCACTGGCTCGGCCCGACATCTCCGTGAAATCAGCGTTGACGTGAATCATATCGATTTCGGTCGTCGCCGCTAAACGGTTCGACACGAGGATATGGTCGAGCACTTGCGAGTTCCCTTGATAGACGTACGAGTAACGGTCGACGGCCGGGACTTTCTCGACCATGTTCGTCATCAAGTCGCCTTTGAAGATTTGCATCGCATCCGAGAACTCGAAGTCGTTGAAGTCACCGAGGGCGACGACGTTCGCTTCTGGGTTGTCCGTCTTCACGTCAGCGACGAAATCATGGACGATTTGAGCGATTTGTTTCCGTTGGACTTCACTACCGAGCACGACCGGCTGTTTCGAGCCGAAGAAGCCAGTGTCGCCACCTTTCGAGTTCCAGTGGTTGGCGATGACGACGACGTTCTCGCCTTGGAAGTCGAATTGCGCCGCGAGCGGTTTACGTGAGCTGTTGAACGCCGGGTTGAGCGGGTCGATGCGGCCCGGGTTGTGCGTCAACTTGCCGTTCTCATAACCGACAGCTGTCGTTGCGTCACCGGCAGGGATGCCTTCTGTGAGCGAGACACGTTCCGGGTCATACAAGAAGCCGACACGGATGTTGGCGTTCGGTGCACCGCCATCTTTGTTGTTTTCTGGGTCGATGTTGACGTACTTGTACGATTTGCCGCCGATCGAGACGATATTGTCAATCAAGCGTTGATAGCTTTGGTCGGCCGCAGAATCGCCTGTGCCCTCACCGTTGTTGTCTTGAACCTCGGTCACGCCGATGATGTCCGGGCTGTTCAATTCCTCGACGAACGCTTTCGCGAGTTTAAGTGCCTTCTCATCCGATGTTTCCTTCACGTTGTTCGAGAAGTTCTCGAGGTTGTAAGAGGCGATCGTCAATTTGTCCTCTTCGGCTTCGATGAACGTCGTCTCGCGCTTGGCATCGCCTTTGACGAAGGCGGCTTTCATTTCGTCGAGTGAGGCTTGAATCTTGTAGTTTCCGAACGAGTATCCGACGATTCCGACGATCGGGCCGTTGAATCGGTCACCGGTCGCGACATCGAATTCACGCGCTTCCACGTTTGGTTCGAGACGGAATTGGATCCGTTCCGGGTTGGCGTCATCTTTTTTAAGAAGCACACCACCGTTGAACGTCTCCGTGGGTGTTCCTTCGAGCACGGTCACGAGGTCGCCGTATTGTTGTGGGGAGACAGATTTAAGGTTGCCCGTCTCGACGCGCATCCCTTCAAGGCTCTCCCAGAAGTCGATGGCGTCTTTGTCCGGGTTGAAGACGGCGAGGGCGTCGCTGTCGATGAACTCGGTCGGCAAGTTCGACTCGTCGATTTTCACTGGCGTCGGGAGGGCGACACCGCTCTTGATGACGTCAACACCACCGTTACGTGTATCGATTTGCGTCATCTTCATGTCCGTCTGTTGACGGTCGCTATATCCTTCGATGGCGTACTCGCTGACGAGACCTTTCACGCTGACGAGGTCTCCGACTTGAATGCCGGCGATCGAACGGCCGCCATACAAGATGATTCCTTCTGACGTGCGTGCGTCTTGGTCCGCTTCCATGTCAGGTGTTTGAATGTAGTAATACGTCGTTCCGTTCGAGACGAACGAGTACGTGACGATTCCTTCGACACCTTCGACCGTCTGTCCGTTCATCGGCGACGTATGGCTCGCGCCTTGAATGTCGTGGATGCGGATCTTGTCCGTGATTTTATAGTCGAACGTCGTCACGGCGCTGAACGAATCACCTGATTTGACGGCCACTTTGAGCGTCTTCGTTTCTTCAATGCGGACTGGTGATGTATAAAGCGTACCGTTCACTTTCGGGTCCGACCCGTCGAGCGTGTAATAGATGTCAGCGCCCGCTGTCGTCGTCGAGAGTGTCACGTCTTGTGGACCGACGAACGTGCCCGCACCTGGCTTCGCAGTTGCCGGACGGAGTACCGACGCGTCGATGACCGTGTCAGATGCGTCACGCGGGATGATTTGATACGTGTTATCGAACTGTTGCACGATTCCTGTGATTGACGAGTAGTTGACGTCCGTCTGTAAATCGAGAATGCCGCGCTCATCGCGCACGACGAATTCTTTCGTTCCGTCTGTGGCCGTCAAGTTTTGACCACTGCCCGAGAGCGTGACGTTATTGACGGTGACGAGTTCAGACTCGACGTCCTCATTGATCTGTTCGCCAGTGAGAACTTGCGCAGCCGGGACGCTCGCCGCTTGTTTTGAAACGACGACGGCGCTGTTCAATTGAAGCAGTTCACGATACGAACCGATTACACCCGTGACGACGACTTCATCCCCGACGTTGACGGCGAGTGACGTCGGACGGACCGAGAGGCCGCCTGTCGCATCTTGAATCGAAATCGTGTTGGCCAGTTTCGCCGTGACGACGCCTTTAATCGTGACCGTTTCACCTTCGGTTTTCGTACGGGCGTCACTGATCGAGATCGGAGTGACCGGCGCCGGTGGTTCTACCGTACCGCCATCGCCGTATTCGACGCCTTGGAACGTGTGGGCTCCGAGGTTCGTGAACGTATCGATTGGTTGTGTGTTCCATTCAGTGGCCGGGTCGAACGCATCGGCGCCGTTCGCATCCCCTGTCGTGACCGTATCTTTTCGAACCAACGACTGGTCAGCCGTGGCGACGCTAGTTCCCCATTTCGTACCCGGATCGAATCCGACTTGACCGAAGACGTCGAGCACCGTGTCGCCTTTTTTCAAGACGAGCGTGTCATCGCCGTTAAAGTTCGTCACACCGCTTGTCGTGTTCGACTTCGCTTTCAAGGCATCGCTCGCGTTGGCGTTGACGATGACATACGTGCCACCTGGCTCGAGCGTACCTGTCAAGTTGAGGGTCGTGCCTGGAGCCGTCCCGCCGTTTGAATACAGTTCAAGTTTATAGGCCGAGAGGTCGATGGCCGCATTCGTTCCATTGAACAGTTCGATCGCTTTATTGTTGCTAGAGCCTTCAACATATTCCGAAATGAATAAATCTGTAGCGTTCAACGTCTCTGCGTGTACGTTTGCCGCAATCGGCGTCATGCTGCTGACGATGAGTCCAGCCGATAAAGCGAGGCCGGTCATTTGTTTGAATGAACGTGCTTGTAATTTCCCCATGTGTTAGTCTCCCTTTGATTATGTAGATGGCCGATACGATGTCCCAGTTCGTGTGGTCACTTGCTTGAGCGGATGCCCCCTTTAGGTCAAAATGAAATGATAGCGCTTACATCACTCGACTTGAAGTAAGGAAGATGCGTTCATATTCCCTCCATCGATTGACGGATTCCACTATCATTTACCAACTTTTCAACTACATGTTAAACATAACCAAGCAGACGTCAGAACTCAATCCACTTATTGCGAAGTTCATATTACAGTTTGATTACAGACCAGAAGAAAACAAGGCAGAGGTCAATCGGGTTGACGGGACGTCGTCCAACTCTTACAATTCATTAATACAATTAAGTGTATCGGTTAACTGTGGATTAAATAGGGAGGAAACGAATGACGACAATTACTTATCCGGTCATCCCGGGAGCGGGCGCGTTTTATTATGAAGGAAATGAAATAGGAATCTTATTGTGTCACGGCTTTAACGGGACGCCTCAAAGTGTGCGTGATGTCGGGATCGCCTTGATGGAGAAAGGATTCACCGTCTATGCGCCTCGGCTCAAAGGACATGGGACGGACCCGGAAGAGTTCCGGCACTCGACGCGCCGTTGCTGGTACGAGTCGATGGAAGCCGGCATCCGTCTCTTGCGCGAGCGATGTCGACACGTCATCGTCGTCGGGCAGTCGATGGGTGGAACGCTGGCGATGAAGGCGGCCTTGTCCGGTCATGCCGATGCGATCGTCACCATCAATGCGGCGTTGTCGGTCCCGGGCTATGCCTGTCACGCCACAGATGATGTCTGTCGCTTCATCGATGAAGATGAACCGGACATCTGTGCACCGGGCGTGTATGAGATCGTCTATGACAAAGTCCCGACGTCAGCCATCCGTGAACTGCTCGCGCTCATCGAGGAGGTGCGCCCGATGGTAGCTGAGGTGGCCGTCCCAACGTGCGTCATCCATTCCGCCATCGACAATGTGGTCCCTCCAGAAGATTCGGTATGGCTCTACGAACAAGTACAAGCACCGAAACAACGGGAAGTGCTCGAACGCTCGTACCATGTGGCCACGATGGATTATGATCGCGAGCGGTTGGCCGACGTCATCGGTGCGTTCTGTGAACAAGTCGCGACCATCTCTAAAATGTAGTCCTCGGACTGCATTTTTTTATATGTGATTATTTGCAAACGCTTGCACAAGTGCTATTCTAGGATTAGATTCATCCTGAAACAGGTATTGCTGTTCAAGTATATAAAATATAAATGATGAGATGTAGGAGGCAAGCGGCGTATGGAGTCGATGGTCAGTAGACAACAAGAGAAGCAGAAAACGGTCACCCGCACGTGGTGGAAAGAAGCGATCGCATATCAGATTTACCCGCGTAGCTTTAAAGATTCGAACGGAGATGGAATCGGCGATCTCCGCGGTATCATTGACAAGCTGGATTACTTAGAAGACCTGGGGATCGATGTGATTTGGATTTGTCCGATGTATAAGTCTCCGAACGATGATAACGGATATGATATCTCGGACTATGAAGACATTATGGAAGAGTTCGGAACGATGGAAGACTTTGATGCGTTGCTCAAAGCAGTCCACGCCCGTGGAATGAAATTACTGTTAGACCTTGTCGTCAACCATACCTCTGACGAGCATCCATGGTTCGTCGAATCAAAAAGTTCGAGACACGACCCGAAGCGGGACTGGTACATCTGGCGTGACGGAACGGATGAGGCACCTCCGAACAACTGGGCGAGTATCTTTGGGGGCTCGGCTTGGGAATACGATGAAACGACCGAGCAATATTATTTGCACGTCTTCTCTAAAAAACAGCCAGACTTGAACTGGGAAAATGAAGAAGTGCGTGGCGCCGTCTATGACATGATCAACTGGTGGCTCGACAAAGGAATCGACGGATTCCGAGTCGACGCGATCAGTCACATCAAGAAGATGCCAACTGAGACGATGTTGCCGTCTCCAGACGGGAAACCGTACGTCACGGCGTTCTCCATGTATTCGAACATCGAGGGTATCCACGACTATCTGCAAGAGATGAAACAAGCGACATTCGCCAAGTACGACATCATGACGGTCGGTGAGACGAACGGAATTGAGCCACAAGCGGCCGATTTGTGGATGGGACCGGAAAACGGGGCGATGAACATGGCGTTCCATTTCGACCACGTCGACATCATGCGCAAGTCACGCCTGGCTCCGCTCGATGTCGTCAAGCTGAAGCGGATTTTTGACAAGTGGCAACAAGGCCTGCTCGAGACGGGATGGAACGCTCTCTATATCGAGAACCACGACATGGTGCGCGCCGTCTCGCTCGTCGGGGATGAGAACCATTACTGGCGCGAAAGCGCGACCGCCCTTGGCATGATGTACTTCTTCATGCACGGGACGCCGTTCATCTATCAAGGTCAGGAAATCGGCATGAAAAACGTACCGCTCCCTTCGATTCATGACTATGACGATGTGGCGACAAAAAATGAATATTTCGAACGGATTGCCAACGGTATGAGCGAAATCGATTCGATGCAACACGTATGGGGCACGTCGCGCGACAACGTCCGCACCCCGATTCAATGGGACGCGTCACCGAACGCGGGCTTTTCGACGACGAAGCCGTGGATGCCGATCCACGAAGAATATGAGACGCTTAACGTCGACGCCCAATCGAAGGATGCCCACTCGATTCTATCGTTCTACAAGGCGATGATTCGTCTTCGTCGGGCCGAAGAGACGTTCACGTACGGCAGTTACCGTGATTTGCTGCCGGACCATCTGCAAGTGTTCGCCTATGAACGGAAGTTTGAAGAACAGACATTTTATGTCGTCGTCAACTTGACGGCAAACCCTGCCGAGGCGACGCTTCCTGGTCTCGACAAAGCGACGCTCGTCTTGACGAATGAGATGGACCCTGAGACGATTGAGACGGAAACGTTTATGATGCGGCCGTTCGAAGCAAGGTTGTATCGTTTATAATTGAGAAGGCACCTTCACGTCGAAGGTGTCTTTTTTAGGAGGTGGGATCATGCATCACTTCGAGATTAGAAACGAGGAGACGACATTCCGGTTCGTCATCGCGGAAGCGTCACGAACCACGTTGCGGCTCGTTCACGACCAGGAGCCAGAAACGGTTCGGACAAGTGATTACGTCCAGTTCGCGAATGATTTGACTCGCGTCTATCACGAGTTGAACGGTGCAGCCAGGCTTCAAAATGCAGACGGGCGAGACATTTTGACAATCTCATTTGAACGCGGCCGGGTCGAGGTCGAGACGGCGTGGGGGCAAACGAAGCGTCGATTGAGGACCGATCAAAGTTACTTGACGAGAACGGTCAGTCAAATCGGCATCGTGGAATAGATTGTGACAAACGCGGGAAAAGAGCATATGATAGAGGTTGACTATACGGAAAGGGGTGTCGGGTATGGATGGCACGAAACGCGCGGACATTCGCCCAGGGCTCCACGTCCAGATTGTCCTAAAACAAGATCAGCGGAGTGGGAAGTTGACGTCAGGCGTCGTCAAAGACATTTTGACGAACTCGCCGCGTCACCCGCACGGCATTAAAGTACGCTTAAGCGATGGACAGGTCGGTCGGGTGAAAGTGATCGAAGCTGGAGGTGAATGATATGAGTGAAAAGAAATTAAGTTTTCAAGAGGCGATGAAGCAAAAGCTCGCCGAGAAGAAACAAAACGATACGAAAGTGCCGACAGGACTTCGTGGGACGAAGCAGAAACCGTTGACGAACCAGTTGACGAAGAAGCCGAACAACCAGAAGAAACGGACGGGCATCTAAAAAGCAGCCGCTCAGTGAGCGACTGCCTTTTTTGTTTGTCCACGTTTGTTCAGTCATGTGACGTACCGATGAAATAGCCATTGTTGAAGTGGTCGAGCAGTTGTTGATAATACTTCATCTGTTCGATGTTCTTGCTTGCGAGCGCCGCGTCCGCACCGGCAAGCAACTCACCGACGGTCAACCCGACTTCACTATTGTCTATGGCGTAGACGAGTTCGAGGTCGAGCACATCAGCACCGTTTAACAAGACGTTAATATTTGCCGCCGTCAGTTGCATAATCAATCGTTTCTCTTCGGTCATTCCTTTTTTCGCAGGATCCATGAGCAGGGCTAGTGCTTCACGGTCGTCAATCACGCTATAGGTTTGGCCGTCGATCGTAATGAGCGTTCCATAGGAGAACGTCACTTTGTCGAAGTTGAATGTGTTTTTCCAGAAGCCAATCGTATACACGTCATAGTCGTCCATTGGTGGCGGTGGTGGCGTACATTCTTCCACCGTCAACGTGACGTAGCGGACCCAAGGGGTACCTGATCCCGGATCACCAGGATAAGCCGTCTCGCTAGAGCCGTTCACGACCGTATCCAAGTGAAGGAAGACGTTAAATTGGAATCCGTCCGATTTGAGTGTCGACTCTAACACGCCTAAATAGCCCGCGAGGTCCGCATACGGAATTAGCAAGTGGGTCGGATCGACGTTTGAGTACGCTTTAAAGTCGTATCCTCCTGGGTTTCCTCGTTCCAATGAGCCGCTCAATAGACGGAAATCAATCTTGATATTCTCCGGTACATCTTGCAAGACGACTCCGTCATTCAAATCGATGACAATCTTCAGCCCATCGGTCACGAACTCAAAATCAACGGTACCAATCGGGATGTTTTGTCCCGCATAGATTGTCGTGTTCGATGTCGTCGACACACACCATTGTTGACTACTTTCTTCCGCAACGACTCCTTTCATTGGCAAGAGCGACAGCACGAACAAGAGCACGAACAAGAGTGACCACCATTTTTGATGCTTCTTCATCTCGTTCCCTTCTTTCCTCCTGATGACTGAACGTGGTGTTATAGAAGGTGCGCACCTATAGTTATTTATTACCCGGTAAGTTTTGGTTCACTCAAGAATCAGGGAAATAATTCAAAGGGAACGAGAATAGTTTCATAACCTTCATAATAAAACCTATTCATAAAGCGAATGGTTTGAAACAAGTTGAATGTACATATCAAAAATTAGTAGGGAAATAAAGATTTATTATTTCTTAGGTTTAACTTTGTAAGCGCTTTAAATAAAGCTATCACTCACTTTTTGTTATATAATATATGAAGTTTGTGTGAACTGACCTATAAAAAAATTATTGCTAATTGTCAGAATCTTTGTATAATTCAGAACTAAGACATCATAAAACATTTCAACTTTAGATTCACACAACAGGGAGGAACTTATTCATGGAAGCTGTACAAAACTTGCTGCAAGGAAGCGTCGACTTTTTAAACAACATTTTATGGTCGTACGTGCTCATCGTCGGATTGATCGGGGCCGGGATTTACTTTACGGTCAAAACAAGGTTTATGCAGTTCCGTTACTTAAAAGAGATGTTCCGGGTCGTCACCGAAAAATCAGATGTCACAGACAGTAAGAGCATCAGCTCGGCGAAGTCGTTCTTCATTGGAGCGGCAACACGGATCGGTACAGGGAACTTGGCCGGTGTCACAGTTGCAATCACGCTCGGTGGACCAGGGGCGGTCTTCTGGATGTGGGTTGTCGCTCTCGTCGGTGGAGCGACCGCGATGATCGAGAGTACACTCGCGCAAGTGTATAAAGTAAAAGACGATGTCGCATACCGCGGCGGTCCTGCTTACTACATCGAAAAAGGTTTGAACAATCGTGTCCTCGGTATTGTGTTTGCGGTTTTGATTGCCTTCACATTCGGTCTCATTTTCAACTCAGTCCAATCGAACACAATCGCGGCAGCGTTCGATAACGCCTTCGGTCTTGAAGCCGCTGTTGGTGGAATTGCACTCGTCGTCTTGACTGGACTCGTCATCTTTGGGGGCGTCCAACGTGTCGCCAACGTCTCAGCAATCGTCGTACCAATCATGGCTGTTCTTTACTTGGTGATCGCGCTTTACGTGGTCGTTGTGAACATCGCAGAAATACCAGCTGTGCTCGGTATGATCTTCAAGAGCGCATTCGGTATCGAGCAAGCGTTCGGTGGATCGGTCGGTGCAGCCATCATGATGGGTGTCCGTCGTGGTCTCTTCTCGAACGAAGCAGGTATGGGTTCGGCACCAAACGCCGCAGCGACGGCAGAAGTGTCACACCCAGCCAAACAAGGTTTCATGCAAACACTCGGTGTCTTCTTAGACACATTGATCGTCTGTACAGCAACAGCAGCCATCGTCCTTCTCTCTGACAGCTATGCGGCAGGGAATGGCGAAGGAATCGCACTCCTTCAAAACGCATTGTCTGAACAAATCGGTTCATGGGCTCCGGCCTTCATCGCTGTCAGTGTCTTCTTGTTCGCTTTCAGCTCGATCGTCGGTAGTTACTACTACGGTGAGACGAACATCGAGTTCATCAAGAAGAGTAAAGGTGCCGTCTTCGGCTTCCGCCTTCTCACGATGGGCTTCGTCTTCCTTGGATCGGTCGCAAGCCTCGGGTTCGTTTGGAGCCTTGCCGACTTGTTCATGGCCGGGATGACGTTAATCAACTTGGTAGCCATCACGCTTCTCGGCGGCGTTGCCTTCAAAGTCCTTCGTGACTACGAAGAACAGCGTGCCCAAGGTCTCAACCCGCGCTTCTCGGCCCGCAAACTCGGCATCGAGAACACGGAATGCTGGGATGTCGAAGAAGAAGAAGTCGCACAAGGAGCGGTCCAAGCGGCTGCTGCCGACTCATCTAAAGCTTAATTTCATTCAATCAAGCAATAACAGGGGCCCTGCGCATCGGGGCCCCTGTCTTTTTATGCGTTTTGACGGATCGATTCAATATTTTTCTCGGCAGGTTTCGCGTTCAAATGGACGTACGTCCCGGCGACGAACAAAGCGCCTCCGACGATGTTGCCAAGCGTGGCAAACACGAGATTGTTCAACGCCAGCCCGAGATTGATCGCCTCAGATGGGGCGTAATAGAGCGCGAGCCCGAAGATGCCCATATTGGCAATCGAGTGCTCGAAACCGGCGGCGAAAAAGACGACGACCGGGAGCATCGTGAGCATAATCTTCGCAACGTCATTTTTCGTCTTCAACGGCATAAAGATAGCGATACAGACAAGGATGTTGCACAAAATCCCTTTCAAGAAAATCGCGAGTACGTCTCCGCCCATTTTTTTCGCGGCGACGACCGATAACAGGTGGTCGGCACTGACGTCGCCCATGCTATGGGCACCGATGACGAGCCCGACGAGGATGAGCGCACCGACCAAGTTACCGAGCCAGCTGATGCCCCATACGGCCGTTAAATCGCGCCAGTCGACACGTCCGCGTTTCGCGCCCGTATACAAATACATCGTATTGCTCGTGAACAGCTCTCCGCCCGTCCAAACAATGAAGACGAGGGCAACCGAGAAACTCATCCCCGCGAACAGCATCGTTCCTGGCACATCGATGAACATGTTTCCGACGGAGAAGGCAAAGACGACCCCAATTCCAATCAGAAAACCGGCGACGATGGAGCGGAGTGCGTAGTGACCGAACGCGTGACGCAACAACGTCGCTTTTTTATAGGCGGCTTCTTCCATATACTCGACAGCTTGTTTTTCCATTTGAACACGGCCTCCTTTAGACAACTTAAGTCTAGGAGGTCTACAAAAAGTTTGCAATTGTTTTCACAAACTTTTTTGAAAGCCGTTTCAACTGTTCACATCGTTGCCACGAGTTCGACTTTCATCCGGTCCGGATCTTCAAAGTAAAGCGCGGTGTAGGACGGTCCTCCGGCGTGCGGGAACCGATCGGCGTAGAGCTCGGTGAATCCGTGCTGTGTCAGTTCTTCACGGAAACTTACGAGTTGCTCAATCGACTCGGCGTGGAAGGCGAGATGGTTCAACCCGGTCTTCTTGCGATGGTACGGCGGCTCGAGATAATCGGCCTCGGTTTGGACGAAGACGAGATACGTATCGCCGAAACGATAACTCCTTCCTTCTTCCCATTGTTGGTAGACGGTATAGCCGAGCTCAGTGAGGAGCCAGTCCCACGCCATGAGGCTCTTGTTCAAATCAGAAACGTACAGTTCGACATGATGTAACATTGGTCTCATCCTTCCGTCGGACGTTTCAAATTTGTCCGTTTAGTATAATGGTTATTATATAACGAATGCAGGGGGAACCATATGGACAACACGGGGCTTGTCTCGAACATATTGATTGCGGGGAAGACCGGGGTCGGCAAGAGCGCTTTTTTAAATTATATTTACGGGCGTGATGTAGCCGAGTCACGTGCCGGCAGCCCAGTGACGGCGGAAGGGCTGCATGAATATGAATACTATGACCTTGAGCGAGGCATCTTGTTCCGTTTCTTCGATACATGGGGACTTGAGGCGGACCGATCCGACGAATGGCATGAGGCGGTATTGTCCATCGTCAATCAACGGGAAGGTGCACTCGATATCGCCGATTGGTTCCATACGATTTATTACTTACTGTCCATCAACTCGGGACGCGTCGAGGCGTACGAGTTAGAAGCCATTTTAAAACCGCTCTATGCGAAACGAAGCAACGTCACGATCATCTTGACGAACTATAACCCGGACAGTGCGATGAACGTCGAGAAGGCGGAGGCGATGGAAGCAGTCCTCATGCGTGAGCTCGGAATTTCACGGGATGCGATGATTCGCGTCAACAGTGTCGAAAAGAAGTTGCTCGGTGGACAAGTCGTGCCGCATATCGGATATGAGGCAGTGTGGCAACGTAATCGGACCAACCTCTGGAAAGACGTCGAACGAAAACTGCCACACAACTTGACGCGTCATTTATTGACCGAGTTAGAGGCGTGGCGCGCCCGAAGCTATCGTTCGGCTGAAACAATCCGCATGATCACCCCGCAAGTGATGATCAGCTGGAAAGCCCGCCAAATCGAAAAAGACTTGGAACAAACACTCGAAGCGGCCGCCGAGACCACAGAGGCCGCGATGGCCCAAGGTGTTCGTCACTACATTCAACTGATGGAGCGTTATCCGCTCGTCGGTGCCCCGTCTGACCTTGTGTTCAAAACACGCCGGGTCGAGCTCGGGTTTGACTATTCATTCAATCGCACCGTTCGGAAGATGGTGCTCGGGATGATCCCGGGCGTCCACTTCATCTATTGGGCGTTCAAACGGAGGACGGCGGAGCGAGGTATCAAAAAAGCTGTCGATCAGCAATACGAGTTGGTCAAACAGACGATTGAGCTGGATGTGCGCCGTGGTTTCGAGGAAGAGATGCGACGGCTTGGCCGAACGCTCAATCAATGAGGAGGAACTGACATGGAGAAAAAAGTCCCATTCAATTTGGATACGTATGACTTAAAAGAAGAACTCGACCGGTTGCGCGGAAAAGTAAAAAAACCGAACATCTTGATCGCGGGAGCGACCGGGTCGGGCAAGAGTTCCGTCGTCAACCAAGTCTTCGGTCGTGACTTGACGAAAGTCGCCGCCGGCGAGCCGGTGACGCGCGGGATCCATCAGTTCATGAGCGACGACATCGCCATCGTGCTTTATGACAGTGAAGGGTATGAGATTGGGAGTGCCCGGCAACAAGCATATGCTGATGAAGTCATCGGTTTCGTCGAACGGGCCCAGACGAAAGGGGCGGCCGAACAAATTCATCTTGTCTGGTATGCCATCAACGCCTCGATGAAACGGGTCACGCCGCTTGATCGGGCGCTCATCAAACAATTGAACGAAGCGACGTCGGTCGCGGTCTTGTTGACGCAAATCGATCAAGTCGACCTAGATGAACTGACGGCGCTCCGAAACGAGTTAGTGGACGTTGTCCCGGAACAGGCCGTGTTCCAAGTCAGTGTCGCTGAAGAGCTGTTGAATGACCAAGAACTTCGGAACCATCTCGATTGGGAGCGTCTCGTCACCTGGTCTGTCGAACAACTCGACCAATCGCTCCAAGAAGGACTGCTCATGGAGATTCACGCAGAGAGCGAGGCGATGCTCAAGCTGAAACGGAAGAAAGCGAACCGGATCATCTCGGGTTATGTCGCCAGTGCCGGGACGGCGGCGGCGGTCCCGCTCCCATTCGCCGATGCGATCGCGCTCACGCCGATTCAAGTGACGATGAGCGTTCACTTGTTCCGTTATTGGGGTGTGAAAGCGAATGACGATATGTTGAAGACGCTGATTGGGAGCACCATCATCCCTCAAATCGGTCGGGCGCTCTCGAAGACGATTTTATTGAACGTCATGAAGTTCTTCCCAGGGGCAAACGCCGCCGCGAGTGTCATCAATGCGACTGTCGCGTCAGGCATCACCTGGGCGATCGGGCTCGCCATCAACGAAGTGGCGTACCGGAACGCGATGGACTCATCGAAAACAATCGAGCAACTGCTCAACAGCGACTTCGGCTCGCTATTCGAGCAATTCATGGAGCAAAATCCAGTAACGAAAAAGAAACCTTGATTCGACACGTTTGATAAACTGGTCGAGACAAGACATAGGGGGAGACGGAATGAAGAAACGCATTTACATTACGAGACGGTTACCGGAAGAAGCAGTGGCGCCACTGCGAGACAAGTACGAGGTCCGCATGTGGGAAGAAGAAGCGAAGAGCGTCCCGCGCGACGTCTTGTTGAAAGAAGCGGCGTCAGCGCATGCGCTCTGGACGATGCTCAGTGATACAATCGACCGGGAAGTGATTGAACAGGCCTCGCAACTCGAAGTCATCTCGAACTTGGCGGTTGGCTATAACAATATCGATATTGGAGCGGCCAAGGAACGCGGCATCGTCGTGACGAACACGCCGGACGTGTTGACAGAGACGACGGCCGATCTCGCGTTCGGATTGATGATGATGACGGCACGTCGGCTCGGGGAAGCAGAACGCGATTTACGAGACGGCGAATGGAAATCGTGGACGGCGATGGGTTACGTCGGGATGGACTTGTACCGGGCCAAACTCGGGATCATCGGCATGGGTCGAATCGGGGAAGCAGTCGCACGTCGGGCCCGCGGCTTCGACATGGATGTGTTGTACCATAATCGGACGCGTCGCCATGAATCGGAATCGATGTATGGCTTTGTCTATGCGGAACTCGACGAGTTGCTCGAACAGTCCGACTTCGTCGTCGTCCTCGCGCCGCTCACCGAAGAGACACGTGGGATGTTAGGCGCAGAGCAGTTCGCGAAAATGAAAGAGACAGCGGTCTTCATCAACGTCGCTCGTGGCGAGATTATCGATGAGACGGCGCTCTATGAAGCACTGAAGGAACGGCGGATTTGGGCGGCGGGACTTGATGTGTTCGCTAAAGAACCGGTGGCGATGGACCATCCACTCTTGACGCTCCCGAACGTGACGACGTTGCCGCATATCGGCAGCGCCTCCATCAAGACAAGGCTTGCCATGATGGCGCTCAATCGGGAAGCCATCGTGAACGTGCTCGAAGGAGAAGAGCCGAAAAACCGATTAACGTAAAACAAGGACCTGACCGGGTTGTGGTCAGGTCCTTGTTGCATCTTGGTTAGAAACGGCGGATATTGTCTGGATCTTCGTAATCGTTTCGGAGGGCCCGGTCATCGAGTCCACGCAACTTGTTCTCACGGTCAGTCAACTCGGATTTTTTATCCAATATGTCCTGCTCGGGGTCGACGGCCCGGTTTGGATTGTCGGCCGTCGATTCGTTGAACGGTTTCGAATCGATTTCTACACCATCAGACGTATGGCGATCGTCCCGGTTCGCGTCACGATGTTTCGGGTCATTATATGGCTCCGAATCAATCTCCACACCATCGGAAGTGTGATGATCTGAGCGGGTCGAACGGGTCGTGTCAGATTTCGGATCATTATACGGCGTCGAATCGATTTCAAGCCCATCGGCCGTATGGTGGCCTTGGTGACTCGTATCGTGTCTCGAGTCGGTATAAGGTGACGAATCGATCGTCAGCCCTTCATTATGACGACGCTCGAAGTCTTCATCCACATAGATTAAAATCTTTCCAGCCTCGACATCGCTGTAGTGGCGCTTCACCTCGTCCTCGCTCAAGCCCATATTGCGAAGTCCGGCATGGACATCCTCATGTCCGCTCAAGAAAGCCCGTACCTTATCAAACCAGCCGGCGTGGTGTGCTGCTTCGGTATGGACGTCCGTTTGACGACGCAAAATCGAGACGTTATCTTCATGTTTGGCGACGACATAGATGTCTGAGTCTTTATAGCCCTTCGCACGCAACTCCTCGACTTTTCCGAGTGCCGCGTCCTGTGTGTCATACATGCTGATAAACCGTTTCTCACTCATCTTCGTTTCCTCCTTATAATCGCCGGTGGTCTTCTAGACCGGAATGTCCGCGGACGATCGGGTCCTCTTTCGTACCGCGAGGTTCTTCGTCGTGATCATTGAACGGCTTCGCGTCGAAGGCGATGCCATCTGCTTCTTCCCCTTTATCATGGTCGAGTTCACTATCTTTCTTATACATATTCGGATAGCGTTCGTATGAGTGTTTGTCGATGTAAAGCAATAATTTGCCGGCATCGATCGACGTATAATACTCTTCAGCCTCCGCATCACTGAGTCCCATGTTCCGCAATTCATCACGAATGCGGTCACTGCCGTGAAGGAACGCTTTTACACGGTCCAACCAGTTGACATCGCGAATCCCCGATTCGGCGTTCACCTCGGTGTGGTAGCGCAAAGCAGAAATTTCCCCGTCCCGCTTGGCTACGACGTGCATGTTTTTCTCGGCTTCCCCAGCTTGCTTGAGTTCATTCACCTTATCCATGACTTCTTGCTCGTTATGGAATAATCCAATAATTTTGCGATCCGACATGTTGTGCCTCCTTCATAATCGTTTATTTTATAAATCGACGTCACGCTATTAGTAATTTCCGTTATAGCAAAGGTTCAAACAAAAAACGCCATCTCCTAGAGAGAATGGCGTGATCAATAATAAATCATTAACGTCTCATTGCCGAGGTGGCACCGCGTGTTCTTCCAGACGAACTCGATCAATGTCCACATGGCCATGAATCCGCTGATCGCAAGCAGGATGAGCGCATACACAGGTGTCAATTGAATCAAGAACGACCATCCGAGTGCGAACAAGATGGGTTGGGTCAATAACACGAAACCGACGTACAGGGCTATGATGAGCAATGCGAAGACAATCCGTCGTCCTAGTGTTTGGAAGTGGTGACGGAAACGGGTCAATAGGCCAAAGATGGCACCGGTCAATAGAACAGGGAGGACGAAGCCGAAATAATCGAGCGGGTAAGGCGTAGCGGGTGCCGTAAACAAGCGCAGACTGAACACATCATCCATTACAAGCAATAAGTTGGCGTAGGCGAATGCCAAAATCATACCGAGTAGCCAACCGAATTGATTCCAGACGCGACGAGATGACTTGATTGCCTCAATTTTCGTATAGGCTAAAAAGGAGACATCACGCATCTCGACATCCTGGAGCTTGACTTGAACTTCGTTGAGCCGCTCAATCGCCCAATCGAATTCCCGATTCGCCTGCGCTTTCTCATGAGGTTTCAATTCATCCGTCGCCTCAATCATCATATGGTAGCGACGTTGGTATTCTTCGTTCGTCGCCGGTTGTTCAATTAAAAATCGAGCATAGTCGTGCGCGTTTTGTTTCGTGAGTCCTTCGAGAGGCTGCCCGTTCTTTTCCGCCTGTTGAATATAGCCGGCTAAACTGTCGAGCAAGCGATCGGCTTGCTGCTTGTCATCTAATAAGTCGTTTAAATGCGTACGGACTTGATCGTAAAACTGTTGAACGACCGGGTCGTTCGATACGTGTAGTTTCAGAAAAATTCCTCTCTTCTCATAGTTAGATTATTTCGGGGGTGGGTCGTTATGCGACAGCGTCAATGATTCGAAATCACCTTGTTCGATGCTGCGGATGAGAATCTCACTGCCGCCCATATTCGTCGCCAACGGGATGGAATACACGTCGCAGAGACGCATCAAGGCGCTCACATCGGGTTCGTGTGGCTGGGCCGTCAACGGGTCGCGGAAGAAAATAATCATGTCCATCTCGCCGCGGGCGACGGCGGCGCCGATTTCTTGGTCCCCGCCCAGCGGACCGGATTGAAAACAATGGACCGGCAAACCGGTCGCTTCGGCGACGCGCTTCCCGGTTGTGCCGGTCGCGAACAATTGATGCTTTTGCAAGACGTGGGCATAAGCTTTTACGAGCACGATCAAATCATCTTTTTTCTTATCGTGGGCAATCAGGGCGATGTTCATCTTGATTCCTCCTCAAAAGACTTCTTCTTTTAATTCGTATCACATTTACTTGAGAAAGACACGACTTCTTTCTTACTAGAATCACTTTCTAAAAAAACGTTTTGACTTGAATCATGTATAGAGGAATAAGAACTGGCAAGGTTTAGGCAACTGCAAATGTTGGTATTTATACAAAGAGTCAAATAAATGAAATCATTTCAAAAAGAGATTGGAGGAAGATGTTAAATGAACAATACTACTTATAATTTCAACACGTTCATGTCATGGCTGCCTGAGCTTTTGCTCGCATTGCTTATTCTTGTCGTCGGATTCATTTTGGCGAAAGTTCTTGAAAATGTGACGCGCAAAGCGCTTCGCAAAGCACGTCTTGACGACCGTGTAGGGGTAAAACAAGAAGGTGAACCCGGAAAGCCTGCAAGAGAGGAAAAGCGGTGGACGCCTGAACGCATCATCGCAAAAGTCGTCTTCTTCGGCGTACTGCTTCTCGCATTCTTAATTATCTTTGAATTCTTGAACGTACCAGCTGTCGCTCAACCGTTCAGTCAAATCTATGCCGGCTTCTCTGGCTTGATCACAGGCGTGATTAAAGCAGGTCTCATCCTGCTCGTCGCATGGATTATCGCGACGCTCTTGAAGAAAGGGATTCAAATGGCGGGTCATCGCCTCAACTTGAACAAGTTGATGGAGAAGACGGGCCAAGAGTCGACGAGCGTCAATCAGACGAAATGGGTCGACACGGTCGCCAATATCGTCTTCTATCTCGTCTTATTGTTAGCTCTTCCAGCGGTACTCGATGCGCTTGGGTTACGAGGCATCAGCGGTCCGTTTGAAGACTTGTTGAACAGTTTCCTTGCCTTCATTCCAAAACTTGTCGCTGCAGCCCTTATCTTCGCGATTGGTTATGTCGTTGCGAAAATCGTCCGCGATATTTTGACGAAGTTCTTGGAAGCGGCAGGTCTTAACCGCTTCGCCGAGAAACTTCACTTGGCTGATTACGTGAAAGGGTCAAGTCTCGCGAAAGTGGTCGGTACGATCGTCTTCATCTTGATTATGATCCCGGTCACGATTTCAGCGCTTGAAGCGCTCGATATTCGCGGAATCTCGGATCCAGCCATCTCGATGCTCAACGACGTCTTGGCAATGATTCCAAATATCATCGTGGCCATCGTCTTGATTCTCGCAGGTGTCTTCCTTGCTAAATGGTTGAAAGGCGTCGTTGTGTCTCTCCTTGAGAACTTAGGCGTCAACTCACTCGCTAGTAAGATGGGTCTCGGTGGTCGCTCGTCGTCATCGACATCAATCGCACAAGTGATCGGAACAATCGTTCAAATCATCATCATCTTGTTGTTCGTATCGGAAGCACTTCAAGTCGCGAACCTCGACTTTATGGCTTCACTCGCAACAGCAATCTTTGCTTACTTGCCAATGGTTATCGCAGCCATCGTCATCTTGGCGGTCGGTTTCTGGCTCGCGAACATGGCAGAGCGTCTCGTCGGCAGTGTGCTCGTAGATGGAGCTGGTCAACCGAGCGTCTTGCGCTACGTCGCGAAGTACGCGATTCTTGGAATCGCCTTCTTCATGGCGATCAGCCAACTCGGCATCGCACCGATAATCGTCAATACGGCATTCTTGCTCATCCTCGGTGCGGTTGCTCTCGCCTTCGGCCTTGCCTTCGGTCTTGGCGGACGTGAGACAGCGGCTCGATACTTGAAGAAAGCTGAGAAACGAATCGATGAGACAGAAGTATCGAAAGAAGGTCTCGAGCAAGAAAAAGCACAGATGAATCAAGAAGCCGAAGCTGCGAAGCAACAGGCGAAACAAGGTGTGGAACAGTCGAAACGTGAAGCGAATCAAACGAAACAAGAGTTGAAGCGTGAAACGAATCGGCCCCAAGCCCCACAATCTGATGTGACGAACGTAGACGGTCCAGAACCGAATCCGTTCCATGACAACATCACACCAGATCAAGATAACCGTTCACTTGATGACAACGAAGGTCCACTTCGTCCATAACAGTGAATGACGGGTCCCTATATTGGGGCCCGTTTTGTTTTGCTGTAAAATAGTGTCACTTTTGTCGATATAATAAGAAACAGGTCGGTAAGAAGGCAGGAGTGACATACATATGTTCAAACAGTTTCAACGTACGCTCATTATGAACTACATATGGGGATCAGGCATCGCCGTGTTCGGTGTCGGGGGGCTGTTCATCTTTCAGACGCTCGATTTATCCAAGACGGAGATGCTCATCCTCTTGGCTATCATGGGGCTGTCCGGGATGATGATGATTGGGCTTGAACTGCTTCTTTATCGACGTCACATCCGCCCGATCCGTCGTGTGTTTCAAACAGAGACACCAACGTATGAGGAGCTTCAACAGGCGTTCGATCAAACGAGTCACTTTCCTACGTTGACGGTGAAACGGATTCTCGGTCCACATTTGTTCGGCTTGTCCGTGCCGGCGATGAGTATGACGGCACTCGCCATCGAACAAAGGTGGATTGACTTGCCGTATCGGTTGATTGGCTTGGCGGCGTTCGGTGCTATTTTAATCGCCATCTTGCATGCGTTGATTGAATTCTTTTTGACCTATCGCTCGGTTGAACCGTTGTTGCTTCAGTTGCAGGAGATGAGCGGAAACTTGTACGGGCGGCCGCTCCAAGCGACGTATCGCTCCATTAGCGTCCGGACGAAACTATTGATCAGCATGCTCGTCATCGGTGTGTTCCCGGTCGCATTGTTCATCCTCGCGTCCGGGGTGCAACTATCGACTGTCAATCAGGTCGATGCATACTGGCAGTGGGCGGCTGTGATTTTAGTCGTTATCATCGGGGTCGCGACGTTTAGCAGCTTTTTGCTGTATGCCAACATCAAACGTCCAATCAGTGCATTAACCGAAGGGGTCGCCGCATTAGATGCCGGACGATTGAATCAGATTGATAACCCTTACTCGGATGAGTTCGCCCAACTCGTCACGGGCTTTAATCAGATGGTCACGAACGTCACGTATCGAGATGCGGAAAACGAGCAACTGTTGAACAGTCTGTTCGTCTTGTTCGCTGCAACACTCGATGCCCGGGATTCGTATACGGCCGGGCATTCCGAGCGAGTCGCCGCCTATTCTGTCGAGTTGGCACAGGCGCTCCAGTTGCCGGCCGGACAAATCGAGCTGCTCCGCAAATCGGCGCTACTCCATGATATCGGGAAGATTGGTATCCGTGACGATGTGTTGTTGAAGGAAGGGAAGCTGACGGATCATGAGTTCGCGCAAATTCAAGAACACCCGACCATCGGAATTCATATTTTGAATCAAATTTCCCTACCGGCTGCGTTACAACCGATATTGGCAGGTGTCCGGTCCCATCATGAACGGATTGATGGGCGCGGATATCCGGATCGGTTGGTCGGAGAGGAGATTCCGCTCTTCGGTCGTATCATGGCAATCGCCGACGCATATGACGCTATGACCTCTGACCGTCCATATCGGGACGGGATGCCAGTCGAGAAGGCTCTATCGATTTTAGAGAGCGGTCGCGGTACACAGTGGGATCCGGCGTTCGTCGATGTATTCATTAGGTTACGACGTCAGGCCATCTCTGCTTAAACAAACAGGTCCGCCCCACAATTGGGCGGACCTGTTTGTTAAAGGAACGTTTCAATGAGATACACCCCGACGATGCCGCCGATGACGACGAGCATCAAGTTGACCCGAAGGAATGCGAGCGTTGCGGCGACCACCCCACCCGCTAAAGCTGACGTAAGACTGGTCGTTGCCTGCAGGATGCCCGGGAAAATGAGACTGGCGAGCACCGCATAAGGCGTGAAGAGTAAAAACCGCTTCAAGAGCGGAGGTAATTTCAAGTCCCGGAGCCAAAGCAGCGGCACGAGTCGCGGGATATATGTGACGAGCGCCATGGCAAGGACGAGCAACAAGAGGCTGATCATGTTTCGTCCTCCTTATACAGCAAGGCTCCGGCTCCAGCGGCGACAATCGTGGCCAAGATGATGCTCAAGCCGGACGACAGCGGGATGAATGGAGAGACGCCGAAGTAGAGAATGGCTTGAGTCAAGACGGCGATTGCAGCCACGACGATGACCGGTTTGCGGGTAAGGGATGGGACGAGTAGGCCGATGAACATGGCGTACAAGGCGATGCCCATACTCGCTTGGACCGAGGCGGGCAAGCCGAAGGCGAGAAAGACGCCAATCCATGTTCCGACGTTCCAAGCCAAGAAGGCGATTAGGTTTAGCCCGAGCACAAAGTGACCGCGCGTCGACTCGTCACGCGTCGAGGCGACACTGAACGTCTCATCGGTCACGCCGAACGCGATGGCAGCCAGAAATCGATTCGAGGTCGTCTCGAGACGCTGGGACAACGACGCCGACATAAGGAAGTGCCGCAAGTTCAGGATGAACGTCGTCAAGATAATCTCCCAATACATCGAACCGGCCATGATCAGTTGGACGCCAATAAATTGACTGGCGCCGGCGAAAATGAATAAAGACATGGCGAGCGTGATGACGTTTGGCATATCGAATGATTTCGCAAGCAGCCCGAAAGCGATGGCAATCGGGATATAGCCGACAGCGACCGGTATACCGGCCCGCATGCCGGAACGGAAGGCGTCCTTATTCGGGATCGGTGTCATTTGCGAGACCGGAGTTGCCATGAGAACCCCTCCATTTCAGAGATGATTAGTTGTGGATTCGAGATTGGGTCACGCTTTCCTGCTCGAACCCGAAAAAAATAGGGTATATATAGGCGATAAGGAGTGTGAATATATGAGTCGTGCTGAAGAATTTATCGCATCGTATCACCGGATCGAGGATCATTTGAGTCGCGAGATGGGGGACGGCCAGCATTTCAGTTTCAGCAACATGGTCAATCGTCTCGCCAAACATAATCCCATTATCGAACGCTATAAAGAAGATTTACATCAGATGAGTCAGTTGCGCAACGCCATCGTCCACGAGCGGCGTGAGCCGGATTTCATTATCGCCGAACCGCATGAATCGATTGTCAAGTTGATTCTTGAAGTCGAACGGGAGTTGCTTCACCCGCGTCAAGTCATCCCGCTGTTCCGTAAAATCGTGACGACGTTCAACGCCGATGACTCGCTGGTCGCCGTGCTCGGTGAGATTCGAGACAAGAATTATTCGCAGTTCCCCGTCTATAACCAAGACGGGTCGTGGCGAGGGTTGTTGACGAAAAAAGGAGTGACCAGTTGGCTCGCCGAAACGGTCGACGGGCCACATGTGTCACTCGAAGGCGTTCAAGTCAAGGACGTACTCCATCACGACCCGCACCTGCGACGGTACCGGTTTATCGCGCAAGAGACGTCGGTCATCGAGGCGCACCATCATTTTATCAGTATGAAGGACGGCGTCCGTCTCGATGCCTTATTGATTACCGAGACAGGACAAGAAGATGAACCTTTGCTCGGGATCATCCGGCCGCAAGATATTTTATACGTCATCGGTTGAGGCGCCGTGCTCGATGGCGACCTCATATTGGGTGACCGTGTTTCCAAGGACGATGGGCTTCACTTCAGAAGTACCGTCGTCCCGTTTTTTATGGGCATGTTTATACGCTCCGCTATCACGCCAATTTTCGAAGCTCGCCGCATCGCGCCAAGTCGTCATGATGACGACTTGATCTTTCGTCTCGTCCGACGTATCGGTCAACACTTGCATCCGAACGAACCCATCCATCGACTCGATGCCTTTCGTCGTCTGGAAACGGGCTGTGACCGCAGCGACTTTCCCTTTTTCAACGTCTAGCTTGTTCATGACAATCCACATGCACATGTCCTCCTCTGCGATATCGTACGCGTCCATTATACCTTGAACGCATTCAATGAATCGCTCGAGATGCTCGCGTCAACGTTTCGCCCACCAGTCCTCGAGCGTCCAGTTTTGTTGTTTGATTGTGGTCGCTTCTTTTACACCGACATAACGAAGATGCCACGGTTCATAATTGTAGCCGGTGATCTTCTCTTTGCCTTTCGGATAGCGAACGATGAACCCGTAACGGTGTGCCTGTTGGAGCATCCATTTGCCTTCAGGGGTTTGGTCGAACGAGGCATAGAGCCCCATCCGCATCCGTACACTCGTCATATCGACGGCGAGTCCGGTCTGATGTTCGCTATGGCCGGGACGGGCGACATATTTTGAGGCGTATGCCGTGCCGCGGGTATTGACCCAATACATGTAAAGCGATTTTTGCGTGGCATAGGAGCGATAGGCACTGAGCGCATACAGCGTATGTCCTTCTTTTCGACCGGCATAATAGAGACGAGCGAGGGCGTGAGCGGCTTCAGCGGCCATGAGGGTGCGCTCGCTTCCTTTTGTATAGACGGTCGGGATGGTCAACGTGACGAGTTGATGAGAGCGATACGTGCTCGATAGTCCGTGTTGTTTATTGACGAGTCGAAGCCGTTCTGTGGCCGTAAGTTTTGGGATCCCGGCTTTCAAATTACTAGACGGAGTGTAGTAGCGTGTGCCATTGATGTAGACGTTCGACCAGCTTCGGTTGTAGGTCGTGTAGCGGACAGGCGTATTGGTCAAAAGCGTCTTGGCGACCGGAGACGATTGCATCGCCCGCCAATACAATTTCGTCGTCTTGAGGGTATAGCCTGGCTGAGGTGAAGGCGTCGCGGCAAAGGTGGACGTGGTGGGGAAGATGAGCAACAGGACGAGGAGTACACGGATGAGCTTCACAGGAAAGACCCCCTTTTTGCTGGATAGTCTTCTTTTCCCGGTTTTTAAGGGGATGAAAAGAAGAGAAATTGGGGAATAGTGAACAGGACTGTCTCCGCCTCTTGACCTGCTTCCTGTACTGCGCGAGCCCGATGTGATGGAGAGCGGGAAGTAGTACACTGAATGTAAGAGGATGGTTGAGACTAGAAAGGAGTGAGCGTATGGAACTCATTTTTGGTTTACCGTTATTGTTGCTCGTCTTGTTCTTCGCCTTTTTGTATTTCAACATCAAAGGGTTATCGAACATGTGGAAAGACTATGATCGGACGAAGTCGATGATGCCGCTCGGGTTCTTTATCGTCGGGATTATCGGGATCTTCACCGGCGTTTGGACGTGGCTCGTCATCTTGATTTACTATGCAGTCCGTCCGAAAGCCTGACCTGACACCGTGTGCGAAAGCGCATGGTGTTTTTTTGCTATACTGGGGGTGAGGTGTTGTCATGGAGAAATTGATCAAGGCGTGGTTCATCATCACGCTCATAACGTTTGTATTATTCAAACTCGGCGAGACGATGACTGCCGCCTATACAGAAACGGCGGGTGAAGGGAATCCCTACGTGCTCGTCTTGCTCATCGGTTGGGCGTTCGTCCTGTTGTTCATCTGGATTACGATTCGGCTTGCTCGGCGTGCGGTCGAATCGGTTCATCGCCTGGGACGAGTCGGTCTTTTAGCCGGGAGCCTCGTGATGGCGGGGATCGGTCTATATATCAACGCCGGTCAAGCGGCTTCGCTCCGGGCTGGAATCCGTGCTTCTGAGAATGCGGCGTACGCCTCAGGATGGAACCAGTTCACGAACATCATTTATGCGAACCAATTGACGTTTTTCGTCTTGACGGTCAGTTGCATGGCAATCGGGATAGCGTTTTCCTTCGTCACGCGAAAACAAACGAACGAGGAACGGCTCAACTAGCCGTTCCTCGTTCTTGTTCACTGCAATTTGTTTTGATAGAGACGAGCGTACCGGTCGGCCGCGATGATGGCATCGGCCACTTGTTCAGCGGTCACATCGAATCCACTATGAATCGTCTCACCTTCCGCCGTTGCCGCTTGACCGACTTTTAGGATGTCTTCACGGGAAGCGTCTTTCAACTTCACGTCTTCGAGTGTGACCGGCAACTCGAGCGCCATATACAAGGCGACGTAGCGGTCGAACTCTTCCTGCGTTCGGCCTTCGAGCGCAAGTTGGACGAGTGTGCCGAACGCGACTTTTTCCCCGTGCGTCAAATGGTGGATGTCTCCGTGGAGGGCGGTGAAGCCGTTATGAATGGCGTGGGCCGCTGCGAGCCCGCCGCTTTCAAAACCGAGACCACTTAGAAGTGTGTTCGCCTCGACGACGGACTCGAGTGCCGGAGTGACGACTTTGGCCTTCACCGATTCATAAGCAGGGATTCCGTAATCGAATAGCACCTCTTCGCAGCGTTTGGCGATGGCTTCCGCCGCAATCGTCGGGACACCACCCGCCATCGTTTTGCCACCGAAGGCGAGGACGCTCCGGACTTCGACCCATGTCGCGAGCGCGTCGGCAATTCCTGAGGCGAGGAAACGAGCCGGGGCTTCAGCAATCAGTTTCGTGTCGACGAGAACCAAATCTGGATTCTTTTTATAGAACCGATACGTCTCAAAGTTTCCTTCATCCGTATAGATGACAGAGAGGGCACTCGTCGGCGCATCCGTCGAAGCGATGGTCGGCACGATCACGATGCGGGCGTCCAGTTCGTCAGCGACGGCTTTGGCCGTATCGAGCGTTTTCCCGCCGCCCATCCCGATGACGACTGCGGTATGGCTCTCTGCGGCCGTTTTGGCAATCCGTTCAATCTCGTGACGGGAGGCCTCACCGACGAAATCGGCCTTTTCTGCGTTGACGCCGCTCGCTTTAAGTGAATCGGTCACCCGCTCCCCAATCAAGCGCCAGACGATGTCATCGGCGATGAGCAACGCCTGTGACCCGAAGTGACCGACATGGTCCCCGATTCGATCGATTGTATTCTTGCCTTGCACGTACTTGGCCGGACTGATAAATACGCGTTCTGCCATAGTCAACATCCTTTCTAAAGTAACAGTGACGACAGGACAACAGTAGGTTTGTTCCCGATACAGCCCCTCCTTCAAACAGTCCTACATGTGACATCTCGGTGAAACTGCTTTGGGCTTTCTTCACAACCCGCCAATAATCACGAGTAACACTATCAAAGCGACGACGGCAAGAAATCCCCAGTCGAGTACATGCTTCATCACGGTCGTTCCCTCCTACCAGCTGATGAGACCAGTATAGATGGTGGATGGATTTCTGCCGTTCTAAAAATAGGACCTGGTCAAAAAAAGAGTAGCGTTAAGGGTTACAAGGTTTGAATGAACTCACAGCGGGAACAACTCTTTCGTATGCTTAATTTAGAAGGAGGAATTTGCAATGTCTAAACATGTACTGATTGTCACGACTTCTGCGAATCAACTGGAGAACGGTCACGCGACAGGGCTTTGGCTTGAGGAGTTTGCTGCACCGTATCTTCAATTCGAGAAACAAGGTTATAAAGTCACAGTAGCGAGCATCGAAGGTGGAGACGTGCCAATCGATGCGAACAGCCTAGAAGGCGATTTGCCGCAAGAGGTGTTGGACACGAAACACCTGTTGAAAGATACGGCGCGACTCGATCAAGTGGCCGATGACACGTATGACGCAGTCTTCCTTCCAGGCGGACATGGCACGGTCGTTGATTTCCCGAACAGTGAAACGTTACAGCGTGTCATCCGTGATACGTATGAAGGCGGAAACGTCGTCGCGGCCGTCTGTCATGGACCGATTGGACTCGTCAACGTTAATTTGAGCAACGGCGATCCGCTCGTCAAAGACAAGCGCGTGACAGGATTCACGGATGCCGAGGAACGCGAGATGCAGCTTGACTCAGCGGTACCTTTCCTCCTTGAATCGGCGATGCGCGAGCGCGGTGGAAAATTTGAGGGCGCAGACAACTGGGCTGTCAACGTAACGGTCGATGAACGCCTCGTTACCGGACAAAATCCGCAATCTTCAGAACAAGTCGGGGCAGAAATCGTCAAATTGCTCGGATAATCCCACAGACAGCTTAGGTTACTCCTAAGTTGTCTTTTTTTCGGACATATGTCCTTTTCAAGCCTTCTCATCTCACGTAAAGTCAGACGAGGAGATAGGAGGAAATCGGATGGGTCTGTTATTTGCCGTGTTTTCGGGCACGTTCATCGCATTGCAAGGGATCTTTAATGCCAAGCTCGGCTACGCGGTCGGTGCTTGGATGTCGGTCACGGTCGTTCACCTCGTTGGTCTTGTACTTGCTCTTCTCATTTATGCGTTCAAGCGGGATGCAGACATGACGGCGTTTCGGCGCGTACCTTGGTACTATAGCTTGGGCGGTCTGTTCGGGGTGTTTGTCGTTTTCGGAGAACTGACCGCTATTCAACAGCTCGGTGTGACTTGGGCGATCTGCGTCTTGCTCGTCGCCCAATTGATCGGGGCGTTTTTGATTGATGTGAACGGATGGTTTGGTGTGAAACGGAAACCGCTCAACCAAGGTCAGCTCACAGGACTTGCCTTGATGGTCGCCGGGATTGGCATTTACACGTTCACGTAAGGGGGAGACGGATGAAAGTAGAGGCAGCACTAGAACGACTCGGGTGGGCCCACCTGTTCTCGGAACAAACATTAGAGGCATCGACGATTGTGACGTATCCGTCCGGAGCGATGCTCTGCACGAACGATAACCCGATCGAGTCTCTCTTCGTCGTGTTAGAAGGGCGTGTCAAAATCTATACGTTGAGCGAGGAAGGCAAGTTGCGCTTGCTCCGTTTAAAGATGGCCCCAACATTGATTGGGGATATCGAATACGCCAGCGGACGCAACGTACTCCACACGGTCGAGGCGGTCGGGGCAGTAACCTGTCTGCGCGTGCCGTTTGATGTGCTCCGCACGCATAACCGAACGATCGAGTTCACGGAGCATCTTCTGCGCGGCGTATCTGAGAAACTGTTCATCGAGGCGAATGCCTCGTCGAACCATCTCATGTCGACACTCGAAGAACGATTGGCGGGATATCTCGTCTCGCTCAGCGAATCAGGGAACGACTTGTTCCAAGACGAGATGAGTCAGTTGAAACGAAAAGAAGTGGCGGAATGGCTCGGGACGAGTTATCGTCATTTGAATCGGACGTTACAATCGTTCGCGGATGAAGGGCTCGTCGAAAAGACGCGGACAAAAGTAACGATTTTAGATGCGACTCGATTAAAAGAACGTGCCAATGGCATGTTGTACGAATAAGGAGGCAACTCATGATAGTAGGAATCATCTGTTCGGCGGTAGCCGGCGCATTTATTAGTGTACAAGCTGCAGTCAATGCCAAAATGAACGCCCATCTAGGGGCATGGGCGACAACGGTGCTCGTCTTCATTGTCGGCTTGCTTGGATCGCTCGTCCCACTCGCTTTGTTCGGTGGTAATGTTCACGGCGTATTCGAAATCTCGCCGATATACGCGCTCGGTGGGTTGCTCGGGGTCGGTGTCGTCTTCTGTGTGATGCGAAGCATTCAATTGCTCGGACCGACGCTATCGGTGTCCATCATTCTCGTATCTCAGTTGATATGGGCGCTCGCCGTCGACCTAATGGGAGCGTTCGGGATGCAACAGTTGTCACTGTCCCCAGGGCAGGTCATCGGGTTGATGGTGTTGCTCTTAGGCGTCATCGTCTTCAAACAATCTCAAGCGGCGGCCCTGCATCAGGAAGGCGCATCCGAAGCCACTTCACGTTGAAGGGGCTTTTTTCTTGAGTGAAACGGGTACAGGTGAATAACAAATTTCTGATATGATGAGATTGTAGTACGAAATATACGCAGAGGTGATGAAAACAGTGGATTCTTCCATAGTGATCGATTTACTGATCGTTTTATTCTTGATTGTGTTGAACGGGATTTTCGCGATGACGGAAATCGCACTGATCTCGTCCAAACCGGCCAAACTTGAAGTCGAGGCGAGCCGTGGTAAACGCAGTGCCGAAATCGCACTCAAGTATTCAAAAGATCCGACCGACCTGTTATCGACTGTCCAAGTCGGAATCACGTTGATCGGGATTATCAACGGGGCTTATGGGGGTGCGCGTTTCTCGGCGCCGCTCGCCGATGTGTTCGCCAATCTTGGCATGAGTCCCCAGTACGCACCGACCGTCGGTTACGTCGTCGTCGTCACGATTATCACGTATTTGTCGCTCATCATCGGTGAGCTCGTGCCGAAACGGATTGCGCTCGTGGCTCCGGAAAAAGTCACGATGGCGATCATTCCGGCACTCGACTTATTTAGTAAAGTGATGCGACCGTTTATTTGGATTTTGTCGAAGTCGACACTTTTCCTTTTCAAATTGCTTGGCTTGAAAGCGGAGCAATCGAGTGGTGAGACCGAGCTCGAAATTAAGCAACTCTTGTTCGAAGGAGCCCAGCAAGGGGCATTCGCACACGAGGAAGTGCAGCAGGTCGAGCGTGTGTTTGCGTTCCATGACCAGCTGATTTATGAATTGATGCAACCGCGGACGACGCTGGAATGGGTCGACCTTGAAGACGATATGGACGATATCAAGAAATCGATTTATGAGAGTAAACACAATAAACTCCCGGTCGGGCGCGATACGCTCGACGAGTTCGTCGGTTATATCGATGTCCGTGACATTTTGACATTATCGACGCTTCGGGAGCCCTCACAAATTTTGAAGCGAATCAAACAACCACTCATCGTCCCAAAACAGCGAGAAGCGAGCCAAGTGTTGCAGATGATGCAGAAGAATGGCGTCGAAATCGCCTTCGTGCTCGATGAGTACGGCGGATTCCTCGGGATGGTCACATTGTTCGATATTCTAGAAGAAATCGTCGGCGAAGTGATGATTGAAGAAGAAACACCGGAAATCGTGCGCCGTGAAGACGGTTCCTACTTGGCCGATGGTTTGCTCGGGATTGAGGATTTGAAGCGGACGTTCGGAATTCGAGACAATCGTTTTGATGAAGGGCGTAACTCGTATCATACTCTTGCCGGACTTGTTATTTATGCGCTCGGCGATTTCCCAAAACGGGGAGACGTTGTCGAAGCATATGGTCTTCGATTCGAGGTCGTCGATATGGACGGCAAACGTGTTGACCAAGTGCTCGTATCGATGTTGCCTGAACAAAAAAAAGAAGACTGACGCCGCGGCGTCAGTCTTCTTTTTTAGGCGCGTTCCATGTCTCGAATGCCGCCTGCATGAGGACGCGGGCGGTATGAAGCATCGCCCGTTCGTCCACATCGAAGCGGGGATGATGGTGAGGGAAGACGGCACCGACTTCCGGGTTACCGGCTCCGGTGAAGAAGAAGCTGCCCGGTACGTGTTGCATATAATAGGCAAAATCTTCTCCGACCATGAGCGGGGACATTTCGATGACGCCATCGGTGCCAACGACGCGAGCGGCGCTGCGACGGACGTGATCGGTCTCGATGGGATGGTTGATCACGGCGGGGTAGCCCCGGATATAGTCGAGCTCGTAGTGCGCTTCGCTCGCCGAACAGATATGGGTGATAGTCCGCTCCATCTCGGCGATGATGCGTGTTTGCGTCTCCGGTGTGAACGTCCGTACCGTGCCAGACAGCTTCGCTTCATCGGCGATGACGTTGAATGCCTGACCGGCAACGAACGTGCCGACAGTTAAGACGGCCGGTTCGAGCGGGTCGATGCGACGACTGATGACTTGTTGCAACTGGCTGACGATATTCGTTCCGACCATGACGGCATCGACCGTGTGTTGCGGGATGGCCCCGTGACCACCTTTGCCTTTGACGGTCAGTTCGAAGCGATCAGCCGCGGCCATGATCGGTCCCGTCTTCACACCAATCGTCCCGTATGGAAGCGGGGTCCAAATATGAGAGCCGTAAATATAATCGACACCGTCAAGACATCCATCTTCGATCATCGGTTTGGCCCCACCTGGCGCGAGTTCTTCCGCGAACTGGTGAATGAGGACGACATCTCCCGGAAGGTCGATTTCCGTGAGTGCTTTCGCAAGGACGAGCAACGTCGCCGTATGCGCATCATGACCGCAAGCGTGCATCGAGCCATTCACTTTCGAGCGGTACGGGACGTCCTTTAAATCTTGGATTGGCAAGGCGTCAAAGTCGGCCCGAAACGCGATGGTCGGGCCTTCGCCGCCATGAATGCGTGCGACAACACCGTTGCCACCGACATGTTCGCGCACATCGAGGCCGAGGTCGCGCAAATAAGCTGCAATCGTCTGAGGTGTCTCTCGTTCTTCGAATGAAAGTTCGGGATGTTGATGGAAGTGGCGGCGGAGCGTCACCATCTCGTCGTATAGCTCAGTCAAGCGTGAATCGAGGTCAGTCACAAGCATGATTTACACTCCTGTCCGTTGATCATTTTTGGTTGAAGCAAGGTCCATACGTCGTGTGAATTCAAATCGTCGAGAATCGGACGATGTAATAAGGTTTGCGCTTCGTCAGCCGTCACCCATCTGGCATCACTGTGCTCCTCGGAGAGGGTGACGGTCGTCGCGACCGGGTGAGCTAAGTACGTCATGATGACGACTTGACGATCCGGGGCGGTCAAAAACGTCGTGGCGTACAACAATTGCTGGACCGCCACATGCAAACCGGCCTCTTCGAACACTTCCCGTTCAAGAGCGTGTTCGAGCGACTCGCCAAAGTCGAGTTTGCCTCCGACGAGTTCCCACGTGCCGGGATTGACCTCGTCATCATCAGCTCGTTTGATGATGAGCATGTGGTCGTCTTGCACAATCACCGCTTTCACGGCAACAACGATGGTAGGAACGGACATGATGACACTCCTTTGTATGAATTCGTGAGAAAACCCACAGCATATATGAATCATTTTCTACATATTCCCTAAGTTATGCTTATGGTATACGACAAAAGGGAATTAATACAGGAGAAAATCATGAAATGAGGTGTCGAAATGGGTTGGATTATCGCAATCGGTATCATCGTTGTCTTGGCGTTCATCTATTTCTCGATGTACAACGGACTCGTCAAGTATCGAAACTGGGTCGACGAGGCGTGGGCGCAGATTGATGTCCAGTTGAAACGGCGTTACGATTTGATTCCGAACTTGGTCGAAACGGTGAAGGGCTATGCCAAGCACGAGCAAGAGACGCTCGCGAAAGTCGTCGAGCTCCGGAATCAGCTCGGGTCGAAGACGAGCCGTCAAGAACAGATGGAAGTGAACGATCAATTGAGCGGTGCGCTGAAAAACTTGTTCGCTCTCCGTGAGGCATATCCAGACTTGAAAGCGAACGAGAACTTCAAGATGCTCCAGGAAGAACTGACGCAGACCGAAAATAAAGTCGCCTACTCACGACAGTTGTATAACAATACGGTCATGAAATATAACACGAAAGTCGAATCGGTCCCGACGAACATCATCGCCTCTGTTCACAACTTCGAAAAACGCGACATGCTCGAAGCGCGTGAAGAAGAACGTGAAAACGTGCGTGTCTCATTCTAATGGATTGGAGTGGCGACGATGATTTTATATGAACAGATTCGTAAAAATAAAATCAAGACCGTGTTCATCGTGGCCGGATTTGTCCTGCTCGTCTTAGGAGTCGGGGTGGTCATCTCGTATTTGAATTATGGCGACCCGCTCCCGGGACTCATCTTCACGCCGGTATTCTCGCTGTTTTATATCGGCATCGTCATCATGTCGAGCACGAACATCGTCATGAAGATGAACCATGCCCAAGAGATCACATCGGTCGACCAGCATCGGTTTCTCTGGCACACTGTCGAGAACATGGCGATGGTTGCGCGCGTCCCGATGCCGCGCATCTTCATCATTAACGATGCGTCCCCGAACGCATTCGCGACCGGGCTGAAACCAGAAAAGGCAGCCGTCGCCGTGACAACTGGACTGCTCGACCAGTTGACGCGAGAAGAAGTCGAGGGTGTCATCGCCCATGAAGTCGCCCATATCAAAAATTACGATGTACGACTGGCGACAGTGACGCTCGCCCTTGTCTCGGTCATCGCCATCATGAGCGATATCGGGTCGCGGATGCTGTTCTTCCGGAGTGTTGGCGGCCGCCGCGACAACAACCAAAACCCGATTTTTATGATTGTCGGGCTCGTGTTGTTGGTTCTCGCACCGCTCATCGCCACGCTCGTTAACTTGGCCATCTCGCGAAATCGTGAGTTTTTGGCGGACGCGAGCGGGGCCGAATTGACACGTAATCCGGATGCGCTCGCGTCGGCGCTCGAGAAAATCGCCAATATCCAGACACCGGTGAAGGAAGCCTCACGTGCCTCGGCGTCGCTCTACTTTTCAGACCCGCTCAAGAAAAAGCTGAGCGGTCTGTTCTCCACGCACCCGAACCCGTCTGAACGGATTGCCAGACTGAGAAGTATGTAGTGCATAACGAAGGTCCTCTTTTTAGGAAGAGGGCCTTTGTACGTGAATCGGATCAGCCTATTTCACATATCCAGTTTGTATTGATTTTGAATGGGAATGATAGTAAAAAGAGGACGGATTGGAGGGGACTTCATGTTTGAGTCGGCACTTGAGTTAGGCATTGTCATCTTCTTATTGATTTACTCAGTCACGGTTTCGCTCATGTTGATGTCAGTCAAAAAGAAGAGCTGAACTTAACATAGGAGCAAAGGCAGTAAAAAGCCACCTCGCGCGCGAGGTGGCTTTCGTCAGTTACCCGGCGCGATGGCTCCGGAGTTTTTCAATCTCTTCGAGGACGAATTGGACGTTCGTTCCGACGATGACTTGGATGTGGTTCGGGCTGACAACCTTGATACCAGGGATGCCTGCTTTCTTGATTTGGGCTTGGTCGACCGTATCCATGTCTTTCACATCGACGCGGAGACGTGTGACACACGATTCGATGCCCGTGACGTTTTGATCGCCGCCGAGACCATCGTAAATCATCGCTGCCATCGCTGAATATTGACCGCCGGCAGCGACTGGAGCTGTCTTCGTTTCGCCTTCAGGAGTCGTTTCCGTTGCGACCGCGTCAACCGCTTCGTCTGACTCGCGGCCAGGTGTGGCCAAGTTGAGCTTGACGATCATGAAGCGGAAGATGACGTAGTAGATGGCACCGAAGACGAGACCTTGAACGAGCAACATGTACGGTTGGTTCGCGAGCGGTAACCGTGAGCTGAGGACAAAGTCGACAAGACCGGCGCTGAAGCCGAATCCGGCCGTCCATTGGAACGTCGCCGCGATGAAGAGGGAAACCCCTGTCAAGACCGCGTGGACGAGGTAGAGAACTGGTGCGAGGAACATGAACGAGAATTCGAGCGGTTCCGTGACACCTGTGAAGAACGATGCGAACGCTGCGGCGAGAAGGAGCGAGGCCGCTTGTTTTTTACGTTTTGTTTTCGCGGTATGGTACATAGCGAGGGCTGCTGCCGGAAGACCGAACATCATAATCGGGAAGAATCCGGCTTGATAACGACCCGTGATCCCTTTCACACCTTCACCTGACCAGAAGTTACCGATATCGTTAATGCCGGCCACATCGAACCAGAATACCGAGTTCAAGGCGTGGTGAAGACCAGTTGGGATTAACAGACGGTTGAAGAAGCCGTAAAGGCCTGCCCCGATTGCACCCATTTTCGAGATGGTTTCCCCGAAGCCGACGAGTCCTGTGTACACGACCGGCCAGACGAAGTAAAGGGCGACCGAGACGAGGATCATCGAGAATGCCGTCATGATTGGCACGAGACGCTTCCCACTAAAGAAGGCGAGTGCATCTGGTAGCTTCACATGACTGAAGCGGTTGTACATTTGAGCAGCGACGATACCTGACAAGATACCGACGAACGCGTTGGCAATCTTACCGAACGCTGGGTTGACGGCTTCGACGTCGACACCTTGGAACAAGGCGACAGTTGCCGAAGACAAGAGTGTCGTGACCGTGAGGAAGGCGACAAGTCCGCTTAGAGCGGCTGAGCCGTCACGGTTTTTCGCCATCCCGAGGGCGACCCCGACTGCGAAGAGAATTGGAATGTTATCGATGATCGCTGAACCGGCTTTGATCAAGAATGCGGCGGCGATGTTTTCAGAACCCCAGCCGACCGGGTCGATCCAGTAACCGATCCCCATGAGAATGGCAGCTGCAGGAAGTACGGCAACCGGCAACATGAGGGAACGTCCGAGACGTTGTAAAAAGTTCATCATTGTGAATGTCCTCCTTTTTGATGGTGTTGATCTTGCAGGCGTTGAATGTGGAGCGTGATGTAACCAAGCTCTGATTCGGGCAAGACGATGCCGTATAAGTCTTCCATTTCGTTTGCGACGTCAGACGCACATGCATAGGCCGACGAGAACTTCGTTTGAATCATGAGAAGCATATCTTCGTCGATCGTATGGTGATCGTAATGGTTGACCCGATCCATGACGAATCGTAAATGAGTTAATAAGCGTTGATAGGATAAGTCATCTTCTTCTATAGATAGATCGAGTCGTCTCGAAATCGATTGAATCATGTCACGTACGATTGTCGTCTGTTTGACCGTCTTGCGTAAATCACCTCCCTTCACTTTTAGTGTATGGATGTGGAGCGCGATAAAAGCCGCCTCATCTTTCGGCATCTTGACGCCGAGTTTATCCTCGATGAGGTGAAGCGCCCATAGTCCGATCTCGTACTCGTTGCGATATAAAATCTTAATCTCGTTCAACAGTTTGTTCCGAAGCGATATCCCTTCCTGCTCGCGTTCGATGGCGAACGAGATGTGATCGGTGAGGACGATATGGATGTGTTCGTTGAACGTCGTCTCGAGCCGCTTTTCCGCATACGTTATGATTTCTTCGGAAATCGTGAAGTGCTCGATTGGAATCCGCGTCAGCAATTGTTGAAACTTATCGTTCTCCGACATGACGAACAGTTTTTCAACTTTATGCGGATTGACGATATCGTTGCGTGCCTTCTTGAACGCGACGCCTGGTCCGATGGCGATCTTCTCTTCGCCCTCGTCCGAGACGATGACCGCGTTGTTGTTTAAAATCTTTTTAATTTTTAACATGTGTCCTCCTAACGAGGAGTCATTGTTCCGCTTGAGCGACGACGGTCTTCCCAGGAAGCGATGGGCCTCCTGCATGGAACGAATACGGGTGCTCTAACGTGCTCCCGTTTGTGATGACCATCGGAGTGACCGTGTCTTTACCGGCTCGCTGGATTTGTTCCAAGTCGGCCGTCAACAGTGGCTGTCCGGTCGTGATCGTGTCACCGACTTTGACGTGAACGTCGAACGGGCTTCCCGCAAGCTCGACCGTATCCAGTCCGACATGAATCAAAATTTCAGCTCCGTCTCCCGAACGGATACCAATCGCGTGCTTCGTCGGTGCGACCTGAATGATGGTTCCATCTACCGGTGCGACGACCGTTCCGTCCGTCGGCATGATGGCAATCCCGTCGCCCATCATCTTCTCGCTAAAGACGGGGTCGGTCACTTCCTCAAGTGGAATGATGTCTCCTTCCATGGGTGCGTAAAGTGTCAGTGTATGTCTCTTCATCCACTTATTCAATAACATGTTCGATTCATCCTTTCGCTTGAAAAATGATTGTGAAAAAACAAAACAGGCATGGAGTATAGACGGGTGGCGTGAGCCTTTCGTCTTACCCCATGCCTGATCGAATCAGTCACATGTGATCATTATTCGTTTCGTCACCCTCAAGATAGCACGCCGATGTATAGATATCAAGAACTAATTTGTAAGCGTTCTCTAGAAATTTTACTTCTTCGAAAATCTGGTGTATAGTAAGGGCGAAACTGAATGAGAAAGGTGTTGCATGTTAATGAGTGAGGTCGTATCTGCCTAACGAACTGAAAAATGTTGGATGACGCGTGTTTTTGTCATGCCTTCATGTTCTGTTACAGATACCGCCCTTCATAAACTGCCAGACACCGGTCTGTCTTTTTGCGTTGGTCGTCATCGGCCGACGCTTTTTGTTTGCGCGGTATCTCCATCCCATTTTTAAGGAGACTTCCATCATGAATGAACAAACATTAGACAAATTACAATATAACGACTTGATTCAACACGTCGAACGATACTGCATCAGCGGATTCGGGCGAAACTTGTTACGAAGCCAGCGTCCGACGAGCCATCTGCAAACGGTGAACAAACGGCTCCAAGAGACGTCGGAAGCACGCGCGATTCTCGACGCGACGTCACACGTCCCGTTTATCGGCGTATCCGATATGGAACCGCTCATCGGAAAAATCAGCCGGGGCATCCAACTCGAGGCGAGCGAACTCGAAGCCGTCGCCGAATTTTTCCGGGGTGCCCGAAAACTGAAGCGGTTCATGGCCGAGCAGGCGTTCTTTGCACCACTTCTCTCACAGTATGCGGGCGAGATGAGCGAGTGGCGCAGTATCGAGGAAGACATTATCCAGTCGATTCGCGGAGGACGGGTCGTCGACGAGGCGTCCAAAGAGTTGAAACGGGTCCGCAAACAAATCGACATTCTTGAAGGACGGATTGAAGAGCGATTGAATAAGTTCTTGAAGAGCGCCGCGAACCGGGAAGCGATTCAAGACGGCTTTGTGACGAAGAAACAAGACCGATTCACGATCCCAATCAAAGCGTCGTATAAACATAAAGTCGCCGGGGCGATCGTCGACACGTCGAGCCGCGGCACGACCGTCTTCATCGAACCGGAGGCGGTGGCGAAGCTGAACGCGGAACTCGTCGTCAAACGGACGGAGGAAGCGGTCGAAATCTATCAAGTGCTCGCCACGCTCACCGGTATGGTGGCGGAAGCGTTACCAACGATTGAAGCGACGCTCGACGTCATCGCCCAATACGACATGGTGTTCGCGAAAGGGAAGTATAGTCAAACGATTGACGGCATCGCCCCGCGCGTGAACGGGGTCGGGAAAATTCGTTTGAAACAAGTTCGCCATCCACTCCTCGAACGGGCGGTCCCGCTCGATTTCTCGCTCGGAGAGACGTACCGTGGACTCATCATCACCGGACCGAACGCCGGCGGGAAGACGGTCGTCTTGAAGACGATCGGTCTGCTCAGTTTGATGACGATGAGCGGACTCCATATCCCGGCGCATCCGGACACAGACATCTCGACGTTTGACGACGTGTTCGTCGACATCGGGGATAACCAGGATATGGGGTCGGCGCTCAGCACGTTCTCGGCCCACATGAATAATGTGGCGAGCATCATGCAGAAGGCCGGGAAACGGTCGTTGCTCCTATTCGATGAGATTGGGAGCGGGACCGAACCGAACGAAGGGGCGGCCCTCGCCATCGCGATTTTAGAAGAGGCGTACCAACGCGGCTGTCTCGTCGTCGCCTCGACCCATTACGGCGAAATCAAGGCATATTCGGAGTCGCATCCCGATTTCATGAACGCGGCCATGCAGTTCGACCCGGACACGCTCGAACCGAAATATCGGTTATTGATCGGGCAGTCCGGCGACAGCAACGCGTTATTCATTGCCCGGAAAATGAAGCTGCCCGAGAAAATCTTAAAGCAGGCATCGCGTTATATGCATGACAAGACGTACGACCAGTCGCTCCTCGATCCGTCACGGCTGACGCAAGACGTCGTCCGACCAGTCGTCGAACCAGATCAAGTTCTATATAAAGGCGACCGGGTCCGCCTGCTCGAGACGAATCAAGTCGGTCTCGTCTACGCGATGGACGAATCGTTGCGTCAAGTCACCGTGTATGTCGACGGCACGTTCAGCGACCATCCGCTCCGCCGGATCCGGCGTGAGGCGAAGGCGCTCGACTTATATCCAGCTGGTTATGACCTGGAGACATTGTTCGTCGATTACCGGGACCGGAAAGAAGCCCACGACTTTGCCCGCGGTTCCAAGAAGGCGCTCCGTCGCGTCGAGAAAGAGATTCGGGCGCGGCAACGTGCCGAACGAAGCAAATGAGTGTATCCGGGAAGACACTCGGGTAAGGAACAAGGACCGGGAGTCATCACGTACAGTTCGGCTTTCGGGTAACGTGTCGGAGGTGACTGGATGTTTTGGTTAAGTTTATTGTTCGCCATCGGATTTGCCTTGATTCACTACTTTTCAGGACAGTTGATTCACGTGCGCGAGACGCCGCGGAGCCGGTTTCTGTCACTCGCCGGCGGTGTCGCCGTCGCCTATGTGTTTCTTCATCTCTTGCCTGAATTGAACGACTATCAACAAGAACTCGAAGGACATCTCGAGAGCGGACTGTTCGCCTCGATCGAGAATCACATCCTCGTCGTCAGCATGCTCGGTCTGGCAGTGTTTTATGGCTTGGAACGGTTGGCCACGCAAATGAAGAGACGCGGCAACGGCAACGTGTTTTGGATTCACATGGCGTTGTTCATCGTCTACAACTTCAGCATCGGCTATGTGCTCGCGGAGAGCGAGTTCGATACGGCATGGGCAATGACACTCTACTTTGTCGCATTGGGGATTCATTTCATTACGGTCGACCAGGGGCTGAGGCATCACCATCAGGAGTCGTACGACAGGCGAGGGCGATTGTGGTTGTCGTTGGCCGTACTTGCCGGGTGGGGAGTCGGCGCTTTTTCAGCGCTCCATGAAGTGACGCTGTCGATGATTGTCGCGTTCTTGGCCGGGGGGATCATCTTGAACGTCATGAAAGAAGAGCTACCAGAAGAACGGGACAGCAGCTTTCGCGCGTTCGCTGTCGGGCTCATCGGGTACGCTTTACTGTTATTGGCCATATGAAAAGGCAACCTCGCGGTTGCCTTTTTGCTTACAGTGAATTGGTACTCTGATTGTCTACGTTATTATCAGTCGCAGGTGTGTCCTCATCTTGGTTCGGTCCACCGAATTGACCATCGTGATGTGGGCCATGCCCACCTCCGTGACGTCCACCGCCAAAGCCACGCATGTCACCCAAGTCGTCGTAACTCGTGACGTCAGCAAAACGTTCTTCGTGGTCGGCGAGAATCGCGTCGGCCTCATCTTGCGTCAAGTCACCGGATTCGACGGCTGCCTCAAGTTTCGCTTCATGAGAAGTGATCATCGCCTCGATGAACTGTTCAATGGTGATCCCTGTTTCTTCCGCGAGTTCAGGAAGCGATTGTCCTTCTTCGCGCGCTGCTTCCACGTCGGCTTCGGTCAACCCGAGCGCCTCGAGCAAAGCGGCCTGACCGGCTGCCCGGTCACCGAACATGCCCCGCTCGCCTCGTTCCCCGCGTTCGCATTGGGTCGTCGTTTCCGTTCCGTCGGTCGTTGTCGTGTCGTTCGTGGCGGCGTAGACGCCGGTTCCTGAGACGGCAAGTAGGCCGGCCAGGGCGATGGCTAATTTAGATGTCTTCATGTCAATCTCCTCCTTTACTACCTCAAGTGTAGGACGTGGGTGATCAAAAGTTGTGAGGGAATTGCAAGGTTTCTGCAAATTGTCTTTGGGAAATGATGGGTTCGTTTCGCGATGCGATATAATGGGGGTGGAGGCGATAAAGATGAACGTACTCGTAGTCGAAGATGAACCGAAATTAGCGGACGGGCTCGCCCGCTTTTTAACGTACGCGGGGTTTCACGTCAGTGTGGTCGGCACACTCGCCGAAGCGAAGCGGCAGCTCGAGCAACCGTTCGATGCGGTCCTGCTCGATGTTCGTCTGCCGGACGGGGAAGGTTGGACGCTCATCCCGAAATTGAAGACGCTCAAGCCGCGACCGGTCATCATCTTGGCGACGGCACGAGGAGAGGCGGATGACCGTGTGTTCGGCCTCGAGCTCGGGGCCGACGATTATTTGGTCAAACCGATCGTGTTAAAAGAACTCGAAATTCGCCTGAAACGTCTCGTCAAACAGACGGACGAGATCTCGTTCGGCGACATGATGGTGGACGCACGATCCCGTACGGTGACCGATCACGGCCAAGCGATTCGGATGACCAATAAAGAATACGAGTTGCTCCTCTTCTTCTTGAAACATAGTGGAGAAGCGCTCGATCGCAACCGCCTACTTGACGAGGTGTGGGATTATACGTTCGCCGGGGACACGCGCACGGTCGACACGCACGTCAAACAGTTGCGTGACAAATTGCCGACGATGAAGCGGTACTTGAAGACGGTGCATCGCGTCGGTTATCGATTGGAGGAAGTCCGATGAGCCGGTTAATGAAGAAGTTGCTCTGGACCGCGATCCTCCCTCTCGTCGTCATGGCGGTGCTCACATTTGGTCTGACATCACTCTTGATTGGGCGTTTCGCGGAGACGGAGAGCTATGACCAACTCGAGCGTGAAGCGGACATCGTGTATGAGGCGCTTGTGGATGGACGCAGCATACCGGGTCAACTCGATGTTCTCGTGTTTCAAGACGGGGAAGCGGTCAATCTTGATCGTGGGGGCAGGATGCGTCGACATATGTCGCCAGCCCTCGATCCAGACTCACTTTCTGAACGAGATGAGGTCAGTGTGAACGGGGCGCGGTTATTGACGTTCCTTCGGGAAGAGGGGGATGTGCAAATCGTGACGTACGCACCCGTCCCGCTGTCGAATCCGCAGTTTCGTCAAATCTACGTCATTCTCGGGAGCGGGTTCTTGCTCGCGCTCATCGTCGCCGTCGGTGTGACGTATTGGATGGGGCGGCGTTTGACGTCCCCGCTCGTCGAGTTGAAGCAGGCGACCGCAGCCATCATGTTGGGCCGGCATGACATCACACTGCCGCCTGTCACCGACGACGAGATTGGCGATTTGACGGAAGCGGTCCGTCAGATGAACACATCACTCGAAGAGAAAGAACGGATGCAAAATACATTCATCTCAGGGGTTACGCACGATGTCCGGACCCCGCTTGCCATTGTCCGGAACGAGGCCGAAATGCTTGAACTCGGTGTCGTCAAACAAGAAGATGTGGCGGCGACGGGTCGCAGTTTAACCGAGGAAGTCGATCGGATCGATCGGCTCGTCAGTCAGATGCTCGAATACTCCAAACTATCCGCGGGCAACGTGACACTTTCGCTCGAATCCGTTTGTTTGGATGCATTGATCAAAGAGACTGTCTCGCGGATGGATGAATGGTTCCGTCATAAGGAAGTGACGGTCACACTTGAACTCGTCGAGGACGCGGTCGTCCAGGCGGACCGATTGGCGATGGAGCGTGTGCTGTCGAACTTTCTTCAGAACGCGTATCACGCCAGTCCACTAGGAGGTGTGATCACGATCAGGCTCTCCGAGCGACGGCTTGAAATCGAAGACAAAGGGCCGGGCATTGCCGAGACGATGCGCGCCAACATCTGGGATATGTATGTGAAAGGGGACCGTTCGAACGGTCACGGACTTGGTCTGGCCATCAACAAGCTGTTGCTCGAGGCTCAAGGACTCGTTTACGGAGTCGAATCGAGAGAGGGAGAGGGGGCGTTGTTTTGGATCGAATGGGACTAAATTTATTTTTGCGGGGTGTCCGCTTAGAGCGAGATCGGATTGAAAAGCCAGGGTACCCGTTCTCGCTACCGATTTTTGATGGATTTGATGAATTGACGCTGACGAAGCCGGTCACGTTCTTGGTTGGTGAGAATGGGAGTGGAAAATCGACGTTGGTCGAAGGGATGGCCATCGCCGCCGGATTCAATCCGGAAGGTGGGGCGACGACGTTCCGTTTTGAGACCGAGGCAACGCATAGCCCGTTGTTCGAGGCGCTCCGTCCGATTCGGGGCGCGTACCGGCCGAAAGACGGATTTTTCCTCCGGGCCGAGACGGCATATCAACTGTCGAGCTATGTGGATGAGATCGCGCGAACGTCGCCCGACCCGGAACGGTTTTATGCGTCCTACGGCGGTCGATCGCTCCATGAGCAGTCGCACGGGGAGGCGTTTTTGTCGCTCATGCTCCATCGATTCCGAGACGGCGGACTGTATATTTTAGATGAGCCCGAGGCCGCCTTGTCGCCGATGCGGCAATTGACGATGCTCGCACGCATGCATGAACTCGTGCAATCGGGCAGTCAATTCATCATCGCGACCCATTCACCAATCCTCATGTCGTATCCGGACGCCGACATCCTCCAAGTCGAGACGGGACTCCGTCCGACGACGTTCGATGAACTCGAGCACGTTCGTGTCATGCGCGACTTTCTAGCGGCACCGGAACGGATGCAACGCATCCTGTTCGAGGATTAGACGGTGAAATAAGAAAAGAGCGGACGCGGCCGCTCTTTTCTTATGACTTCGTGACTTTGCGCAAGACGATGATGGCGAGACTGACACCACCGGCAATCAACATATACGTGAGAATCTCCGTCCAGGCTGCCATCAGACGTCTTCCTCTGCAAAGACGGCCAAGTCCCCTTGAGGCATGGCGACGAGTAAGAAGTGTTCGCCTCCGAGCGGACGGGCGTCTCCGGCCTGCCAACTTTCATACTGTTCGTGATAGCCGTTCACGAACAGGACGGCTCCAGATTCAAATGTCAGTTCAAGATGGGGATTGTCTTCAGATAACAGGATGGAACGGACGCGTTCACGTCGGAGTTCGACGAGGTGATGGAGTTGTTCATCTTCGTTGAACGACGGTCCCGATGAATGGACGTACCAAGGTCCTTCAATCGAGAGCCACGACTCGTTGCCGTCTCGGCTGAAGTAGAGTAGATGATGATTGGGGCCGGAACCGAAGTCGATTCCGACGAAGGAAGACGCGTTAAACAAATGCTGTAAAATCCGTGTTGCTTCAAGATGTTCGGTACGGGTCACGCTTCCACCTCGCTTAAATGGGTTAGTTAATTCCATCATTCCACGTTACATCGCTAAAGTAAATGAAAGGATTATGTGAAATCACTCATATGAGAAGAAACAAGCGAGTTCGACAACTTATGGAAAATACTTCAAGTAAGTTAAAAGTTTGGTCAGTGATTGGACAAATCCGGTCCCGCGTTCGATGATTCGATTTATAATCAAAAGTATAGATGACTCGATGAAACGAGGGGTAACCATGGTTTATGGTCTATTGATTGGCGGCATCATCCTAATCACCATCGTCCTCAACGTCCTTCGGTTGATGACGACCCCCGCCTTGAATCGCTGGCTGCTCGCCGGGACGAGCAGCCTTGTCGTGATTTGGCACGGGGTGTTGTTCGATTTTTATGATTTACATTGGTCAGTGCTGTTATTGATTATGACAGGGCTCGTCTGTTTTCACTGGAAAGGCATGACTGTTGCAATCATGGTCAGCTGGCTTTTAGTATACAGTCAATCCGGGACATTATCCCTTCCGCTGTTGCTCAGTTATGTCTTTTTTGGCCTAGGAGCCGCGCTGCTCTTTGGTTACATCAACCAGTTGAAGCGAGAACGATCAGGCCGGTTGCGGATGCTGACGGCGAGTTCCCGTCAATTGAACGTGTTCCGGGAAGTCAGTTTTACGATGCAAGACACGCTCGACCCGGACCGATTGCTGCAAACGATTTTGACATCGGTGACGGCAGGGCACGGACTCGGCTTTAACCGATCGATCATCTTTTTCGCTGATTTGGAAAAAGATAGCATTTACGGAGTCATGGGCACGGGGCCGATGAATCCGGAAGACGGGTTTCACATTTGGGAAGAAATCACCCGACAACATTATGATCTCCAAGGACTGATTGATGAGAAAGAGACGGACTCGTCACACGATGAGCAGTTGAATGAACGGATTCGGAAAATGACGATCCCGTTTCATGGAGACCACCTGTTCAAACAGACGCTCGACTCGGGACGGCCGCTCCACGTGTATGCGAGCATCACCGACGATCCGGTGCTGCGCATGTTACATACCGACTTACAGATGGACGAGTGCACAATTTTCCCGCTCCATCATCAAGGAATTCCATACGGACTTCTCGTCATCGACAATGTCGTCAATAAAAAACCAATCACCCCTCAAAAGATTGACAGTGTCCGACCGATTGCGGAACAAGCCTCGCTTGCGCTCCATCAGACGATGTTGTACCAGCGCATCGAGACGTTGGCGCTTCGTGACGGGTTGACGCGTCTCAAAAACCATCGTTCGTTCGAACAAGATTTGGATGTCTTGTTCCGGGAGTGCGAAACGGACGAGCTGTCACTGATTGTGATGGATATTGACCATTTCAAGCATTTCAACGACACAAACGGTCACTTGGCTGGAAACGAGTTACTCACGCGGCTCGCGAGTGTCATTCGACGAAGCGTGCCGGATGAACAGATGGCGTATCGGTTCGGTGGCGAAGAGTTTGTCGTTCTCTTGCCGCAGTTCGACGAAGTCGAGGCGTCCCACGTCGCGGAGACGATTCGTGCGGCCGTGCTCGGCACCAACTTCATGTACGGGGAGCGACAACCAGGTGGTCAGTTAACGCTGAGCTTCGGTGTCGCTTCGAAGCACACGCTTCACGAACAGTCACGCGAACAGTTGATTGAGTGCGCCGATCAAGCGTTGTATGCGGCCAAATCACGAGGGAAAAACCAAGTCTGCCGCTGGGAAGGGGTACCGCTATGACTGAATTCAGTGTCATGATCATGACCGTCGCCTTTATCGCGACCATCTTGTTTACGAGCCGTCCAAGTTATCGGTTTGTGACGGGTAGTGTGGCCAACCGACACGCAGAGGCACTGGACATCTCGTTGAAAGACGTCTCATTCTCGTTCGACCAAATGGTGTATTTCATCGCCTTGCCGACAACGATTCCCGAAGTGCGGGATGCGATGAAAGAAGAGCTGGCCGTCGAACCGTATTATGAGTCGTATTTCTTTCCAGAAGTGAACGGCGTGCAAGTCTCGGTGAAATCAGGGTCCGCCGTGATTCCTATCGCCTATTTGCCGATTGACGATTTCAGCCTTCCCGTGTTGGATCGACACTTGGAGGCCGGCAAGGTTAATGAACACGTCAACCGAACGATTCGGGCACACATGATCGTTCATGAGCGTACGCTCGCAGCGATTCGAGACGAGGTGTACCATCACATTCATGAAGACCGCCTGGCACAATAAAAGGGTTTCCATCACAGACTCGTGGCGGAACCCCTTTTTTCACTGCGCCAACATGTGAAATCGTGCGGCACCGATCAAGTTGGCCTCGTTGAAGTGGGCACACGTCTCGACGTCGATGCGGAACGTTCCGAACGCGTCGCAAAGCGCGTCCAAGTGTCGCTTGATGCCGTCCCGAACTTCCGGGCGACGACTGATGCCGCCACCGATTAAAATACGCTCCGGGTCGAGCCCGAATTGGAGGTTGTAGATGCCAATCGCGTTCCAGCGACAGAAGCGCTCTAGTTCCGCCTGGATGATTGGGTCGCTTTGAAGCGCGAACACATCTTTTCCGGTAAGGGGACGTCCGAGTTGCTCACTGCATCGATGGACAAGAGCGGCCGTGGCACCGATTTTACTCCATGTCCCATCTGGGTGGGGAAGAGACGGGTCGAGAATCCAATATCCGAACTTACCGCCATGGAAGTGGGATCCGATCATCACCTGATCATGGTCGACGAATGCTCCGCCAACGCCCGTCCCGATGACGACCATCGCGTAGCTCGTCACCGACGCCGCGGCACCGGTCCATCCTTCTGCGAGCGCTGCCGCGTTGGCATCGTTCAAGACAGTGACAGGCAAGTCGTACCGCTCTTTGAACGCCTGTAAGAAAGGACGATCATGAATGTAGGGAAGTGCACTGATTCCATGAATCACGCCGGTCGTCGAATCGACGGCGCCGGGCGCACTGAAGCCGATACCGTCGAAGCGGGCTTCGGCGGTCGTTTCGTTAAAGATCACATCGACTTGTTCGAGCAAGCCGTCCCACGTCGCAGGGGTTGGGACGTGTTTGTTTGACAGTAGGGTGCCATCGGATCGGACGACTCCGTATTTGATACTGGTTCCACCGATATCGATGGCTAAATAATGTTGCATGCTGTTCTACTCCTTTATGTGGAGGATGACAAGGGATATTATGACACATTTTTTTTGCGTGTTATGATAAACATAGTAAAAAACATATTCGTAAATCGGGAGGTTCTCTCTCATGAACGTTCACATTGAACAAGCCGGGTATGAACGCGGTGAGGCGGTCATCGAGGCCATCCGGTTCGAGGTCCGCCCGGGCGAAATCGTCGGGATGATTGGATCGAACGGGGCCGGGAAGAGTACGACGCTCGCCTGTCTCACCGGAACGATCCCGTGGATGCGTGGAACGGTGCAAATTGACCGCTACGCCTATATCCCCGAGCAACCGGTGTACTATGATTATTTGACGCTCGAGGAACATATCGCTCTCGTGTTGGAATTGACGGACGTTGATAATCGTGAGCGGACGGAAGAACTGATCCGGTTGTTTCGGCTCGAGACGGTTCGCCACGACTATATCGCCTCGTTCTCAAAAGGGATGAAGCAAAAAGCGATGATCCTCTTGGCGCTCATCCAAGAAGCGAAGTTTCTCCTTGTCGACGAACCGTTCGTTGGACTCGATGCGACGACGACGATCCAGTTGCTTCGTTTACTTGAAGCGGAACGTCGTCAAGGTACCGGGGTGCTTCTCGTCACCCACGTCCTCGATACGGCAGAGCGGTTATGCGACCGCTTCGTCTGGATCGATGACGGACGCATGCTCGCGGGCGGGACAAAAGAAGAGTTGCGTCTCAGCCTGCAAACCGGAGGCGAGTCGCTGTTCGATATGATGGAAGATGTGGTCATGCGATGAATGAACATCAGCTGTTCGTTAGACGTGTCCGCACCCATGTGACCAAACAGTGGGAGACGTGGCGGCTCATCTTGGATTGGACAGTCGTTCTATACGGCGTCATTCCGTTCACCATCTTTCTCGGGTATCAATACCGATTGCTTTGGCAAGGCGAAATCGAGTGGGTGAGTCAGGTGCCGATGTTCGTTTGGGCGCTTGGAATTGGAATCGTCCTCCTTAGAAATCCGTTTTTCGTCTGGGTCGAACGGGCGGACGTGACGCTGGTGGCCAAACGTTCTTTAATTGATAAATTGAAGCACGATTCGTTGCTCTATCAAGCCCTCAAACTCGGTGCAATGCTCCTCTTTGTTTTGTCGGCGTTCATGCCCGTGCTTTGGCTTGACGGTTGGTCCGTTGCCTCTATATTCGCATTCGGAATCAGCCTCCTGTTTTTGACCGGGATTCATACGTGGATCCGTTATCAGTTGACGGTCCGGCACAGCCATTGGATGTTACGAGTTACGGTCACGTGTGTGACGTTCGTTTGTATGTATGCGCTCCTCATCGACTCACCTTTATGGTCGGCCGTACTCGGCAGTGGTCTTGTTGCATTTGCGATGTATGTCGGAGAAGGGTGGCTGTCACGCCACCCATATCTTAGCCAAGAACTCGAACGTAGTGAGGCGTTGCGTACCGCCTTTGACCGGGCATTATTATCGACGTCGGGCGCCATCGAGAAGCCGAGCCGGCGCAAGCGTCCGCTCTATCGACCTAGACCGAATCGGTTTGGGACCGCCCGGCGCACGACGGCCATCTTACTTTATATACGGACGCCGCGTCATCGGAACTTATGGCTGCGTCTCATCCCGCTTGCCGTCACGGGGATGCTCCTCGTACCGAGTTGGTTCAAGTTGCTCATTCCGCTCTACGTCGGCTATGTGATGTGGCAAGAACGACAGGCGTTCAAACAAGAGATGGAGCGGCATCCGTTTTTCCGTGCCATCCAAGAAAGGACACATTCATGACTGAACAAGACTATGAACGATTGCTCCAAATCGAGACGGCGAAACCGCAACAAGGGTTCCCGGCCTCGGCCGAATACCACCGCTATGAACCGACTCCTTATGAGGCGCTCGACTTGTTGCGTGACGCCTATCCGCTCGCGGCCACGGACACGGTCGTCGACTTCGGCTCGGGGAAAGGGCGCCTCCCGTTTTATCTCGCCTATACGTTCCGAGTTCGGGCCATTGGCATCGAAATGGATGGCGGCTTCCACGAAGCGGCACTTGAGAATTGGATGAACTACGCCAAGAAACACCGGACGCGCGGCAGTGTCCAGCTCGTCCGCGGCTACGCCGAACAGTTTGAGGTGCCGGCTGAGGCGAACCGCTTTTATTTCTTCAACCCGTTCTCGGTGAACGTGTTCCGGCAGGTCGTTGCGAACATCATCGAGTCGGTCGAGCGCGCACAGCGTCCGGTCGACCTCATCCTCTATTATCCGGCCGATGAGTACTTACATTTTTTGAATGACGAGACGCCTTTCCGCTACGTACAGGACGTTCGCTTGCCGTTAAAGAATCTCCATGAGCGCTTTCTTATTTATCGTTTTGATATGATGGAGTCATCTTGGTAAATGGGGAGTGGATCATCGTGAAGAAAGAAGATATTTTAGATGCGTATCGTTGGCGTCAAGCGACGAAAGAGTTCGACGCGGACCGCAAAATTGATGAGGAAGATTTCGAATTCATCTTGGAGACAGGCCGCCTGTCACCAAGTTCGTTCGGTTTTGAGCCTTGGCAGTTCGTCGTCGTTCGTCGCGAAGACTTGCTCCGGAAGATCAAAGACCACGCGTGGGGTGCCCAAGGACAGGCGTTAACGGCGAGCCATTTCGTGTTGATCTTGGCGCGGACGCCTGAAGCGATGCGCTACGACTCGGACTACATCCGTCACATCGTCACGGACGTCCAAGGACGGACCGAGGACGAGTACGCCCTTCGGGTGAAACGGGTCCGTGAGTTCCAAGAACAAGATTATCGACTGTTGGACGACGAGCGTGTGTTCCAAGAATGGATCAAACGCCAGACGTATATCCCGCTCGGCAACATGATGACGGCCGCCGCACAGATCGGCGTCGACTCATGTCCGATCGAAGGGTTCAATCAAGCGGAGATTGACGAATTATTGATTTCGGAAGGCGTCATGGAACGAGGTGCCTGGTCGCTCTCAGTCATGGTCGCGTTCGGACATCGGGCCCGTGATTTCGCGCCGAAGACACGTCGCGATTTCAACGAGGTCGTCAAATACATCGGATAAAAAAAGCTCAAGCGCCGAGGCGCTTGAGCTTTTGCTTATTTCCAGTCGGTGATGCGATCGATTGGGAAGCGGACCGATTGGTAACCGTCTTCCGCGGCTTTTCCGATTGAGAGGAGCATGACCGGAAGGTAGCGCTCTTTCTCGAGGCCGAACGCTTCCGCGATGTTCGCTTTGTCATAACCACCGATCGGGTTTGTGTCGTAGCCGTGGGCACGGGCGACGAGCATGAGTTGCATCGCGACGAGACCCGAGTCGAGCAAGATGCTGTCTTTGACAGACTCTTTCGGTGCGTCTTTGAAGATGCCTTTGATCATGTCAACTTGACGGTCGCGGACTTCTGGTGGCATGAGGCCACGCTCGACGGCCGTATCAAAGATCTCCTGTGTGTAATCGGCCATCTGGTAGTCGGCAAAGATGGCGATAACGGCTGATGACGTCTCGACTTGGCGTTTGTTGAAGCTTGCGAGCGGAAGGAGTGTGTCTTTACCTTCTGCGCTATCGATGACGACGAAGCGCCACGGTTGCAGGTTGAGTGATGACGGTGCCGTCGTTGCTTCCTCCAGGATTTGTGTCATCTCTTCTTTTGAGATTTTGACGTTCTCATCATAGACGCGAATCGAGCGGCGTCCTTTGAGGATTTCCATAAAGTCTTTCTGTGTTGTCGTGTTCATATAAGGGTCTTCCTTTCATGTTGAATGTTGGTTTGTAACGTATTTAAAAGTTCGAGTAACTGTCGTTGCTCCTCTACCTTCATGTTTACAAAAAGACGGTCCGATAAGCACTTCTTTTGCTCGGTCCAATGTGCAATCCGCTCCCGACCGACATCGGTCAAATCGACAAAGATGACCCGATTGTCTTGGAGGCAGCGTTCGCGCGTGATCAAGCCCTGTGTCTCGAGCTGTTTCAAATGACGCGTGATGGCGGCATGATCGACGCCGACCCGTTGTTGCAGTTCACGCTGACGCAAAGGGCCGACGTGATGCAAGTTGCTCAAAATATCGAAGCGGGTCGAGCTGAGCCCGTCCATTTCCGTATCGAACAGTTGGGCCAGTTCTTTTTGTACGGTGATGACGTGGTAGAGAATCTCATCGCTGAGCGAACAGGCGTCGCGCATCGGGTATCCTCCTTCAAAAAACTAATTGATGAATCAATCATTGATAGGTCACACAATGTATACTAATCGGTTTTGAAATAGATCGCAAATAAAAAGTTTCAAAAAAACTGTTGTCAAACTGTTATATAATAGTCTATATTAAAGTCAACTGATATATAACAATTGAATGGAAGGATGTGACGGCTTGGAACATTACAAACAAGTAGGTACTTATCACGTACATGAAACGTTGCTCGACTTCATCTCGGCTCGTATATTGCCTGACGAAGAGGAACACCGACAATTTTGGCCTGGGGTCGGGCGCCTACTCGATAAGTTCATTCCTCGGAATGAGTCACTGCTTCACGAACGTGAGTCGTATGAGCGACTATTACAGGAATGGTACAGCGAGCACAAGCAAGCATTTGACATGGAAGACTACGAGCGTTTCCTTCGGTCCATCGATTACATCGAAGCAGCCGTCCCCGATTTCAACATCGACGTTACGGGTGTCGATTCAGAGATTACAAGGCAAGCCGGACCGCAGCTCGTCGTTCCGCTCGACAATGCACGCTATGCATTGAACGCGGCGAACGCCCGCTGGGGAAGTCTGTATGACGCCTTGTACGGAACGGACGTCATCGACGAAGAGGACGGGAAAACGAAGTCGAGTGGTTATAATCCAGTCCGAGGTGAAGCGGTCATCGCCTACGCCAAACAGTTTCTCGACGATACATTTCCGCTCCGGGAGGGCTCGCACGAAGAAGCGAACGGCTATCTCGTGTCAGAGGGCAGGCCATACGCCATCATCGAAGGGAACCGCATCGCGTTTCAAGACGATTGTCTCGTCGGTTATGTCGGGGAAACGAGTGATCCGAATAAGCTCTTGCTCGTCCATAACGGGATTCACGCCGAGTTGCAGTTTGACCGGGACCACCCAATCGGACGGGTCGATCGAGCAGGGCTCATTGACATCGAACTCGAGTCCGCCTTGTCTGCCATCGTCGACTGTGAAGACTCGGTTGCCGCTGTTCGGGCGGAAGACAAGGTCCACCTTTACGCGAACTGGCTCGGCCTGATGGACGGGACGCTCGAAGCAACATTCACGAAAGGAGGCCGGCCGCTCACTCGGAAGTTGAACCCTGACCGGAAGTATGTCGGGAAAGACGGGCGTGAAGTCACGCTTCCGGGCCGATCGCTCCTCTTTATTCGAAACGTCGGGCACTTGATGACGACAGACTTGATGCTCGACGCGGAAGGGCGTGAAGTACCGGAAGGGATCTTGGACGGGATTTTCACTGCGCTCATCGCGAGCCGCCATCTTGATGCCAGACGAAATTCCCGCGAACGCTCCATCTATATCGTCAAACCGAAGATGCATGGATCTAAGGAAGTCGCGTTCACGAACGACTTGTTCGATGCGATTGAAGATGTACTCGAGTTACCGCGTCACACGCTCAAAGTCGGCGTGATGGACGAGGAGCGACGCACGTCGCTTAATTTGAAGAACTGTATCGAGCAAGTGAAGGAACGCATCGTCTTCATCAATACCGGATTCCTCGACCGGACGGGTGATGAGATTCACTCCTCGCTCACGCTCGGACCGATGCGCAAGAAAGGCGAGATGAAGACATCGGAGTGGCTCGATGCTTATGAACGTCTGAATGTCCAGATCGGGCTTGACGCAGGATTCCATCAACGCGGGCAAATCGGGAAAGGGATGTGGGCGATGCCCGATCGGATGCGCGACATGATGCGTGAAAAAAGCAATCACGTCCGGTCCGGGGCGACGACGGCTTGGGTGCCGTCCCCGACGGCGGCCACGCTTCATGCGCTGCATTACCATCAAGTCGATGCGTTTGACGTTCAGCGTGAGTTGGTGAATCGTTCGTTTGATCCAGCAACTGAGCGAGGGCGTCTGCTCGAGGTACCACTCGCCACGCGTCTCTATACAGATGAGGAAGTGAACGAGGAGCTCGAGAACAACCTGCAAGGGTTGCTCGGATATGTCGTCCGTTGGGTCGAGCAAGGTGTCGGTTGCTCCAAAGTGCCAGATATTCATCACGTCGGGTTGATGGAAGACCGAGCAACGCTTCGTATTTCGAGTCAACATGTCGCCAACTGGCTATACCATGGAGTCTGTAGCCGTGAACAAGTCGAAGCGACGCTTTACCGGATGGCCGAGGTCGTCGACGCGCAAAACGCGGAAGATCCGCACTATCGTCCGATGACGCCAGATGTAGACCACTCTATCGCCTATCAAGCGGCGAAAGAGTTAGTGTTCGAAGGCGACGAGTCGCCGAACGGATATACGGAACCCATTTTGCACCGGCGCCGCCGACAGTTTTTACAACAAGTGACATTAGAACCAAACTTAAAAGGAGGAGCATCATCATGACAACGAAAAAAATCGAAAGCGAACAGTTGATTGAACGTTGGGTCGTCCGTCGGATCGTCTCGGGGGAATCGACAGCGGCGCTCGCTAACACGGCGTTCGTCTATGGGAACGATTTGATGCGCCTCGTGCTCGACCGGGCCGACGGATCGCTCCAAATCATGAGAGAGCCGGTCGAAGAAGTCGTCATATTCCGGAAACCAGAAGATCGTGACGAAGAAAACGTCTGTCGTTGCTGCGGCATGGAGCACTCGTCATTCAAAGCGGCGCTCGAATGCTGTGCATACTTGGATTAAACCCGCATTATCTGTTATATAACAAATAGTAAATATATAAGTTAATATAATACAGGAGGAATGGATATGAACGAACAACAAATGCAGCTAGAGAATATGTTACAGTCGGAACGGTTTAACGGGGTCGAACGTCCATATGGGGTCGAAGACGTGATGAGACTTCGGGGATCGGTACTAATCGAGCATACGCTCGCGACAAAAGGAGCGGAACGGTTATGGGAGTTACTCCACGAGCGGGACTACGTCCACGCGCTCGGGGCGTTGACGGGGAACCAGGCCATCCAACAAGTGAAGGCGGGCCTCGAAGCCATCTATTTGAGCGGATGGCAAGTCGCCGCCGATGCGAACTTGTCGGGTCACATGTACCCTGACCAAAGCCTGTACCCGGCTAACTCGGTGCCGAGCGTCGTCAAACGGATTAACCAGGCGCTTCAACGGGCCGATCAAATTCAAACGGCGGAAGGGAAAGGCGATACGCATTGGTTCGCCCCGATCGTCGCTGACATGGAAGCCGGTTTCGGCGGTGTGCTCAACGTGTTCGAGTTGACAAAGGCGATGATTGAGGCGGGTGCAGCCGGCGTCCACTTGGAGGATCAACTCTCTTCAGAGAAGAAGTGCGGTCACCTCGGCGGCAAAGTGTTGCTACCGACACAGACGGCCGTGAAAAACTTGATTGCCGCACGTCTCGCGGCAGACGTCATGGGTGTTTCGACGATTATCGTCGCCCGGACCGACGCCCACGCCGCGAACTTGATTACGAGCGACATCGACCCGATCGATCATCCGTTCATCGTCGGCGACCGGACGCCAGAAGGGTTTTATCGGACCGAGGCAGGAATCGAACAGGCGATCGCACGCGGTCTCGCCTATGCACCGTACGCCGACCTCGTTTGGTGCGAGACGTCCGAGCCTGATTTGGACGAAGCGCGTCAATTCGCGGATGCGATTCATGCGAAGTATCCGGGCAAACTTCTCGCTTACAACTGTTCGCCGTCATTCAATTGGAAGAAGAAGTTGTCGGATGACGAGATCGCAACGTTCCAACAAGAGATTGGTGCGATGGGATACAAGTTCCAATTCGTGACACTCGCTGGCTTCCACTCGCTCAACTTCGGAATGTTCGAACTCGCACGCGGGTATAAAGACCGCGGGATGGCCGCCTACTCGGAACTGCAACAGGCCGAATTCAGTGCAGAACAGCACGGTTATACGGCGACACGTCACCAACGTGAGGTCGGGACCGGGTATTTCGATGAGGTGTCTCTCGTCATCTCGGGAGGCCAGTCGTCAACGACGGCGCTCACCGGATCGACCGAGGCAGAACAATTTGAAGCGCCGTCCTATTAAGCGTCGCCCCTCCACAAGAGGGGCTTTTTTTGTGTCCAAATTCAGAACGCGTGCATCCTGTTCACTTAAATGTGACGTATTTCACATTTTTGTCGTCAAACTCTTGCTACGCTGAACATGTCAAAATGAATATGGAGGTTATGACAGATGACACAGACATTCACGGGCGATACGCACGTATCTGAAATCGTCAAACAATGCCCGCAAGCGGCAGACATTTTCAAACGGAACCGAATCGATTTTTGTTGTGGCGGCAACCGGCCACTCGCTGAAGCGACTGACAAATCGAAACGGTCGACGGAAGACATTTTAGAAGAAGTCAATGCGCTCTATCAACGCAAGCAAGAGATGAACGAGAAGAGCATCGATTGGGATGCTGCTTCTTCATCGGAATTGATTGAGCACATCATTTATAAGCATCACCAGTTTTTGACGGACGAATTGCCACAGCTCACACCATATGTGACAAAAGTGTTCCGGGTTCACGGACAAAACCATCCGCACCTCGGACGCATTCATCAACTGTTCAATCAATTGAAAGTGGAACTTGAACAACATATCGTCAAAGAAGAGACAGAAGACTTCCCGACGTTGCTTCGTCACGAGACGGCACCGACAGCTGAAACGAGACGGGAGCTTGATGACATCTTGGCCTCGCTCGAGTCAGAACACGCGGCAGCCGGTGACATTTTAAAAGAGTTGCGTCAAATCACGAACGACTATACGCCGCCTGAAGGAGCGTGTGGGACGTATCGTCTTGTCTATCAACGGTTAGAAGCGCTCGAATCGGATACATTTGAACACATTCATCTCGAAAACAACATTTTATTCCCGCGGGCGCGCACGTTCGCTTAAGCAGTGGCACACCTCTACTTACGTGGGGGTGTCTTTTTGTGACGTTTGATACAGATGGGAGGCAAATCAAGCGCTACGATAAAGGGGAGGCAAAGGAGTGATTAGTCATGAAACGGGTGAGTGGAGTCATCGTAGGGGTGACGGTCGCCTTGAAAAAAGTCGATTTGACGTTCGAATGGGACGGGACACAGCTCATCATCGAGTCGTTTGTGAAGACGAAAGGCGATACCGGTGTCGAAATGGAGGCGTTGACAGCAGCAATGGTCGCCGCCTTGACCGTGTACGATATGACGAAAGCAGTCGATAAAGGCATCGTCATCGGACCGACGTACTTGCTCGAGAAACAAGGCGGGAAGTCAGGGGACTACATCCGATGACACCTGTCCCAGAACGTTACGCGCGGCAGGCCCGGTTCCACGGCATCGGGGTGGAGGGCCAAGAACGTCTGATGGAAAAATGCGTGCTCGTCGTCGGTCTCGGCGCGCTCGGGGCGGCCGTTAGCGATCAACTTGTTCGGGCCGGCGTCTCGCTCATCCTCGTCGACCGCGACTATGTCGAGGTGACGAACTTACAACGACAGACGCTCTATACGGAACAGGACGCACATTCCGAGACGCCGAAAGCGGTCGCAGCGCTCGAACGCCTGCGGGCCATCAACTCAGACGTTGAGTTGGACGCTCAAATCGCCGATGTCTCGTGGGATTGGCTTCGGCCTTTGCCGTCCGTTGATCTCATCTTGGACGCAACCGATAACGTCGAGACGCGTCTTCTATTGAACGATTTCGCACTCGAGCGTGGCATTCCGTTCTTGTTTGCCTCTTGCGTCGGGGCATACGGCATGAACTACACGGTGATGCCGGGAGAAGCGCCGTGTCTTCGTTGTCTCATGCGTCATTTGCCGCTAGCCGGGCAAACGTGCGCGACAGCGACTAGATGTCGCACGTCTCGTCGATGTGTCTTGTCCTTCTTGTCAAATTCACGACTATCCGAGCCTCGTCCCGAATCGGCAACAGACAGCACTCCTCTGTGGGCGTGACGTCGTCCAAGTCCGTCGGTCCATCGAAGGGCTTGAACCAATCGCACATCAACTCGAGCGTGCGGACATCGCTGTGAAACAGACACCGTTCACATTAGAATGGCGATGGCGGAATCATCGGATGCTTTTATTTAAAGACGGTCGTGTGCTCGTCCATGGAATCGATGACGCGAACGTCGCAATCGCGATGGTCGATGAGTGTCTTGGCGCATAAAAAAGTGTCCCCCGAAAAGCGGAGGACACTTTTTTGGTTAGCGTGGGATTGTAAGCACTTGCCCGACGCTAATCAAGCTGACGTTCGTAATATTGTTGGCGGCTGCAATCTTAGCGACAGTCGTGTTATACATCGTCGCAATCTTGTAGAGCGTATCCCCTGATTTTACCGTGTATTTCACCGTAGTCGTCGGTGGTGTGACGGTTGTACCTGGGATGATCAGTACTTGTCCGACATAGATGGAGTTGACGTTCGTAATATTGTTGGCGGCTGCAATCTTAGCGACGGTCGTTTTGTACAAAGTGGCGATCTTATAGAGCGTGTCACCCGATTTAACCGTATACTTGACGGTCGTCGTAGGTGGAGGAGTTACAGTGGTACCCGGGATGACGAGCACTTGTCCGACATAGATGAGACTGTAGTTTGTAATTTTGTTGGCCCCAGCGAGCGCAGCGACTGTGACGTTGTAAGCTCGGGCGATGCTATAAAGGGTATCGCCTGATTTGACGGTATACGTTTTGCTGGTAGATGTGTTTTGGTAAGCGAGCAATTGCGAGACGGTGACGAACTTGTAGCCTTTCGCTTTCAACTGGGCAATCATCGTCGGCAAGGCGAGTGGTGTACCTGGAGCGCCGGCACCGGTGTGCATCAAGACGATTGAGCCTGATTTGATGTTCGCCTGTACTTTCGTATTGATTTGGCTAGCAGTGACTCCTTTCCAGTCCACGGTATCGATGTTCCATTGAATCGTATAACCGTAGCCGGCAGCGCCGACTCCGCTCAACACGGCGCTATTGACGGCGCCGAACGGTGCCCGGAAGATTGGTTTTGTCGTTTTGCCAGTAAGCGATTTAATGAGCGCTTCCGTCCGATCAAGTTCTGATTTCATTTGCGTGGCGGTCAACTTTGTGAAGTCTGGATGGGTATATGAATGGTTACCGAGTTGGTGACCTTTAGCTGCGATGTTTTTAATGTATTGAGGATGGTTATTGGCGCCTGATCCAGTCAAAAAGAAAGTGGCTTTGACGTTGTTCTTGGCAAGTATGTCCAAAATCTTATTCGTATTCGTACCATCCGCCCCGTCATCGAACGTCAACGCGACAACTTTACTCGTCGTGTTCACGCTCGTGATGAATTTCGAAGCGGCGGCGTCAGCCGATTTTGGATAAGCGACTAACGGTGCCAACATGATCAACAAGGCCATCAACACACGTACAAACTTGCTCTTCATTTTGGTTTCGCCTCCATTCTTGGGTGTATGTATCTTGATGTTAAGGCTTTCCATATATTGAGCTGTGTATATATTTTATATACCCCCTTTTGATGGTAAACATCGTCTAACCCTAAAAATAGGGAAAGGAATTTTTGGATAATGACTCTTAATATTTGTGTTCATTTTATGAGTGACAAACGTGTCAAATATCACACAATCCTCACACATTTCCTAAAAAAGGGTGCTATCATGAACAATGTGTGAAGAATGTAAGCGATTGAATAGGGGGATTCAACATGAGCAAATCAATGAAACGGTTCGGGGTGGCATTTGGTCTCGTCGGTCTGTTCGTCCTTGGGGCGTGCGGAGCCGATGAAACGGCCAGTGGTACGGAGACGGTGCAGTCGATGGAACCGGTAGAAGCAGAATTAAACGTTCCGGCCACGGCGGACAAAGACGAGACGGTCACGTTGGCGGTTCGCGTCACACAAGACGGTGAAGCGGTCGATGATGCCGACGAGATTAAGTTCGAGGTCTGGAAAAATGGCGCCAAGGAAGAGAGTGAGATGACGAAAGCGTCGCTCACAGAAGATGGAGTCTACGAGGCGGAGACGACGTTTGTCGAAGAAGCAGTTTACACGGTGCAAGTCCATGTGACGGCCCGTTCGATGCATACGATGCCGACGACTAACGTTACGGTCGGCCATCCGGAGACGGCGGCCGAGGCTGAGGCTGAAGCTGAGCAAGACCATCACAACCACGCGGGAGCAGACATTGTCCTTGATCCGACTCAAGCTGTCGCCAATGAAGTCCAACCGTTCACAGTCAACGTCGAAATTGAGCATGAGGCGTTGACGGGTGCGGACGTCCAACTCGAAGTGTTCAAAGACGGAGCGGACAAGCACGAGTGGGTGAAGCTTGATGAAACGGAAGGCGGAAGCTATGCAGGTGAGCATACATTCAAAGAGTCAGGCATATACAACGTTCAAGTCCATGTGACGAAAGGACACGACATCCATGAACACATCATGGAGACGGTCGAGGTCAAATAAAAAAAACGATCGGCCGCGGCCGATCGTTTTTTTCTTATGCGTTCTGATAGAGTGACTCGACTTGCTGTTGAAGCGATTCGTTCTCGAGGAACTCGTCGTACGTCGCTTCTTTGTCGACAATCCCGTTCGGCGTCACTTCGATGATGCGCGTGGCAATCGTCGAGATGAGCTGATGGTCATGCGAGCTGAAGAGGAGTACGCCTTTGAACGTTTCGAGACCGTTGTTGAGCGCTGTGATCGACTCGAGATCCAAGTGGTTCGTCGGATCGTCGAGGACGAGGACGTTCGAGTTCGAGAGCATCATTTTCGAGAGCATGCAACGCACTTTCTCTCCCCCTGAGAGGACAGATGCTTTCTTCATGACTTCTTCGCCTGAGAAGAGCATACGACCGAGGAAACCGCGAAGGAACGTATCCGACTCGTCGGCTGGTGAGAACTGGCGTAACCAATCCAAGATGCTCTTATCCGAGCCTTCGAAGTATTCCGAGTTGTCTTTCGGGAAGTACGACTGTGTCGTCGTCACGCCCCATTTGACCGTACCCGTGTCCGGTTCCATCTCGCCCATGATGATTTTGAAGAGAGTCGTAATGGCAACGTCCGAACGGCCGACGAATGCGACTTTGTCCGTCTTGTTGAGTGAGAACGTGACGTTGTCGAGTACTTTGACGCCATCAATCGTCTTCGAGACGTTGTCGACGTAGAGCACGTCGTTCCCGATTTCACGTTCCATTGAGAAACCGACGAACGGATAGCGACGTGATGATGGACGGATATCGTCGAGCGTGATTTTATCGAGCAACTTCTTACGCGACGTCGCTTGACGCGCCTTCGAGGCGTTCGAGCTGAAACGGGCGATGAAGTTTTGAAGTTCTTTGATTTTCTCTTCTTTTTTCTTGTTCTGGTCGTTGGCCATACGCGAAGCGAGTTGGCTCGACTCGTACCAGAAGTCGTAGTTCCCGACGTACAATTGAATCTTCCCGAAATCAAGGTCGGCCATGTGCGTACAGACTTTGTTCAAGAAGTGACGGTCGTGGGATACGACGATGACGGTATTCTCGAAGTTGATCAAGAACTCTTCAAGCCATTGGATCGCTTTGAGGTCAAGACCGTTCGTCGGCTCATCGAGGAGAAGAATGTCAGGTTTGCCAAACAATGCTTGAGCAAGGAGGACTTTGACTTTCTCGCCACCTGTGAGCTCGCTCATGAGCTTGTGGTGTGATGCATCCGTGATCCCTAGTCCTTGAAGGACCATGGCAGCTTCTGATTCGGCTTCCCAACCGTTCATCTCAGCGAATTCGCCTTCGAGTTCAGCAGCGCGCATACCATCTTCGTCAGAGAAATCTTCCTTCATATAGATGGCGTCTTTCTCTTTCATGACTTGATACAAACGCTCGTGGCCCATGATGACCGTCTCGAGTACCGCTTGATCTTCGTACGCATAATGGTCCTGCTTGAGGACGGCGAGGCGTTCGCCAGGTGAGAAGCTGACGTCACCTGTCGTCGTTTCTTGCTCGCCGGCAAGAATTTTTAAGAATGTCGACTTCCCGGCACCGTTCGCGCCGATCAAGCCGTAGCAGTTGCCTGGTGTGAACTTGATGTTCACGTCTTCGAACAACTTGCGTCCACCGAATTGGAGACTTACGTTATTTACTGTAATCATGTATAGGATCCCTCGTTTTTCTGATTAGTTTACGACGTGTATTGTATCACGTTTTTTGAAAACGCGCAGTCGTGGGTAAAAATGAAACAAACAGCAGCCTGATTCGTATAGAGAAAAAAGGGGGAATCAGCCATGAAAACAACGCTCTCGCTGAAAGAAGCGTGGTCAAACTACTACAGCCGAGATTTCTTCCGGCTCTGGGTCATCTTCCTCGTGACGAGCATCGGGTCGTATTTTCTATTCAGGGCCGTCATCGCCCCTGAACAAGTGGATGAAATTTTAGCTCAGCTCGGCGAATCATTTGAATCGCAAGGATTGACGTTCGATTCGAGCGCACGCGAGACGATGATCGCCCTATTCGTGAACAATACGCGCGTCACGTTGCTCGCTTTCCTGCTCGGGATGATCCCGCTCTTCATCCCGTATATGTTCGTCGTCATCAACGCCGCGGTCATCGGCCTGGTCGCCATGCTCGTTGGGGTTGCCGGCGAATCCGTGATCCGGGTCATCGTGCTCGGCATCTTGCCCCACGGTATCACCGAAATCTCGGCCATCTTGCTCGGAGCGGCGATGGGGTTGTCGCTCAACCGTTACATCTGGAAAAAACTACGCGGGAAAAAGACCGACGTCACGTTCAAGGCGTTGTTCGTGGCAGGCGTGAAGACATTCCTCGTCGTCGCGGTACCGCTCCTCGTCATCTCTGCGATCATCGAGGCGTACGTGACCCCACTGTTATTACAGTAAAAAAGCCATCGCTGATGGCTTTTTTACTTGAAATGAGGCGTCGTCTCGACACAGTGGGTTAAACGAATCCCTTCCGTAGACACATCGCCATTCACTTGCCAGATTTCAAGTCCGTCCGCGATTGCGTCGCGAATCAGCTGCCGAATTCGTAAGTCGTGTTTCCGATTCGGGTTGCCGGTGAAGATGGGCGCATCATATAAGAAAACATACAGCAAGACGGCCCGACCCGTTTTCGGCAACGTCGCAATGAGTGTCTCGAGATGTCGAATCAACCGTTCGGTCTCGATCGGTCTCGTCACCGCACGCCGTTCAAAGCGGGGGAGAGGCGTTACGAACAACTCGGCTAGAGGTGCTTTCACTTCGATATAAGTGCCATCGACTTTAAAGTCGATTCGTGACGCATCGACGACTTTCTCTCGTTCCACATGTTTCGGAGAAGGAAAAGCTGAAATCACGTTCGTCCGCAACCAATGTTCGACGAAATCGTTGACGCGGCCTTGATGAATTCCAATCCATTGTCGGTCCGCGTCGATCGAGATGGCCTCCACTGTGAAGGCGGTGTTCCGTCGCGGGTCGTCCGTCGCTGAGACGAGGCAAGGCACCCCGTCGAAGACGAGGTCGCCAATGCGACCGGTGACCGGACAGTGGCAGGCGACGACAGTGTCGCCGAGCAATACGTCCATCACGAACCGATTGCGGCGTTTCAGGATGACCCCTTCCTGCAGGGGAGATACAAAGCGATACATCGTCAGACGACGCGCGTGACCGTCGTGTCGAGTTCGAACGCGACGTTGCCGGCCAAGGCGCGTGAAATCATACAGCCATCCTTCGCTTTTTTGGCGATTCGTTCGACGAGCGTGATATCGCGATCTGTGGCCGTTTTTGGAACGTTGATTCGTGTCGTGTAGCGAATCGTCTCATACGTGAAGACACCGTTCGTCACGTCGACGATGCCTTCGGCGTCAATCGTGATGCCTTGATGAGGCAGTTCGCTTCGCCCGAGCATAGCCGCAAGTGTGATGATATAGCAGGTCGCCGCAGCACCGAGCAACATCTCATCCGGGTTCGTCCCGATGCCCGGTCCGTCCATTTCCGGGGGAATCGATATCTGTGTCTTTAACCGTTCGGCCTCGATCGTTCCGACGTCGTTGCGTCCGCCGGTCCAGTCGAGGTTCATTTGAAACGTATGCTTCATAAAAAATCGCCTCCAATGTCTCTATTCTAGAAGAGAACGATTGGAGGCGCATGTGTTATGCTCGCGCGCGTTCAGCGAACGTACGGAGCGTCTGGATGATGACGTGGGTCGCTTTTTCCATGTTGTTGACGGAGACGTACTCGAACTTGCCGTGATAGTTCTCGCCGCCCGTGAAGATGTTCGGGGTCGGGAGTCCCATATACGACAGTTGCGAACCGTCCGTCCCACCGCGAATCGGTTCGATTTTCGGTTCGATGCCAAGTTCGCGCATGACGTCGGCGACGGTGTCGACGATGTGTTTCACCGGCTCGATTTTCTCGGCCATGTTGTAATATTGGTCGTCCATTTTTAAGTCAACGCGTGCTTCGCCGTACTTCTGTTTCCATTCGACGACGAGCTTTTCAAGCAACGCTTTGCGCGCCTCGAACTTCGTGCGGTCGTGGTCGCGGATGATGTATTGCAGCGTCGTCGTCTCCACGTCGCCAGAGAAGCCGTTCAGATGGAAGAAGCCTTCATAGTCGCTCGTATGCTCTGGGGCTTCATCAGCCGGAAGGCGGTTGTGGAACGCCATCGCCAACTTCATCGAGTTGACCATCTTGTTTTTGGCACTGCCCGGGTGCACGTTCGTCCCATGGAACGTGACCGTGGCGCCGGCAGCGTTGAAGCTCTCGTATTGCAGTTCACCGAGCGGGCCGCCGTCCATCGTATAGGCGAAATCGGCGTTGAAGCGGGCGACGTCGAACTTATGTGGTCCGCGGCCAATCTCTTCGTCCGGTGTGAAGGCGATTCGCACCGGGCCATGCGGGATTTCCGGATGGGCCAATAAGTATTCGACCGCGGTGACGATCTCGGCCATGCCGGCTTTGTCGTCGGCACCGAGCAGCGTCGTGCCGTCTGTCGTGATGAGTGTATGTCCAACGTAGCCATCGAGCTCCGGGAAGTCACGCGGCGACAAGATGACTTGGAGCGCCTCGTTCAAGACGATATCGCCGCCCTCGTAATGTGCGACGAGTTGCGGGTTGACGTTCGTCCCGGTGAAGTCGGTCGCCGTATCGACGTGGGCGAGCAGGCCGATCGTCGGTACGTCATGGTCGACGTTACTCGGAAGGGTGGCGAACAAGTAGCCATAGTCATCCGTCTCGACGTCCTCGAGTCCAATCGCTTTTAACTCAGCCTCGAGATGGCGAATCAAATCCCATTGTTTCGCCGTCGACGGTGTCGTCTCACTCGTGAAGTCGGACTGTGTATCAATTTTTGCATACGTGATTAAACGTTCAATTAATTTCGATTGCATGGTCTGCCTCCTCTAATCAATCTGTTCTCGTTTAGTGTAGCATGAGAGCCGGTTTTGAGAAGTATCGAAATTGTTTGAAAATAAAAAGAGAGGCGCTAAGGCCTCTACTTTTACTCAATTTGTATGAAACAAGGGTGCTGGCCTTTTTTAAAGAAGGAACGGCAGGAGAAACGGCAACAAAAACGACGTGAAGATGGCGGACAGGCCCATCGCCGCGCCCCCGGTGGCCCCTGAGAGCGGATGTTCTGTCGCGGCTTGAGCCGTGCCGATGCCGTGGCTGATCGTTCCGAGTGCGAGTCCTCGCGTGAACGGATCAGTCACTTTGAAAAGCGACAACATTAGCGGACCGAACATGGCACCGAGTATGCCACAGGCGACAGTGATGGAGGCAGCAAGCGCCGCGTCTCCTTGGAGCTGTTTTGCCAGTTCGAGTGCAATCGGAGCAGTGACGGATTTGACCGCTAGCCCGATGAGCACTTGGTCCGTCAGTTTGAGCGCCGTTCCAATCATGACTGCGACGATAATCGTCGAGACGGTACCGGCAACGATTGCACTGAGGGCACGTCTCGCGCGTGCGAGTAGCGTCGGCAAGTTGCGGTACAACGGCAGACCGAGGGCGACGGTCGCCGGGCCGAGTAAAATCGTGATCAAATCTTTGGCCGGTTCATACACGTCGTACGGTTGTTCAAAGAGAAGGAGGATCACAATCAAAATAGTTGTGCTCAAGAAGACGACGTTCGTGAACGGAGACGCCCATTTAAATGATAGTTTTCGGCTGATGAGATAGACACCAACTGTGACGAGTACCCAAAATAATGTCATGACGCTTCACCTCGTCTTCCGGAGATGATGGCGGTCACGATGAGCCCCACACTTAGACTGATCATCAAGGCGAGAAAGAGCGGGATCCCTTCTGCTTTTAATAGATTACTATAAGACATGAGACCGACCGCAATCGGGATGAAGAAGAAAGCGAGATGTTTCGTGAGGAAGCCGGCACTGTCCTCGATCCATTCGACTCGGATGATTTTTGTCATAAGTAATATCAACAACAGCATCATCCCGACGACGTTCCCAGGCACTTTCCATTCTAAAGTGGCGACGATCCAATTGCCGAGCGCGCTTAACCCGAATAAGAGCGAAAGGCCGATCATCCATTTGATAAAGAGTTGCATGTATACCATCCCTTCGCGAATACGTTCAAAACGTAAGAATTTTCTCAGATTTATTTGTACAGGTCAAGGTTAGGCAATCATCAAAAAGTGAAGTTCTTCTCTCCAAAGAGGTTTTATAAAAGTACGGAAAGAGGTGTGGAACACATCAAAAATGACCGAATCGAAAAGAGAGTCGACCCTGTGCGGGCGACTCTCTTTTGAATTACGCTTCTTTTTTCTTACGGAACCGTGCGAAGAACTCATACACGATTGGAACGATGAGGAGCGTCAATAGCGTTGAACTTGTCAATCCACCGATGACGGTCACACCGAGACCTTTCGAAATCAAAGCGCCACCTTCAAGACCGAGCGCGAGCGGTGCGAGGGCACCAATCGTCGCGAGTGCCGTCATGAGGATTGGACGGAGGCGCGTACCGGCTGCCTCGAGCAAGGCATCACGCGTCGAGAGACCAGCTTCTTCTTTATGAATAACACGGTCAATCAAGACGATGGCGTTCGTGACAACGATCCCAATCAACATGAGCGCTCCAATCAAGGCAGATACCGAGATCGTCTCGCCTGTAATGAGGAGAGCGACAAGTCCCCCGATAATCGCGTAAGGGAGCGAGAATAGGACGACGAACGGCGTGACAGCACCACCGAACGTGATAACAAGCACCAAGTAGACGATGGCGACGGCCGCGAGCATGGCGAGACCGAGCTGGGTGAACGATTCTTGAATCTGTTCAGTGACCCCACCGACGTCATACGAGACACCAGTCGGGAGCTCGATGTCAGACACACGTTCTTCGATAGCAGCCGAAGCTTCCGTCGCTTTGTCCGTGCTGAGCTCGACGTTGACGCGAGCGAGGAGCTTCCCGTCGCGTTGGACGAGCGTATCCGGTGTCGTACCTTCCTCGACTTCGATGAAGTCCGAGATTGGCCGAGGGCCGAACGGCGTCGTCACTTCTTGTTCTTGCAACTCTTCGATGCTGTCGTACGTGACTTGTTCTGTCGGGATGATGACATCGAGTTGCTTGTCATCGATCGTCACGGTCGAAAGCGGGCTTTCTTGCGCTTGGAACTGTCCAATCGTCTGGGCGAGCTGAGCGGCCGAGACGCCTGCCTCAGCAGTAGCTTGCTGGTCGACGTTGAACGTGTACTGCACGTAAGATTCGCGAAGATCGGACGTCGCTTGACGGACGTAATCCGTCTCTTCTTCAATCGTCTCGATGAATGTCGGGACGATGGCTTCTAGATCTTCGAGCGAGTTGGCATAGACGTTGTACGTCACGCCACTCGTGCCGGCGCCGCCGGCGAAGTCTTGCTCTTTCCATTCCCCGCCTGTAGCGAGTTCGTTCAAGCGTTCGACGTCAGCGATTTTGACGTCAGCGAAATCTTCTGTGTCCGGGTCATACTGGACGATGAAAATCCCTTGTTTGTTGTTCCCCGGGTTGAGCGGGTTCTCGCCACCGACCGTGAATTGGACGTCGGTCGCGTCTGCTTGCTCTTCCATGAAATAAGTTTCGGCGATTTCAGCTGCCGCAATCGAATCGTCAAGTGTTTGGCCCGGTTCTGGGTCGAACGTGACGTAAAGCGTCTTCTCCGACTCTTGGTTCAAGAAGTTGACCCCGATGGCTGGGACGAGGGCGAAACTTCCGATTAAGAGTGCTGTCGCGAGACCGAAGACGACGAGTTTATGGTTGAGCGACCAGTTGAGGACACCACGATACCATTGCGCGAGCTTCCCTGGTCCTTCTTCTGGTTTCAATTTATCGCGGTTCTTAAAGAACGAGTCGGCCATCATCGGTACGACCGTGATCGCGACGAGTAATGACGCGAGCAAGGCGAAGACGACGGTCAAGGCGAACGGTAAGAACAGCTCACCGACGAAGCCAGTGACGAACCCGAGCGGCAAGAAGACAGCGATTGTGACGATCGTCGACGACGCGATCGGAATGAACACTTCTTTCGTCGAGGCGATAATCAGTTCTTTGCCTCGCAACGTTTCGTTCGGACGGGTGAGGCGGCGGTAAATGTTCTCAATGACGACGATGGAGTCGTCGACGACGCGTCCGATGGCGACGGTCATCGCGCCGAGCGTCATGATGTTAAGCGTGATGTCGAGCTGTTTCAAGACGATCAATGCCATAAGGAGCGAGAGCGGAATCGAGATGACCGCAATAATCGTCGAGCGGAAGTTACGAAGGAACACGAGAATGATCAAGATGGCGAACAAGCCACCGAGCAACGCTTTCGAGACCATCGTCTCGACCGATTCTTCAATCGGTTGACCTTGGTCGAGCGTGACCGATACTTTGGCCGTGTCATAGTCGGCTTCGAAGTCGGCGAGCACGTCTTTGACGGCGTTGACGACGTCGACGGTGTTCGCATCTTGTGTTTTCGTCACTTGAATCCCGATGGAACGTTCCCCGTTCGACCGTGAAATCGATTCCTCGATCCCGCGGTCTTCAATCGTCGCGAGTTCGCTCAAGGCGACGGTCGGGACAGTCGTCGGGATGTTGGCTGGTGGCACGGCACCTGGCACTTCAGTCGGGACTTGTGGAGTCTCGCCAGTCGGAAGTTCTGTTGGCGCACCTGGCACCGGCTGTTCCGTTTGTGCGGGTGAGTACGGGATTTGGAGGTCGCGGAACGCCTCGAGCGTCTCTGACTTCCCGTCGATGACGACGGCTTGTTCCGTATCACCGAGTTCATACAAGCCGAGCGCGATGCGGGCATCGTTCGCTTGAATCAACTGTTTGACCGTGTCTTCCGTCAAGTTGTATTCGGCAAGTGCCTCCTCGTCGAACTGAAGCTCGACGCGACGAATCTCTTGTCCGGCGATTTGCACGGTCTGAGCGCCTTCGACACCTTCAAGCGCTGGTTGTAACTCATCTTCAACCAATTTCGTCAATTCAGCCAAATCGAGACTCTCATCCGAGACGGCTGCCCCGATGACCGGGAACGCGTCAAAGCTGAGACGCGACACTTGCGGGTCTTGAACGGCTTCAGGCAACTCGACGTTGCTGAGCGCGTCTTTGACGAGTTGTTCAGCCTCTTCCATGTCGGTGCTGAAGTCGTAATCAATTTGAATGTTTGAAGCGTTCTGGAACGAAGACGAACGAACTTGTTCGACACCGTTCAAGCTCTTCAAGCGCTCTTCGAGCACGGTGCTCACTTCATCGAGCACTTGTTCAGGTGAGGCTCCTGGATAAATCGTCGTCACCGAGACGGTCGGTGTCGTGATGTCAGGCAATGTTTCTAGTTTCATCGTCAAGCCGGCGAAAATTCCGGCGGCTGTCAAGATGATCGTCATCAACCAGACTGCGAACTTGTTGTTGACGGAGAAGGACGTGATTTTCTGCATGGGGTTCATTTCTCCTCTGATGGTTTAGTCTGTTTTACCCGCATCGATATGCCGGGCTCGCTCGATCAAGCGAGCGATAATGTCGTGCTTCAAGGCAGGGGGGGCGACGCCGACGTTGAAGTGCTCGGACATCATCATGCCTTCGAGTGCATAACGGATGATCATCGTCTCGACGGGGTCGCTCGTCTGTTGAAACGCTGCGAAGAACGTGTCGAGGTCATGCTTCCACCGTTCGGCGTACTCTTGGTCGACAGCGAACAGCGTCAAGAAGGCAATCATCTTCTCGGCGTCGATTTGAATCGGTGAACGCTCGGGATGGAGTTTCGTCTCGTCAAATAGGCGGACGAACGCTTCGACAGGACCGTTGCCGTCCGCTTGAAGCGACTCGTACAACTCGTTTTGCTCGGTTTGGAGCCGTTCGACGATGGCGGTCAACAGCGCTTCTTTGGATGGATAATGATACAGGAGACCACCTTTCGAGACGCCAGCCGTCTTGGCGACTTCATCTAATGTAAGATGATGCACACCATGCTCCATGATGATATCCGTCGCGGCATCCAACAATTTCTGTTTCGTGATCATTGATCGGTTTGTCATGTCATGCCTCCTTTCTGTACCGACCAGACGGTTTGTTCTCTTTCACTATAGAGGGCTAGTCGTTTTAAAGTCAAGAAATGATAAGGTCAAAACTGTTAAGTTATATACGTATAACTACGGTAAACGATTTCAAAAAAAGGTTGACGTGAGAATGATTATCAGTGATGATAGTAACTGAGAGTAATTATCATTACCAATAATAGAGATGAATAAGTGGGGGATTATGAAATGAACAAAAAGTACATGGCACTTGGCCTTTCGGCTGCGCTCACAACATCGCTTCTTGCGGCTTGCGCCAGCACAGAAGAAACGACGACTTCAAGCGACAACGAGACAGCAGAAGAGTCAAAAGTCGTTAATGTTTACTCGAGCCGTCACTATGATGTCGATAAAGAGCTTTACAAGCAGTTCGAAGAAGAGACAGGCGTGAAAGTCAACGTCGTCGAAGGGAAGAGCGATGAGTTGCTCGAGCGTTTGAACACAGAAGGCGATAACACGGAAGCCGATCTCTTCATCACAGCGGATGCAGGGAACTTGTATCAAGCGAAAGAAGCGGGACACCTGCAAGCGGTCGATAGCGACGTGCTTGAGTCGAACGTCCCAGAGAAATATCGTGACACAGATAAAGAATGGTTCGGTCTCACGAAACGGGCGCGTGTCATCGTCTATGCGAAAGACCGCGTGAAACCAGAAGACTTGTCAACGTATGAAGCACTCACAGAAGAACAGTGGAACGGCAAAGTACTCGTCCGTCCGTCTGAGAACATGTACAACATCTCGCTCCTCGCCTCATTCATCGAAGTGAACGGTGTCGACCAGGCAAAAGAGTGGGCGAAAGGCATGGTCAACAACTTTGCACGCGACCCACAAGGGAACGACCGTGACCAAGCGAAAGCAGTCGTGGCCGGTGAAGGTGATGTCGCCATTATGAACACCTACTACATGGGTCTCATGTTGAATTCGGAAGATGCGGAAGAGAAGAAAGTCGCTGAACAACTTGGCGTCTTCTTCCCGAACCAAGATACGACGGGGACACACGTGAACATCTCAGGAATCGCGATGACGAAAGCCTCGAAGAACTCGGAGAACGCGAAGAAGCTCATGGAGTTCATGTCTGATCCGTCGGCACAAGAGCAGTTCGCGAGCGTAAACTACGAGTATCCAGTAAATGAATCGGTTGAACCGAACGAACTCCTTAAATCATGGGGTGAGTTCAAAGAGCAGGACATCAACTTGTCTGTCCTCGGTGAAAACCAGCAAGAAGCCATCCGCGTCTTCAACGAAGCGGGCTGGAAATAAGAAGACTTCGGCTTGAACAGACGTTCAGGCCGAAGATTTTTGCGTTTCTCGACACGCTAGCGGTACAACGAGAGCGTTGAACCTGATATGATGGGACAGGAAGTGACTGAACGAAAGAAGAACGGGAGTTGTACGACATGAACTGGTACGCGCTGAAACGACAACTGAATGGATGGGCCATCCTCAGCTTTATCGCGCTCTTGTTCATCGTCCTGCCAGGTGTCGTCGTCTTGGTCGAACTATTCGCACCGGTCAATGACAACTGGCAACACATCCGCGAGTATTTGTTGCCGACTTACGTACGCAATACCCTGTTCATCATGCTTGCGACCGGCCTGCTGACGACGATTATCGGGACGAGCTTAGCTTGGTTCGTCACGGTATACGACTTCCCGTTCCGTAAGTTCTTCAAATGGGCGCTCATCTTACCGCTCGCCATCCCGCCTTATATCGGGGGATACACGTATCACGGGATTTTGAACTATACGGGCGTCATCCAGACGACGCTACGCAATGAGTTCGGCATCACCGTCGACCAGACGTATTTCAACATCATGACGATTCAAGGAACGGTGTTCATCTTCACGCTGTTCTTGTATCCATACATTTACACGATCACGCGGGCCTTCTTGCACAACCAATCGTCCTCGATGATTGAGAACGCCCGCATCCTCGGCCGCGGCTCATGGGATATCTTCTTCACCGTCGTCATCCCGATTTCGCGTGTCGCCATCATCGGCGGGGTCAGCCTCGTGTTGATGGAAGTATTGAACGACTATGGGGTCGTCAAATACTTCGGGATTCAAACGTTCAGCACGGCCATCTTCAGTACGTGGTTCGGGATGAAAGATACGTCCTCGGCGCTGAAACTCGCCGGGACGCTCATGATTCTCGTCATCGCCATCTTGACGATGGAACGTCTCGTCCGAGGTCGGAAGCAGTTCAGCTATGCGACGACGAAAGTGAAGCCGCTCAAACCGAGACAATTGAACGGGTGGCACCGCTACGCCGTATTCGGCTATGTGGCGACCATCTTCGCCGTCGCGTTCCTCATCCCGTTCGTGCAGCTCGTCGCTTGGACGGTATTGACGTTCGAACAAGTGTTCACGGCCGAGTTTTTCCGCCTCGTCTGGAACACGGTGAGCGTGGCGTTCATTGCGACCGTGATCATTCTCGTGTTCGCGCTCATCATCGCCAACTACACGCGCCTGTTCCCGTCGAACATGACACGCGTCATCTCGAAAGTGACGACGCTCGGTTATTCGATTCCGGGAGCGGCCATCGCCATCGCCGTCATCACGTTGTTCTTGCTGCTTGATGAGTGGGTGCTGAACGTGGCGCTCGCCTTGGATTTAGGCCAGACGTTCGTGTTCAGGACGACGCTCATCATGCTCATCTTCGCCTACGTCATCCGCTTCCTCGCCATCGGCTATAACTCGATCGAGAGCGGATTTGAGAAAGTCGGCAAATCGTTCACGGAAGCGTCGCGCATGCTCGGCTGGGGAACGGTGCAGACGTTCTTCCGAGTCGACATCCCGATGATTAAAGGGGCGATCATGAGCGCGTTCATCCTCGTCTTTATCGATATTATGAAAGAATTGCCGCTGACGCTGTTTTTACAGCCGTTCAATTTTTCGACGCTCGCCACACAGGCGTTCAAATATGTCAGTGACGAGAAGATACATGAGGCCGCGCTCGCCTCAATCGTCATCGTGCTCATGAGCGGACTGTTGATCTTTGTGTTCCATAAGGTGCTTGATAAGGAGGCCGACTAATGTTTGTTCAAATCAACGATTTACACTTCAGCTATAAAGGTGCGCAAGCCGAGACGATTAAAGGATTCTCAATCTCGATCACGAAAGGTGAAATCGTCTCGCTTCTCGGTGACAGCGGTTCTGGGAAGAGTACGATTTTACGCCTCATCGCAGGACTTGAGATGCCGAATCAAGGCGTCGTCGTCGTCAACGATTGTGTCTGTTGCGACGATTGCCAGTTCATGCCGCCTGAACAGCGTGGTGTCGGGATGGTGTTCCAAGACTATGCGCTCTTCCCGCATATGACCGTTGAGAAGAACATCCGCTTCGGTCTGCATAAATTGAGCCGGAAAGAGCGGAACGAGCGTGTCGAAGAGATGCTGACGCTCGTGAACTTGTCCGAGTTCCGTCATCGCTATCCGTATGAGCTCAGTGGTGGTCAGCAACAGCGTGTCGCGCTCGCGCGTGCGTTGGCACCGAAACCATCGCTCCTCATCTTGGATGAGCCGTTCAGCAACTTGGACACGTCGCTCCAACATCGCATTCGGGACGATTTGCGCCGCCTCCTCAAACAGACGGGAACGACGACCATCTTCGTTACCCACGATGAAGAGGATGCGGAGGCGCTCGCCGACCGTATCGTCTATCTCGGAGAAGGCAAAATTAAAAAGCAGGTTATGACGGAGAACAACAAGACGTTCAATCCGCAGATTCCTTGCTTTGTATAAGTACTGCGCACTCATTCATCAAAAATGGGTGCGTTTTTTTGTGAAATTCATTACTTAAAGAATAGATTGTCTAAAGCAGACAGATGCTCCTGCCAATCCGACCAGTGGAATTGGAGTGATGTGATTAATCCAGTCCCTCCGAAGCTAATCGTACTTTCATGAGACGCATAAATAATCCAGTTCATTTTTTGGTCAAACCAATAACGTTCTAAATACCGACCATCATAACAAGGATCTAATGAAGCGGTGTCGATTTGCCATAGCGTACCGTCCTCATGCAGTTCAAATATTAGCTCCGTCCCTTGGTCCCATATCCATTGGCGGATTTCTTCGATTTTTTGATCAACATCTTCAATGTAATCGCTATCGAATGCAATCACATCGAGTCGACGAGAGGTGGAAAGAGGATACCAATAATGCGAATCGTTCACACCCCAAATGGTGCGAATTCTTCTCTTCAACTGATTTGCAAAAGGTTTTGAAAGTTGAGTCCTCATGACTTGAAACTCCTTATCTTAAATCGATGTATTATTTGCTACATTCACTATATATGGAAAACAGAAAAAAGGCCCTTAGATTTTTTATCCAAGGGCCTTTTATGTCTACTTCACTGTCTGAGACGGCTTCGACTCGTTCCCGAGTTGATCGATCGCTGTCACATAATAAGCTGCCTGCTCGTTCGTGACCTCGATGCTCTTCCGGGCGTGCGACGGTATACTTTCGATATGTGTCGTTTCACCATCGGCCACTTCGTAGACGCGATAGCCAATGACGGCGTCGTCACGGACGGCGTGCCACGTCAATAAGTTCCCGCGGAGTTCGACGCTCGTCGGTGCATCAAGTTCGACTTCGGTATTGATCTTGGTATCGACAAGTTCGGTATAGACGACGAAGCGCTCATCATAACCGCCGTCACCGAACGTACCGGAACACGTGATCAAGTTCAAATGTCGACTCGAGGTCGCTCCGAAGATGTCTTCGATTGGTGCGTTTTTCGTATCGTAACTCTCTGTTTTTGTGACACGAAACGTCAACGTGTTGCCATTCTCGTCGATAATTGTCACGTCATCGCCTGTCTTCAGCTGATCGAGTTCATAGAAGACGGCGGGGCCGGTCTTACTGTCCACATGTCCGGCGATGACGGCATTCCCTTTACTGCCTGGCTTGACGCCGGGCTCGAACCAACCGACTTGGTTCTCGTCTTTTGGGACGCCCATCTGTCCGTTGTCGAGTACACCGACCTGTTCGATTGCGGTGTCGACCTTGATTTTAGGAATTTGAAGTTGGACGGGTGTCGCGGCCTTGGCACTTTCCTCTTCCTCGGCTAATCGGAGCTTCTTCACCTCTTCCTGTAGAAGTGAGAATTCAGCCGATAAATCTGGGCTCTCCTCTATTTGTTTTTCTTCTACAGGTGGTGACGACGATTCTTGGGCGCTCGTCCACGTCCAGAAGCCAAAACAAAAGAGAGAGAGCGCCAGAAACAAATGGCGCTTGTTCATGGGGCTCCCTCCTTATTGAATTATTGTTCAGACACTTTACGGTTGCGAAGCGTTACGAAGGCGAGTAAGATTCCGCCAAGTACAGCAAGGCCAGCGTAGAGCGTGTTCATTGATTGTTCTTGTGCACCACCGAGACCTGTTTCAGGCATCTCTTCAGGCATTGTTGTTTCAGCGAACTTGTCAGGCATTTGTGTCACGATCGCGTTACCGAGTGTCTCACCAACACCGAACATGAACGCGTATCCTTCACGGAATGACATCCAAGCGGCATCCGCATCACCAGCTACATACTGATCGAACGTTTGAAGCACGAGGGCCTCATGTTGTTTGATGGCTTCTTGGCCAGCTTCTTGTGGCAAGTTACCTTCTGTCGCTGCATCGAGGAATGTGCTGAAATCGACAGCGAACTGGTCGAGCTTCATGCGTGCTTCTTCAATTTTAGCTTCGTCGCCTTCGAGTGTAGCGGCAACGATGTCACCTTGGGCTGTGATGTGGTTCCCGTTCCATACTTTTTCGAATTGGGCCGCACCTTCGTCACCATAGACTGAACCGATGGCTGCTTTGAAATCGAGTGTGTTCTGATCTTCAGCCCAGCTCACGTAGTCGAAGTCTTCTGCTTGATCGTAGCCTTTTTGCATGCCGATTGCTGCGAGGGCGAAGTGTTCACCAGCAAGGCTGTTCAATGTTGAACGAAGCTCGACGGCCGGTGTGTCAGCAGCAGTTTCAAACTTGTCAGGCATCTGTGTGACGATTGCGCCTGAGAGGGCTTTACTGATGTCGAACATGAGCTTGTACCCTTCACGGTACGTCATGTATGCCGACTCGTAGTCACCTGCGACATAGTTGTCGAATACTGAGAGAACTTGGTCTTCGTGAAGCTCGAGTACGTCAGCGGCTGCGTCTTTTGGTAAGTTACCTTCTGTTGCTGCATCAAGGAATGTTGAGAACTCTTCGACGAATTCGTCGACCTCAGCTTCAGCGTCAGCGCGAAGCTCTTTGTCTTCTGATTTAGCCGCTTCAACGAAGTCAGCTGAGTAGTCGTTGTGACCAGCGAAGATGTCTTCGAACTGGGCTGCGCCTTCATCTCCGTAAATTGAAGCGATGGCCGGTGTCATGTCGAGTGCGTTTTGATCGAGTGCCTTCATCGCGACTTCAGCGTCTGGTGCTCCATCATAAGCTTTCATCATCGATGTGACGGCTAAGACGTAATGCTCAGACAGTAATTGATCGAGCGTGGCTCGTAAGTCACCTGCTGGTGTGCTTGCTGTCGGCGCGTGATCCGCTGCCTGTGCATTCAATGGGACGAGTAAGCCGAGTGCGAGTGCCGGTGCTACAATCTTGTTCATTGTTTTCTTCTTCATGGGTAATCGCTCCTTTTTTTGAGTGGTTGTCGTTGTTTACACCCATCTAACGGAGCGGTTCAAAAAATGGATCACTCTTTTTTTATTTTTTTTCGTTTTTTTGTTGAAGTGTGCGATAAACCCCTGGTGCGACGCCATATTTTCGTTTAAAGATTCGATGAAAATATGGATAGGAGCGGAATCCGGACAGCTCGGCGATCCGTTCGAGAGAGTGTTGCGTATACTGCATCTGTTCTTCGGCGAGCTGGAGTCGAATCGATTGGGCATAGGCGACAATCGTCATACCGGTCACTTCTTTGAACAAGTGGACGGTCCGCGATACACTGAGCCCGACCGCGTCGGCGACGTCCGCCACTTTGAAGTCGCTCGTGACGTTTCCTTCTATATAACGCATCATGCGTGACACGACCGGTGGCCGCACGTTCGCTTGCACTTCTTGGACGGAACGGTCGAGCATGAGAAGCAAGGCTTCAATCAGCGTTTCAATCAAGGCCGGACTTTGTTCAGTCGTCGGGCGTCGTGCCTCTTCGGTGATGTGTTGCCAGAGTGACAACAGGCGAGGGTCGATCGAGATGGACGTGATGCGGGAACGATTCGTCGCAGTCCACCACGTATCAAGTGATGAACCGTTGCAGAAGAGATGATAATCTCCGCTCGCCGGGGTGTCGACATGCAGTTCGTACTCGTCACCAGGTTTGACGAGCAACAAATCGCCAGGCCGTACCGTATACGTCTCTCCATTGACGACGATTCGTGCCGTGCCTTCAGTCTGCAAGCGAATCAAATACGTCTCCAATCGATTAGGGGAAGGAAAAGTGTAGGTCGTTGTATGATACGAATAGCCACAAAAGCCAATTTCCATCGAATCATCCTTTCTTAATAGCAAAATCGTGCATATTCTCATCATATCATGGATAGAAATCAAGGCGAGGAGCGGGTACGATGAAATCGACAGAACGTATGAGGAGGATGAAACATGAAACAATGGTGGAAAGAAGCGGTCGTCTATCAAATTTACCCGCGCAGCTTTAATGACTCGAACGGTGACGGGATTGGGGACATCCCTGGAATCACCGAGAAGATGTCGTATTTGGCGGAACTCGGCATCGATGTCATCTGGCTATCGCCGGTGTACGATTCACCGAACGACGACAACGGATACGACATCCGCGATTACCGGGCCATCATGGATGAGTTCGGAACGATGGACGATTTTGATGCGATGCTCGAAGAAGCGCATCGTCACGGCATCAAAATTATGATGGACCTCGTCGTCAACCACTCGTCGGACGAACACCAATGGTTCATGGAGTCGCGCTCCTCAAAAGACAGCCCATATCGGGACTACTACATTTGGAAAAAAGGCGAGAACGGTCAGCCACCGACGAACTGGGGTGCTTTCTTCGGAGGGAGTGCCTGGCAATACGATGAGGCAAGCGACGAATACTACTTGCATCTGTTCAGCAAAAAGCAACCAGACTTGAACTGGGAGTCAGAGACGTTGCGCCGTGAAGTATACGATTTGATGACGTACTGGCTCGACAAAGGGGTCGACGGTTTCCGAATGGATGTCATCAACATGATTTCGAAAGATCCGAGTTATCCAGACGGCGAGACGCGGGGGACAGGTTACGGGGACGGCACACCGTTCTTCTTCAATGGGCCGCGCATCCATGAGTTCATGCAGGAGATGAATCGTGAGGTCCTGTCGAAATACGATACGATCACGGTTGGTGAGATGCCGGGCGTCAGCGTCGACGAGGCGAAGCTTTATACAGGAACAGACCGTGACGAGTTGAACATGGTGTTCCATTTCGAACACGTCGACGTCGGCAACGGCAGTTTCGGCAAATGGAATCCGACGGACTGGAAGTTGACGGACTTGAAGACAATCTTCTCGCGTTGGCAAGAAGGTCTTGAAGAAGATGGCTGGAACAGTCTCTACTGGAGCAACCATGACCAACCGCGAGCCATTTCACGGTTCGGGAACGACTCGGACGAGTATCGTGTCGTCTCTGGCAAGATGCTGGCGACGCTCCTGCACATGCTGAAAGGGACGCCATACATCTATCAAGGTGAAGAGTTCGGGATGACGAACGTGGCGTTCGACTCGATTGATGAGTACCGTGACATCGAGACACTCAACGCGTATCGGGATTACACGACGAATGGCTTATTGACGCATGATGAGATTTTCCGCGGTATTCACGCACGTGGGCGCGACAACTCGCGGACACCGGTCCAGTGGTCGGCCGAGGCGCAAGGCGGATTCACGTCCGGAACACCTTGGATTGGGGTCAACCCGAACTATACGACCGTGAACGCGGAAGCGGCGCGGCGTGATCCAGACTCGCTGTTCCATTACTATCGCCAGTTGATTCAGCTCCGGAAACAAAATCCGATCGTTGTCTACGGGAAGTATGAACTGTTACTCCCAGACGATGAAGCGGTATACGCCTTCACTCGAACGTTCGAAGGGGAGACGTGGCTCGTGCTCTGCAACTTCTCGGATGAGACGGTGACACGCGAACTCCCGTATGACGTGACAGAACGTGTCATCGGGAACATGGAACCGATCGAACCGTTCACGCTTCGTCCGTATGAAGCGCAAGTGTATAAAGTGTGACGAAAAAAACTCGCCTCCGTGGCGAGTTTTTGTTGTGTCGTTAGTAAAGATGCCCCGTTTCGGGAATAAGGATAGTAGAGTCTGAACGAAAAGGGGGAAACGCGATGAATACGTTAATCGCTTATTCGACCCGCTACGGGACGAGTGAGAAAGTTGCCCATTTGTTGGCCGAACGGCTTCCGGGAGACGTTCACATCCAAAATGTAGTCGAGCAGCCGGATGTCGAGTGGGAGACGGTCGACCATGTGATTGTCGGCAGCTCGATCCGGATGGGCAAAATTCAAGACGAGATGACGGCTTGGCTGCACAGGAACGAAACCCAACTGCTCAAACGACCGCTCGGCCTCTATTTATGTGCCGGTACGCCGACTGCGGCCGAACGGCAACGAGAACTCGAGGATGCTTATCGAGAAGTGTTGCGGGCACATGCTTATTTCGTCGAAGTCGTCGGCAACGGCTATGATTTCGAACGAATGGGCTTTCTCGACAAAGCCATCGTCCGCATGATGGCGAAACAGACGGTGAGTTCACTCAATTTAGATGAGGCGATGCTCGATGAACTCGTCGAGTCGGCTCAAGCGTCATTGCGTACGCGATCGGAAAACCCATAAGCGAATAAATCATGGGCCTCGATCGGGCTACTCGTGGAGATGAGTACATCTCCACTTTTTTGTTCGCCTTCAATCCGACGGAGCATGACGTTCGTCAGTTGCCCGCCGACTTTCAACGCGACCGGGGCCGAGTTACGGCAAATGACGTCCTCGATTGTGACGTGATCGGTCCGGTTATCGCCGCCGAACAGTTCGATGTCGGCCCGTCCCGAAGTAAACCCGCTCGCCGCAATCCGTTTCAAGCGGACGTTCCGAGACTTGTATTGAACGGCGAGCGCCGGATTTCCACGATAGTCATATTCAGGATTCCCAATCGCCGTGAACCCGTGAATGAACACGTCTTGATACGCTGATATGACAAGGCTACGCGCAGAAGACTTCTTATAAAGACTGGAACGGACCGGCTCCATCGAGACGAGGTTCGTCCCTGAAAGGAAGCGTGCCGTCTTCGACTGCGGATCATCAGCCAAGTGGTGGCTGATGTGCCGGAAGTTGAACGAGCGATTATCGTGATATGAGAAGTGTCCGAATATGTGGACGTCGTGAGCGGCTGAAGACGTCCCGTGCGCCTTCACTTCGACGCCCCCGAAGCAACCCTCGCTCATATTGTTGACGAGTGTGACATGGCGTGACCCGTCATCAATCTCGATTCCGTTCGAGTTCGAGAATCCATGGGCATGGGTGCGTCCGTGTGGATGATGACAATAGCAGTTCGTGATATAGATGGCGTCACTATGGTGGGTCGTGATGCCATCGTCGCCGTAATTCGTCGCCTCGCAATGATCGAGCCACACGTAGCGGCTACCTTTTTTGGCGCGTAATCCGTCTCCCAAGTAATGATAGTGGGGTGCAGTGATATCAAAGGCATGCAGTCCCGCGTTTTTCGCCGTGACGTGATGGATCCAACCGAATTTGACGTGCGCGAACGTCAACGCGCTCGAAGCGGTATCGCCACTCGACGTCCGGTCGACGTCACCGAGGCGCTCCACGTTCCAGTCGAGCGTCAAATGTGCGACTTCGATATGGTGGTTGCCGGCGAAGGGAGTCGCATTTCGAAGTAATCGTCGATGTTTCGGGGCCCGGTCCGAGAGCTTGATGATCGTTTCCTGCTGGCTTGCCCCTTCAAGCACACAGTTCGACGGGATACGGATGCCGCGGACGATATATACGCCGGCCGGCACGTGGACGTGGCGGTTCGACCTAAGGGCGAGCCGGAAAGCGAGGGTGCAATCCGTCTGCCCATCCCCGATGGCGCCATAATCGGTGACGTCGACGTGCTGACGCGTCATTTGCCTCAAGTTCAAGTGCTCGGCGTCGAGCCGACGCATCCACACCGGGCGGACGATTCCTTCTACTATTTCAAGCGGCAACGAACTCGTCACTGGAACGATACGCTCCGTCATTGGCAAATGGGAGAGATAAGTTTTTGCTTGATCGGGATAGGCCGTACGTCGAGTCGCCTCATGCCAATCGAGTGTTTCCGTCAGTAACTTATCAAGTGCCCAATTCGAATGCTGGGCGATCGTGGCGGCAATGTTCGAACGGTCAATGTATGCTGTCATATGGTTCATCCTCCTAGCGTTCACTACAATTGGATGTACCCGTTTTAGAAGTATTTTTAGCAAACCGAAGTATTTAGTAGACAGAAGCATTTATCCATGGTATATTCTATATGTGCTTAATTAAGAATAGCTGGAAACATAATTCACAAAACGCTTTGGATTATTTTTCGTTTAAGATAATCCTAGAGGTTTGTGATTTTTTATTGGTCAGTTTTTTCTAGTAAGGCACTACTAGAACGCACAGCGTTTATTTCAGGAGGGTTCATTATGAACACAGGTAAAGTAAAATGGTTTAACTCAGAAAAAGGTTACGGCTTCATCGAAATGGAAGGCGGAGACGACGTATTCGTACACTTCTCAGCAATCCAAGGCGACGGCTTCAAGACACTTGAAGAAGGCCAAGCAGTAACTTTCGAAATCACTGACGGAGCTCGTGGACCACAAGCTTCTAACGTTGAAAAAATCTAATCTTCCTTTCTAAGGAATTTTATAACCTGCTCGCTTCGGCGAGCAGGTTTTTTGTTGTCCGCGTGTTTAATCACTTGCCCCGGGGGAATCAATATACGAGTGACTACCACAAGGAGGTTTTTCAGAATGGATGCAATGCAAACGGCAAAACAGATTTTAGATCATAGTAACGTAGGGACAATGGCAACGGTTTATAAAGGGAAGCCGCACAGCCGTTATATGACATTTTTCCATGATGACTTGACGCTCTACACCGCAACTTCGAAAGAAACGGATAAAGTGGATGAACTGAAAAATAATCCGTATACACATATTTTGATTGGCTATGACGGGGACGGCGTCGGGGATACGTACCTCGAGATTTTAGGCGAGACGAGTGTATCTGACGATGAATCGATGAAAGAAAAGGTATGGAACGAGAAACTCGAAGGTTGGTTCGAAGGTCCGGATGATCCAAAACTCGTCATCTTAAAAATCGCGCCACAATCGATGCGCGTGATGAATAAAAAAGGACAGCCACCTCAAGAGGTGAAGTTGTAACTCAAACAAGGACGTCCCTCGCGGACGTCCTTTTCGAATTGACTAATTTCCAAAAAGTGACTGACCTGTGACGCACATATGAACGAAACGTGAACTTTTGTCCTAACCTATGTGAAAAGATGAACATGGATGGTATATTGTGAATGTAATCACATATAAGTCATCATTCACTCATTCTAAGGAGGAATTATCATGTTCACAAAATTTTGGCAGAACCACAACGTCGCCACCGGTATTTTGACAGTCCTTCGCGTCTGGCTCGGCTATCACTGGCTCACAGCAGGTTGGGGCAAAATCACAGGCGGATTTGGTTCAGAAGGATATCTTCAAAACGCAGCTTCTCTCGCCACGGGTGATCACCCAGCCGTTGCCGGTTGGTGGGCAGCATTCCTTGAAAACTTCGCCATCCCGAACGCAGCCTTGTTCGATGTGTTGATCCCATACGGTGAATTCCTAGTCGGTCTTGGACTCTTAGTGGGTGCCCTCACACGTAGCGCAGCCTTCTTCGGTCTCGTCATGAACATGGCGTTCTTGCTCTCAGGTACGGTCAGCACGAACCCGACGATGTTAATCGTATCAGTCCTCATTCTCGTCGCAGGCTACAATGCTGGTAAACTTGGCGTCGATGGATTGTTCCTTCGCAAGTTCGTGGAAACAAAAGTCATGCATCGTTCACCAAATCGTCAAATAGCGTAACGACTTTATGACGTTCTCCTGTGACAAACCTCACCACTTTCGGCTACGATGAACGTAGCATCGATTGAAAAGGAGAACGAATATGAACGCGACACATTTTAAATGGCTCGGATACACAGAAGGAGTGTCTTTCTTACTCTTGTTGCTCATCGCGATGCCGCTCAAGTATTTGGCGGGCATGCCGCTCGCTGTCAGTATCGTCGGCGCCGCCCATGGTTTCCTGTTCGTCGCTTACGTGGCGGCAGCCGTCTATATGGCATGGCGTTTCAACTGGGGCTTCAAAGTGTTGGTCCTCGCCGTCATGGCGTCGGTCATCCCACTCGGACCGTTCTTGTTAGAGAAACGCGTCCTTCCATCAACAGAAAAGACATCGAACTGAAAAACGTTCGATGTCTTTTTGTGTTCACGCACTTTCTGCTTTCGCTGACACATTTGCTTTTTTCGGCAGCGATGTCGTGACGGATCCGATACATCGCGAACAACGTAATGGTGAGCAGGCAGAGCATACAAATCGTATAGAGTGAAGCGACCGGCATCCATTCGCTCAATAGGCCAAACACGATGAATCCGAACGGTGTGATGCCCATGGCGAGGGATTCGAGAACACCGATCACGCGACCGAGATAACTTGGTTCCGTGTTCGTCTGTAAATAGAGCTGGATGGGGATATTGACGCGGATGATGAAGAATCCGCTTAATAAGGCGAAACCAGCGAAGAAGACGATAGCTGGTGTGACTGAGAAGTCAAAATAGAGCGGGACGGCCGGTCCGATAAAGAGGCAACTGATAATGATTAGCGCGGTTCGGGTCGTGGCTAGCCGATGCTTGATTTGAAAGACCGGTAACGCATGGGCGAGCGAGGCGACTAAAAAGCCGACGGCGAACATGCTTTCTAAAAAGCCGAACTGGAGCGGACTGACGCCGACTTCTTGTAGGGCGGCAATCGGGAATAGTACTTCTGCGGCAACGAAGAAGAAATTGAGCAATGCTGCTAAAAGGGTCAACGTCCAAAGTACGCGCTGGCGTTTCAAGTAGTGGAAGCCAGATTGGACCTCGTTCCAAGTCGATTGCTCGGTGGGGACATGGTCATACGTTTTAAAGTGGAGACGAGAGGCGAGAAAGGCGGCGATGACAAACAAGAGCGACGAACTGAACAAAAATGCCGAGACGGGCAGCAAAGTGAACAGTGCCCCGGCGAGCAATGGCGTGCTGATGCTAGAGATGGAAATGGTGCTTTGAATGAGCGAGTTTGCGCGTTGGAGCCCGTCTTCGTCAAACAAGAGCGGAATCGAGCTCGACAACGTGACCGATAAGAAAGTCGAGACGACAGAGAGCAGACATGTGATAATCAAGAAAGCAGGGACGCCGAACGTCCAGACGAGACTCGCGATGCCAGCAGCCAAAAATAATAAGGCGTTCACTGACTCCATCGTGATAATCACGCGTTTGCGATCCAGTTTGTCGGCAAACGCCCCAGCAAACGGAGATAATAAGACACGTGGCACTGTGCCGGCAAGCAAGACGAGTGCGAACTGTAGTCCCGAACCGGACGTCGTCAGAACCGTCAGTCCCGCGACGAACGTGAAGAGACTGGATGCAAACAACGACATGAATTTTCCGAGCAATAATACATACAAGTTTGATGAAGTGGTCGTCATATCGATTCTCCTTTACAGTTAAGTTCAATCTGATTTAACTTTATAGTAAACGATGACACTCGATTTGTATACAATAAGTTCAATTAAATTTAACTTTTAAGAGGTGCTCTATGATTGGACAACGGATTAAAGCGTTACGCAAAGAAAAAAAACTGACGCAAAGCCAGCTCGCTGAAGGCATCATCACGAAATCGATGCTCAGTATGATTGAGAACGGCAAAGCAGAGACGTCGATGCGCAGCCTTCGTGAAATCGCGAAACGACTCGACGTGTCGGTACAGTCATTGCTCGTCGATCCTCGCGAGGAGGACTTACAGAAAATCGTCGAGGAGATTGAATATACGCAAGGAGGTCTCCACTCATGGGAAGACGAGGCCGTTCAGAAGGCGCTCCTCCCTTACGTGGACGTTGAGATGAACTCGGTATGGCAAGGGAAGGCGTACACGTTACTCGCGGACAGTGTATTTTATAGTGGGAATCAACAACAACTGTTGGAGTGGTATGATCGGGCAATCGCGGTGTTTGAGCGGCTCGAGGAGAAAGAAGAATTGATTATGGCCCGCATCAGCCAAGCGTTTTATCTGCTTATGTGGAATCGGTTTGATGAGGCAATTGAACGGATCGATACGATTGAATTGATTGATTCGAGAAGCATGAAGACGAAGACCCGCGTCGAATTCAGCATGTTGATGGTGTTCCGAAATATGTTGTATGACGACGATTTACCGGGCGCGATTCGTCGTCTCGAGGACACGCTCGATTATATGAAACGAACGAAAATGTATTATCGGGTCGACGATGTGTATCGAACGATTGCGATTTGTGCCCTCTATTTGAAAGATGAAGCGGCGATTGTCGATGCGCTGCAAAAAGCGAAACAATACACGAATTTCACGGACGACGTGACGATGAAAATACGCTTGGCGATGACGGAAGCGCTCTATGCGATTGAATATCGGAAGACGGAGCTGCTCCATCAACAGATTGTGGTCATGAACCAACTGCTAGACGGAAATACAGAATTCATCGCGGCGTTCGAGATGAGTAAAGGTGTCTATTTCGCCTTGACCGGTGAGACAGAGGCAGCCCGGCAATCGTTTTTGAAACTGTTGGAGCATCATGATCAATGGTCGAAGCATGGATTTGTCGATCAAGCGATTTATTTCGAAGGGTTATTAATTGGAACGAGTCACGGGTGTGGGGATGAATGGGTCCCGTTGATCGAACGAGAAGTGGGTCTGTTCCCGGAAGGTCGTTTCCGCAGCCATCTGATGTCGCTCATCAAAAAAATCAAGGGCTGACGCGTCAGCCCTTGAACGTTTGGATGAGTGTCCCTTTGCCGTTCTCGACTTGAATCGAGGCATGGGCACCGTTGATCAGTGTCATTTGCGGCGGGACGTGTCCGCAGTCGATGTCGTAGATGACAGGAACGTCGAGCAATGCCTGTAGTTCCGTATACACGTCCTCTGCCGTGTAGCCTTGGACGGGCTGTTGGGCCGCACTGCGTCCGAACAGAATGCCAGACGTATGATCGAACCAACCGGCCCACTTCATTTGAAGCAGGGTCCGTTTGAGTGCCGGTACATCGAGCTCGGAGTTCTCGAAATACCAAAGAATCGGTTCCCCGTTCAAATGGGTCTGTTGGAACGTAGCGACGTCGCCATACGGTGTGCCGATCGTATGCAACAAGACGTCGATACAGCCGCCGATCAGTCGTCCGGTCGCTTCCGTCCCACCGAGTGATTTCCATTCGGTCGGCTCGGTCAAGTGATACACATGAGGGCTCGGGTTCTCATGCTGCCACTCTTTTTGGAACTGTTCCGAGGCGAGCTGGATGACCGTCTTGCCTTCTTTCGTCGATACGACGTCGAGCCAACGCGAGCTCGTCGCGTCCCATTCTTCGCCGCGCAGGTCGACGAGGTTTGTGCCGTGGGCCGAGGCGATGCCGGTCTTGAGCGTGTACACGAATAAAAATAAGCTGACGTCCGAATATCCGAGCATCCATTTCGGCGGGAGCGCATCCCAGTCGATGGTGTCTAATAGCTCGATCAATAAGACGCCGCCCCATGGCGGAATAATCAGGTCAATGGCCTCGTCATGGAACAAGCGCGTCAACTCATCGGCCCGGACTTCTGCCGGTGCCGATTTCGCTTTGTCTTGCGTCCAGACCGATGGTTCAAATTGAAGCGTGAAGCCATGGCGAGTGAATGTGGCTTCGGCCTCGTGGAGCAACTTGTGCAGTTCAGTAGGAACACCCGATGAAGGGGCCGTCACACCGAAGTGATGACCGGTTAACTGTGGATAACGAATCATGTGAGCCTCCTGTGGATAAGTGATAGATGATGTTACGGAAATGGGTTATCCACATGTGGACAATTTATTTGTTGCGCATGCGTTCGGCGTGTTGAATGCCCCAAGCGTTCATCGTCTCGAGCACCGGGATGAGCGTCTTCCCATACTCGCTCAAGCGATAGTCGACACGAGGCGGCACCTCCGGATAGACGGTCCGGATGATGAGGTCCTGCTCTTCTAAGTCGCGGAGCTGGGCCGTCAAAATCTTTTGACTGATGTTCGGAAGGGAACGTTTCAATTCGCTGAACCGCAACGTGTCTTCGTTGATGAGTGCGAGTAAAATCGATGGTTTCCATTTTCCCGTGATCATCTCGAGTGCGGTATCGACCTCACAGCTTGAAATCAGTGGCATCTGTCTCACTCCTCTCTAAGTATCCTTTAGGTAACTATACCACCTTTTTGTGCCGTCTTCTGTCGATCCTACTTAGCGAGTATACTGAGGACAGAGGTGATCAACTATGAAATTAACAAACATACAACTCGGCGCTGTCACGCTGCGCGTCAATGATTTAGAAACGATGAAAACGTATTATGAGCGCGTCATCGGAATGGATGTGCTCGAGACGACAGAGAATCGCGTCACGCTCGGAACGCATGAAATGGCACTTGTCGTCTTACATGAAGTGAAGGGTGTTCGTCTGAATCCACGAGCAGCCGGCTTGTTCCATATGGCCATTTTATTGCCGGACCGTGTCGAACTCGGACGGATTCTTCGTCATTTGATTGAGCAACGGATTGAAGTCGGCCAAGGTGATCATTTGGTCAGCGAGGCGTTTTATTTGAGCGACCCGGAAGGCAACGGCATCGAGCTCTACGCGGATCGTCCCCGAGAGCAGTGGGAATATGAAGCGAACGGTCATGTGAAGATGTCGACGGATCCGGTTGAATATGAATCGATGCTCGAGGCGGCGGCCGACCGTCCGTTCACGGGCCTTCCGAACGGGACGACGATGGGGCATGTCCACTTCAAAGTACGTTCCTTAGAAGCGGCAAAATTATTCTATCAAGATCGTCTCGGTTTCACGGTGACGACCGATTCGTATCCAGGCGCCTTATTTTTAGCTGCCGACGGGTATCATCACCATATCGGGACGAACGTCTGGGCCCGGCCGAGCCAGGCGATGGGACAAGAGGCTGGTCTGGAGGCGTGGACGCTTTTGGTCGACGCAGAGACGAACCGCGCGCTTGGCGGGACGACACCGGAATGGTCGCTCACCGACGATGATGGCATCAAGGTAAATATAAAAAGCGTGGACTAATTGTCCGCGCTTTTTTAGCGTGCTGAAATTTTCTTTTGACTCGAATCAAACGAGAGGCGAATGCCGCGTTTTTGATACGCTTGTTCGACACGTTTTGAATTGATACTGAGCTCAAGATGAGCGAGTTTCAAGTGATCGAGTTCTGGCACCGTGACATCGAGACGGACGAGCTCCATGTTGCGCTCGGCCTTTTTACGTGTGCGTCTCAAGTTACGGGGCACTTCTTCTGACGTCAGTGCCGCGATCGTTTCATTGATTAATTGTCGTTTGTCGCCTTTGACGCTTAGCGCCGTATAGAGCTTATCAAGCGAACCAAAGCGTTTGATCAACTGGACCGATTGGCTTTCGTCCAATCCGGCCACAGGCGGGATCCCGTCTGAACGGTCTCCTGTCAATGCTTTGACTGCTGAGAGCTGTTTTGGCTTCAATCCTTCGTACAACGCCGCAATCTCCTCAGGACGAATCTCGAGATGTCGCTTGAGCGGGAGCGGGCGATTGTCTTTGATGTCGCAACGAGCCTGCATTTGTTGCAACTCTTGCGTTTGAAGCCAAACGGTGATGCGTGGGCTCACGAGCTGAAGCAAGTCCTTGTCTTTCGTCATGATGACGACAGGAGCGCTACAGCTAAACTTCCGAGCGATATGAGCGATCAAATCTTCTCCTTCATAGCCTTCGACTTGATATTGCGGAATCCCGCTATCTTCAAGCAATTGGCGCATGAGTTCCATTTGAGCTTTCAACTCGGGTGGTGTCTGGCGGCGACGGCGTTTATAGCCTGGATAAAGCTCGCGGCGCCATAATGTTTCACGTGAGACGTCCCACACGACGACAAAATGAGTCGGACGATGTCTACGTAGAATCGTCCGGATGAGGCCGGTCATACCGATGACGGCACTCCGATCGTTTTTAGATACCTCGCGTCCTTTTTTCGTTCGGCTCGCGGCGGCACCATAATAGGCACTGGCCAGCATGGAGTTTCCGTCAATTAAAAATAGTTTACGTTCCATGCGTAACCTTCTTTCTGTAGTTGTTGGACCGAACATTCATGAACTGTTCGGTGATGTTGTGTCAATGAGTGACACGCACTCAAATAAGCAACATATGTGCAGTATATCACGACAAGGTCTGAAAATATAGCGACAGTTCGGACCGTCTACGAAAAGCCCTCCCCGATTTTTCGGGGAGAGCGGTCTAATAGGTCAGTCGAGTTCAGGTTGAATCTCGTCTTTATGAGCCAAAATCAAATCGACGAAAACGATGCGGTGATTGTCGATTTCACGAACAATCAGCTCATGTTCGCCCGGTAAGACGAAGCGTTCTCCAGTACGTGCATTCGCTTTTTGTGATAAGACGAAGCCGCCGATCGTATCGACATCATCCTCGATTTCGATGCCGAACCGTTCTTCGATCTCTTGCGTCAAGACGAGACCGGACAGGCGATAATGCCCGGGTGTGACTTCTGTGATCTCAGCTTGCTCGTCACGGTCGAATTCATCACGAATCTCCCCAACGATTTCCTCGAGGATATCTTCAATCGTGAGAAGTCCCGCCGTACCCCCATACTCGTCGATGACGAGACACATCATCGTCCGCGCGTTCTGCATTTTCACCATCGCCTCTTGAAGCGGCGTGAACTCCGTCACGAGCGGGAGTTGATGGATGAACGATTCGAACGGGGCGTCGCTCTTGACGAGTTGAGCGGTGAATAGCTGCTTGGCGTTAATAAAGCCAAGCACATCATCGCGGTCACCATCACGGGTGACCGGATAGCGCGTATATTGGTGCTCTTGGACGGTAGCGATAATCGTCTCAATCGAGTCTTCTTCGTCGATGGTCACCATGTTCATCCGTGGGACCATCGCGTCTTTGGCGACACGTTCGTCGAAAGAGAAGATATTTTGAACGTAGGCGAGCTCATTCTCGTTAATTTCTCCACTGCGGAAACTCTCGGTCATGATGATTTTGAGTTCTTCTTCCGAGTGCGCCGTCTCCTGTGCCGTCGTCTGTACGCCGAACAAGCGAAGTGTCAGCCGGGCTGTGCCGTTTAGCACGTGGATGAACGGATACAATAATTTCGTGAAGAAGTAAAGCGGTCGGGCGACGAGCAGTGTCAAGCGCTCGGCTTCGTGCACGGCCAGTGTTTTCGGGACCAGTTCCCCGATGACGACGTGCAAGAAGGCAATCAGTAAGAAGGCAATCAAAAAGGATAGGACGGTAGCGAGCGATGTCGATACGTTCAAGCGGTCGACAAGCGGTTGAATCATCCCTTCGATTTGATCCGCACCGATCCAACCGAGACCGAGTGCGGCGAGCGTGATACCGAACTGTGAAGCCGATAGCGAGTCATCAAGGTTTTCAATCACCTTTTTGGCGACAGAGGCCCGTTTGTTTCCCTCGAGCACGAGTTGGTCAAGACGGGCGCCGCGCACTTTAACAATCGAGAATTCAGCCGCCACAAAAAAGGCGGTCATGAAAATGAGCAGGGCGACGATCAATAAGCTGAATAACATGGGACTGTCCAAAAATTCCCCCAAAAATCGGGGAGTCACCTCCATTAGAATAAGTTGTATGTCGTTCAGGAGAATCCCTGAAAACGAATAGTTTGTTTCAGTATAGTAGATTTGCCACAAATATTCAAAAAACAGCCTAAAAGGTTTCACGAAGAGGGGAATGAGGGAACTACAAATCGAGAAGAGACGAAGGAGGAATTGATATGGCTAACTATCCAGAACTGAAAGGCAAAGTCGCAGTCATCACCGGCAGTTCGAAAGGACTCGGTCGAGCGATTGCAGAGCGTTACGCAAAAGAAGGGGTCCATGTCGTCCTGAACTATCGCAGCAGTGAAGACGAGATGAAGAAAGTGATTCAAGGAATCGAAGAGGCTGGCGGCAAGGCAGTCGCGGTGAAAGGTGACGTCGCGGAAGAAGGACTCGCCGAGAAGATGATTGAAACGGCCGTGTCCGAGTTCGGGAAGATGGACATCTTCGTCAATAATGCAGGGGTGCAGGTCGAAGCAAAAACGCATGAGATGGAACTCGACAACTGGAAGAAAATCATCGACACGAACTTGACTGGAACGTTCCTTGGTGTGCGGGCCGCTCTCAAATATTTTGTGGAGCACAAAATCCAAGGGAACATCATCAACATGTCGTCGGTGCACGAAGTGATTCCGCGTCCTGGTTATACCCATTACGCAGCGAGTAAGGGTGGCGTCAAGATGTTCACGAAATCGGTCGCGCTCGAGTACGCACCGAACAAGATCCGTGTCAACGGCATCGCGCCGGGCGCGATCGACACACCGATCAACGAAGAGACAATGCAAGACCCGGAAGAGAAAAAAGGACTTGAGGCACTTATCCCGACGCATGAGATCGGGCGTCCTGAACAGATTGCGGCCGTGGCGGCCTGGCTTGCTTCTGACGAGTCGTCGTACGTCACAGGCGCGACGATTTTCGCGGATGGCGGTCTATCGCTGTACCCGGCTTTCGGACCTGAAAATAAAGTACAATGACGAAAGGGAGGACTCGCTTTACACGAGTCCTCCCTTGTTCGTTAGCTGCTCATCTGGTCTTCCATACTATACTTTGGCAAGATAATCGTGAACGTCGAGCCATGGCCGACGCTCGAATCGACTCGAATCGAGCCGCCGTGTCCTTCAGCAATCTCTTTACAGATGGCGAGGCCGAGGCCCGTGCCACCGATTTTACGGCTGGCCGAATTGTCGACGCGATAAAACTTGTCGAACAGTTTCGGCAATGCCGCCATCGGAATCCCGATGCCTGTGTCTTGAATGGAAATCTCGATGACGTCTGATTTATCATTTGTAACGCAGACGGCCACTTTCCCGCCATCCGGCGAGTACTTGATCGCATTGTGGAGCAAGTTCGTGAACAGCTGACTGAGCCGATCGCGGTCACCATATACATAGAGATTTGTGTCACATTCGAGGGCGAGCTGATGATGTTCGCTCGCGCCTTGGTGGACGGCAATCGTCTCTTTCAAGATGTCATGCAGGCTCTCCGGTTGGCTATGGTACGTCTGTTTGCCGGACTCCATCCGTTGCACGTCCAATAAGTTTGAAATCAAGTCCTCGAGACGTAGCGTCTCTTGGTGAATCATCCCTAAATATTGATCGGTGCGCTCCGCGGCCATCGTCCGATAGCGAAGCAGCTCGGTGAAGCCGATGATGCTCGTGAGCGGTGTGCGCAGTTCGTGCGACACGGTCGAGACGAGCTCTGTCTTCAATCGATCGACCTCGGTCTCTTGCGTCACATCCCGGAAGACGAGCATCGTGCCATGACGGGTACCGCGCAAGTGGATTTTCTCCGCATACATTTGGATGAATCGTTCTTCTTGATTCATCGAGAATGTCACGCTTTCCTCCATGCTCTCACCGTCAAACGCACGGCGCATGAACGAGAAGAACGAGTCTTTTTGATCGACTTGGAGGCCGAGTTCTTCTAAATCAACATCCAAGCGATACAGGTCCATCTCGTTCCGTTTCGTGACGGCTTGATTGAACATGATAAAGAGGGCCTGGTTAGCGAATTTTTCATGCGTCGTATGCTCCACATAAATGACCGCATCACGAATCGAGTGAAGGAGCCGCGCCGTCTTCTCACGTTCTTCCTCGACTTGATTGCGTTGAGTCGCGAGCGAAGAGGCCATTTGACGGAAGGAGTTCGTCAATTGTCCAACCTCGTTTCGTGACGACACAGCCGCCGGGATCGGGATGATCCGTTCGTCCGCCAAACGTTCACTGTTGATGATCAACTCATGAAGTTGACCGGTCAGTCGTTGGACGTAAGGACGGGCGGCGATGAAGAGGACGAGCAAGACCGCTAAGAGAGAGAGGAGCCATAACACTTGGGCCCACTTCGTATGTGTGGCCAGTTGTTCCCGTAGCAGATTCTCTTCTTCATTCAATGAGTTGCGATACTCCGTGAATACGGTCTCCATGTCGACGATGCTCGCGCTCATGTCAGCGGCACTTTTCGAATTGATCTTGAATTTGCGATCGGCAGGTGGTTCCGCTTGCGGATTTACTTTACCGAGCGTCGGCATTTTCAAGAACGGTTCAGTGATCGTTCCTTCGCGTTTGGCGACAACGTAACGCTCAAGGCTAGGCATGACGCGTTGCTGATAAGCAGAGAAGAGCGTCCGAGCATCACTTGCATATGTCTTTTCTTTTTCAGTGACCGCGTTCGTCTCGAACCAAGCGGTCTGGGTTTCGATCAATTCTTGTTTGTCTTTGACGCGAGTGAGCATCGCCTCGTCGCCGAGGATGACATAGCCACGCATTTCATATTGCATCGACTGCCACGTCTCGAATAGCTCGGTCGCATTTGTGCGCCGTTCGCTAATGTTTTCGAGCGATGACGTCGTCTGTTCGATTCGGTTTTCCGTATACATGTACACGGCGAGTGAGGTAAGGAGGATCAGTCCGATGAATAAATAGAAGACGAATAAAAACTGTCTTCCGATCCGCTGGTCAATCCATGCTTTCATAAAGACCGGTCCTTCCTGGAACTGCGTACGTTCCTACTGTGACAAATATCCTGCGAGTGTTGTTCCTTCATTGTACAGATTTGAACCAGTTGTTTCCACCAATCAAGAAATAAGCGGAAATTTAACTATTATCTATTGAATAATAGTGAATGATAAGCTATTGTTTAATGTATAATAGAGGAGGCGAATAAATGAACCCTCAGTTCAAGAAAGGCGTACTCAATTTATGTGTGCTCGCGCTCGTCGAGACGCATGACCGCTACGGGTATGAGCTCGTGCAAGCCATTTCGGCAAAAGTCGCCATCTCAGAAGGAGCCGTCTACCCGCTTTTAAGGCGGCTTACGTCAGACGGGTACTTCACGACGTATTTAAAAGAATCGGCAGAAGGACCACCGCGAAAGTACTACGCCATCACGGAGCAGGGGAAAGCTCATTTGGCGGAACTACGCGCAGAATGGGAGACGTTCACGACCGGCGTCAACGAATTGATCGAAGGGGGAACGGACAAATGACAGAAGAACAGTATTTATTGGAACTCGAACGGTTACTGATGGGAATGAGCGTCATCGATCGGGTTGATGTTTTACGGGATGTGTCGGAGTACTTTGCGAGCGGACGACTCGACGGGAAAAGTGATGCGGCAATGGTCGAAGAGCTCGGGACACCAAGCGCACTCGCGAGCGAGTTGCTCGGCACGGTCGAGCCACTCACTGCAGAGCGAAAGGAACTGGCTATTGTGAAAAGTCCGAACGTGGCGTTCCGAAACGTCTCGATCAACGTCCTGCAAGCACACGTCAAAGTCGTCCCATCTGATGACGGCTTTGCCTACGCGACGCTCGAGACGGAACGGGATCACGGGGTGACGATGGATATCGTTGGGGACACGCTCGAAATCCGAATTGAGTCAGAACGTCGTTTCGGTCTGTCGAACCTATTTTCCTGGATCGTCACGAAAGCACCGGTGTTACACGTCGAGCTGCCGCGCCATGCGTATGAAAAAGTCATGATCAAAAACCGTCTCGGCTCGTGCAATATGAGCAATGTTGACGCCACGTCGGTCGACGTCGAGAGTGAGAATGGGAGCATCACGGCCCACACAGTTCGCGCCGATCGTGCCTCATTCCGTTCCTCGAACGGAAAAGTCAGTTTGACGTCGATAACAGGACAGATCCTTGACGCGCAATCATCGAACGGTAGTGTGGAAGTGGGCGCCTCGAACGTCGACCGCCTCGAAATTCAATCGTCGAACGGTCGCCTCGATATTAACGACGTGACAGGAGCGATTGAGGGGAAAACCTCGAATGGCCGCATCGACTGTGTGATTGATGTGATTGAGCATCCAATCCGTCTGAAGACGAACAATGGCCGCATCGATATGCGTCTGAAGCAAGATCCGCGTGACGCCGTCATTCGGGCTAAGACGAGAAACGGCAAAGTCGAGCTGTTCGGAGATCGGGCGAACGAGCGGACGTTCGGGGACGGAGCGGTTGAAGTCAAACTGACGAGCTCAAACGGGAGTATCACGGTCGAATAAACTGAACACAAAAAGACTCGCTACGTGAATGGCTTCATCACGCGGCGAGTCTTTTTCCTTATAAGTCATGGACGAGCAAGTAGGCGACACGGACAGGTCCGTGGACGCCGACAATCAAATTCATCTCGATATCGGCTGAGTTCGATGGGCCGGAGATGAAGTTGACACCGTTTGGCGAGGCGAGGTCACCGGTGCGGTCAAGTTCGGCTAATTTTTTGGCTGCCTGTGTCATCCGCGGCACGAGCACCGATTTCGGGATGATGGCAATATGGTCGCGCGGCAACAAGCTGATTGTGCGTGACTTCCCTGGAGCCGCGTACTGGACGATCGTCGCACTCTCGGCGAGGGCCTGGTCGGCAATCGTGATACCGATATCGGCCTTCACGGCGAGGGCACGGCTGTCTTCTGGCCGCTCCGCATCCCACCAGTCGAACGATTCGCTCGTTTGGGGCGCCCATGCCTGGATTCGGTCGTCACGTTCCGCGATGATGCTCTGCCCATCATACCGTTCAATCAAGAGACGGAGTGTATCATCGAGGTTAGCCGACTCGCATTCGACGACGTCAGTATGGATGCGTGTCGCGACCATCCGGAACGTCTCGAGCAGTTCCTCGTCAGAGGCGTCTTTCAGCACCTCGTCTTGCGGGCGGTGCTTATACACGCGTTTCGGCGGCGTCAAGTCGACGTCACGTCCGAGCTGTCCGGCGATTCGTTTTAGAAAGTCTTCGCGATTGGTGATCGTTCCTGGATTCATTCTACATTCCCCCGTTTCTTGAACCAATCCCGTACCGTCTGCTTGGCGGGTTGCGGCAAGTCTTTCGAATCCGTCCAGGCCGGCAAGCCTTTCTCGATTTGTCCCGCTTTCGTGAATGGGGACGATGCGAACGGCGCGATGTGTTCGGCCGCTTCGAACAAGAACGGGCTCGACGACGTGACCGCAAAGCCTTTCATGGCGATGCGCTCGACGAACGGTGACTGTTTTTTCTCTTCGACGATGACACGGCGATGTTCGATCAATAGCTCGTGGAGCGGAATCTTGACCGGGCAGGCTTCCGTACAGGCACCGCATAGACTCGAGGCATACGGCAACTCTTTATAATTCTCGTAGCCGTCGAGGAGCGGGGCGAGCACGGCGCCGATCGGACCCGGATAAATCGAGCCGTAGGCATGACCACCGATGTGGCGGTACACGGGACAGACGTTGATACAGGCCGCACAACGGATGCATTGAAGGACAGATTGGAACTGTGTGCCGAGGATGCCGGAACGTTTGTTGTCGACGATGACGAGATGGAACTCCTCAGGTCCATCGACTTCGCCGTGATCGCGCGTGCCAGCGAACGTCGTGATGTACGAGGTGAGTCGTTGACCGACGGCGCTCCGGCACAACATATTGACGAGTACTTCGAACTCCTCGTACGACGGGACGATCCGTTCCATCCCCATGACGGAAATGACAGTGTCCGGAAGCGACGTCACCATGCGGCCGTTCCCTTCGTTCGTGACGAGTCCGACGGCACCGCTCTCGGCGATGGCGAAGTTACAGCCGGTGATGCCGACCTCCGCTTTCAAAAAGTCTTTTCGTAACTCACGGCGTGCATAGCGCCCGAGCTCGGTCGGGTCGTTCGTCCCTTCGTAGCCGTGGGCCGTGAACGTCTCATGGACGGCGTTCCGGTCTTTATGGAGGGCCGGGGCGACGATATGCGACGGCGGATCATTATCGAGTTGAAGGATCCATTCCCCGAGGTCGGACTCGACGACCGTGCAACCTTCCTCATGGAGCGCCTCGTTCAGCCCGATTTCTTCTGTCACCATCGACTTCGATTTGACGACATGTTTGGCGTTTTTGGCGCGTACAACTTCCCGGATATAACGGTTTGCTTCTTCCGGCGTCTCGGCGAAGAAGACGTTGCCGCCTCGTTTCGAGATGTTCTCGCTCAATTGATATAAGTAATAGTCGAGATGTTCGAGTACGTGTTGGCGAATCTCTTCCGAATGGTCCCGGAACGCTTCCCAATCCCCGAGTTCACCTGCCGCGTTTAAACGACCGTCACGCAGACGGTTTTGCGCCGAACTGACGGCCTGACGCATGAACGGATTGTCGATTCCGTCTTTACGTCGATCCTGAAACTTCTCATCTAACCGAATCCCCATACTCATGCTTGTTTCACCCCTTCGTTCAACACTTCCGCGATATGCATCACTTTGATCGGATGACCTTGTTTATGCAAACGTCCCCCGATGTTCATCAGACATGAAGCGTCAGCCCCAATCAACACTTCGGCTCCCGAGTTCAAGATCGACTCGACTTTCTCATCGACCATCTGCACCGAGACGTCTGGCATCTTGACGGAGAACGTCCCCCCGAAGCCACAACAGTTGTGGACATTGTCGAGCGGGAGCATCGTCAATCCGTCGACATTTTTAAGGAGTTGGCCCGGTGCCGCCTCGATTCCGAGGAGGCGCGTCATATGACAAGACGCATGATACGTTGCCTTGGCTGGGAACTTGGCCCCGACGTCCGTCACTTCGAGCACGTCAACGATGAACTGCGTCAACTCGAACGTCTTCGCCGCATGAGCCTCGGCCCGCGCCTTCCAAACGGGATCATCTTTAAATAAATGTGGATAGTCGCGCATCATCATGACACAAGATCCAGACGGACCGACGATATACTCAGCATCCGCCTTCTCGAACGTCTCAATCATATGTTTCGCAATCTTTTTCGTCTCTTCATGGTAGCCGCTATTGTAAGCGGGCTGCCCGCAACACGTTTGTTCAAATGGGAAACTGACGTCACAACCTAGATGTTCTAATAGTTCGACCGTCGCTTGTCCTACCGATGGGAACAACGTATCGGAGAGACAAGTGACGAACAGCGCCACGTTAGGCATGTCCATTCCTTCTTTCCTGTTCTTAGTCAAAATCGAAAACGGTTTCACAGTTATTATTCCATAACAAACGAGTTCAAAACAGAAAAATGGAACGATTCTCACAAAAAAATGTCAAATCTTGTCTAATTGAGAACTAAATGATAATGAATCAATATTCAGAAGATGACTGCTATAAAACAGCATTACCCTGCCCGATAACAGAAAAACCCTCATCGGTCGACGAGGGCTCGAATCTAACTTATAAGAAAAACATTTCCAGGATGAATAGCGCGCCGAACAAGTAGATGAGCGGGTGGACTGTTTCTTTGTTCATCGCTTTAAAAATCGGATACAGGATGAAACCGAAGGCGATCCCGCGTTCGATACTGCCTGAGAGCGGCATGATGAGAATCGTCATGAACGCCGGGAAGTATTCGCTGAAGTCTGTCCAGTCGATGTAACGGACGTTCGTCAACATGAGCGCACCGACGATGATGAGGGCCGGTGCCGTGATGGCGGCAACACCAGAGATGGCACCGATGAGCGGGCTGAAGAACAATGTCAGTCCGAACATGGCGGCCACGACCGCTGTCGTAAGACCGGTCCGTCCGCCTTGGGCGACACCGGCGGCCGACTCGATATAAGCCGTCGACGGGCTCGTCCCGACGAGCGAGCCGCCCATCGTCGCGAGCGAATCGGCGAACAAGGCGCGGTGCCCGTTTTCGATCGTCCCATCTTCTTTCAACAGGTTGGCCTGTTTTCCGACACCGACGAGTGTTCCGGTCGTATCGAACAACGTGACGAGGAAGAACGACAAGACGGCACCGAACAAACCGTACTGGATGACGTCCGAGAACGCCGTGAGCGGATTGACCATAAGTCCTTCCGGCAATGTCGGCATCGCCGTCACGCCTTCAATCTTCAAGAGACCCATGAAGGTGGCCGCGATGCCTGTGAGCACCATCCCGATGAGGAGTGAGCCCGGCACGTTCCGTGAGAACAAGAGGGCCGAGACGATCAAACCGCCGAGGACGAGCAGGACGCTTGGCGACGACAAGTCCCCGAGGCGAACGAGGTTTGCTTCATCGGCGACGATGAGTCCTGACAACTTCAATCCGAGCGAGGCGATGAACAAACCAATACCGGTCGTGATGGCGTGCTTGAGCGAGGCCGGGATGGCTTGAATCAGTTTCGTCCGAATCGGTGACAGCGACAAAATCAAGAAGAAGACCGATGAGACGAAGACGACGCCGAGCGCGGCGGACGGCGTGATCTGTTGCTGGGCGACGAGCGTATACGCGAAGAATGCGTTCAGTCCCATCCCTGGGGCGACGGCAATCGGAAGGTTGGCGTAGAACGCCATGAGCCCGGTACCGATCAAGATGGCGATGATGGTCGCCGTGAATGCCTGGGCGAACGGGATGCCGGCATCTGACAGAATTGCCGGGTTGACGACAGAGATATAAGCCATCGTCACGAACGTTGTGATGCCTGCCATCACTTCTTGTTTAACGTTCGTACCATGTTGTTTCAATTGAAATAAGTTCATGAGTAGGACTCCCTATAATTAGTAATTTCCGAACAATAATGTCCGACAATCGTTGAACTAACGTTATCAACTTGATGACTATACAAAATGAGCTGGCTGTCGTCAATGATTTTGAGCGAAAAAACTTTAAATATCCTCATGTAAGCGTTGAATGTTCGGAAATAGATGAAATAAAAATAGTACTTGCTCTGAAACGCGTTTCAGACTGTACGGTTAAGTCAAAGGAGGGAAAGCTCATGAATCCGATAACGTGGAAAACATGGTGTAGTGGGATCGTCTACGAACTCGTCATCAATCAGTTGTATACGCCGCTCGGAAGAATGTTGTGCGCCCGTTTTCAAGACGAGTTTCTTCATCTACCCGTCGAAGAACGGTTCCGCCTCGTCCAAGCCATCCGAAAGCAAGTGATTGCGAAAGGTGACAGTCAGGAGTCAGACTGGGTACACTATATGCAAAGACTGACAGATTGAGGTGAAGCGGAATGGCGAACATCCGAGATATCGCGAAATACGCGGACGTATCCGTGACGACGGTGTCGCGCGTGCTCAACGAGCATCCGTATGTGTCGAAAGAGAAGCGGGAGCGGGTGCGACGGGCGATGGCCGAGCTTGGCTATTTACGGAATCAGCAGGCGCTGACGTTATCGACCGGTCGCACGCAACGTTTCGTCGTCGTGTTGCCGTATTTGGATCATCCGTATTATGGACTGTTCGTCAACGGGCTCGCGAAAGCTGCCCTCCAAAGAGATTATCGACTCGTCATGTGGCAGACAGAGTATCAACTCGACCAAGAACGGCAAGCGCTTGATCTATTGAAGCACCGTGAAGTCGATGGGGCGATCCTGTTATCCCATACGATGTCATTCGATGAGATGGAAACGTATCGAAAATTTGGTCCGATCGCGGTCGCGACCGTCGGGGCGCCGCAGACGATTTCTTCGGTCCACGTCGATCATTACACCGCGTTCGTCGCCGGTTTGCGCGTGTTGGCGCAAGCGGGATATGCCGAAATCGGCATCGTGTTGTCAAGACAAGACAGTACAAGCTCGATCGCGCGTCAGCAGGCGTACTTCGATGAAGTCGAACTTGCGCGTGAGCGATGGGTTTGGACCGGTTACTTGACGAGCGAGGACGGGATCGGACTGGCCGATGCGTTTCTGCGTCAACAAGAGCGTCCTCGAGCGCTCTTTTTCTCGTCAGATTATGTGGCGCTCGGTTTTTTAGGGGAATTACGCCGTCGCGGTGTCAGCATCCCCGATGAAGTCGCTATCCTCGGCTTCGATGGTCATCCGATTGGTCAGGCATTCGGTCTGTCGACGATGCACTCGCCAAATGAAGACATCGGCCGGACGCTGTTCGACGTGACGTTTGATGAAATGAACGGTGCAGCTTCGGTCACAAACAGTTTAACGGTCACGTATTTGCCGGGGACGACACTCTAGGCAACTTCCTCGCTCGTCTTTTCTGAAACGATTAGAATGGAGACAGAAGTCGAGAGGAGGATGACAGATGAAGATTAACGTGACAGAAGAAGCACTCCAATTTTTTAAAGATGAGATGGAGGTCGAGGCAGGCCAGACGGTGCGTTTATTCGCTAAATATGGGGGTTCGACCGATTTGACGCACGGTTTCTCAGTGGGGGTCATCATAGAAGATATCGACAACGCGGCGGTCGAAACGGAAGCGGACGGGATTCGCTTCGTCGTGGCTGAACAGGATGAATGGTTGTTCCAAGGACAAGACGTCAACGTCGAGATTCGTGGCGACGAGGTCGTCTTCGTTCAAGCGTGACATCACAGTTTGTTAACAGAAAGAATACATCCGTTTGAAGCCATCCAGCTCGGGGAACAGTCTACGACATGACAAAACCGAAAGGATGAGACAGATGTCAGAACAAGATAAAAAGCGTGAACAAGAAGAACAAGAGAAGTTGAAACGAGACCAACCGGATATCTCGCACGAAGAAGATTCAAAAGGGGATCATTCGGACCTCGAAAAGACGGACGAAGACGAACAAGCGTAAAGAGCCCCTGGTGGCTCTTTTTGTTTGGGAATTGAAAGAATGAGTATAGACGGTATAATGGATAAGGGAAAACTATCATAGTGAGGAGAATGTATGATGAGTACAGTACTAGTCTTCGGACATAAAAATCCAGATACGGATACGATTTGTTCGGCGCTCGCTTACGCGGAGCTCAAGAAAAAGTTAGGGATGGACGCCGAGGCGATCCGCCTTGGTGAAGTGAACGGGGAGACGCAATATGCGCTCGACCACTTCCGCGTCAAAGCACCACGCCTCGTGGAACGCGTCTCGGACGAAGTGAACTCGGTCATCTTGGTCGACCATAACGAGTTCCAACAAAGCGCGGAAGACATCGCGGACGTACGCATCCTCGAAGTCGTCGATCACCACCGTATCGCCAACTTCCAAACAGCGGATGCCCTCTACTATCGGGCGGAGCCGGTCGGATGCACGGCGACGATTTTGCTCAAACTCTATAAAGAGCACGGTGTCGAAATCGCGCCTGACATGGCAGGATTGATGCTATCGGCGATCATCTCGGACTCGCTCTTGTTCAAGTCACCGACATGCACGGACGAGGACATCAAAGCGGCAAAAGAACTCGCAGCGATCTCAGGTACAGACATCGAGACATACGGTCTTGAGATGTTGAAAGCCGGAGCGGACCTTAGCCAAAAGACGATCCCAGAACTCATCTCGCTCGACGCGAAAGAGTTTGCGATGGGCGACTACCGCATCGAGATTGCTCAAGTGAACACGGTCGACGCGAACGATGTATTGAGCCGTAAAGCTGAAGTCGAAGCGGCAATGGCCGTGAAGATGTTAGACAAAGAACTCGATTTGTTTGTCTTCGCCATCACGAACATCTTGACGAACGATTCAGAGGCACTCGTTGTGGGTAAGAAGACTGATCTATTCGAACAGGCGTTCAACGTCAAATTGGTGGAGGGTCTCGCGACACTTCCTGGCGTCGTCTCACGTAAAAAACAAATTGTGCCTGTGCTCACAGCAGCGGCGACGAACTAAGAAACGAGAAAGGCTCGAAGCAGATCAATCTGCTCCGAGCCTTTTTTGCGGTTAAGATGCTTGTTTTTGTCGTCCATACGTTCCGATGCGCCATAATTTCTCGAACGGACCGTATCGATGCGATTTCAGCCACCACATTGAGAAGAACGCTTGGGCAATCAAAATCGCGATACTTAAGAACAATCCTTCCGTCAACGACAGGCGACCGTAGTAGCCGAGGGCGATGACCGGCAGGACGACGACGAGCGTGTGCGTCAAATAGTTCGTCAGCGCCATACGGCCAAGCGCCTGTAGCGGACGGAATGCGCGTCCGTTACGGACGGCGATCGTGAACAGACAGACGTACGCCGTCGCGAGCAGTTTGCCAGAGACGAGGACGGCCGCAGAATTCGTCGCGGTATAGGCTGCACCGCCACCGTAGTGATGCCAAACAATGACTGCGAAGAACGGAAGGGCGACTAACGCACAGATGATGGCCGTGCGCGTCAATCCGCGGATGCTCCACGTGAGGAGTTTCCGTTCGCGTCCAATATACAGGCCGAACAAGAACAGGCTTAGAATTTCAACTCCGACAAAAAAGGAGTTTTGGAACATGTCAAAAATCTCTTCGTCTAAACGATAGTCGAACCATGGACCGAATCCGGAATTAAAGACGGCCGGAAAGGGGTCACCAACAAACCTAAATCCGAGCCATACCTCTAAGTACATGGATGAGACATAGAACAGTAAAAAGCTCCCGATCAACAAACTCCACGCCCATGTCAAAATCGCGCGATTGCTCAGCCCATAAAACAGAGGGAGCAACAAGCCCCACATCGCATACGTATGTAAGATGTCACCCGACCAGATGGCCAGGTGAACGAGTCCGAATAGGAACAAGATGGCGATGCGCCGGATGTAGCGGCCGACCGAGTCCCCACGCGCATACGAGCGCTCAAGGAAAATCGAGAAGCCGATCCCGAACAAGAGCGAGAAGATCGTATAAAACTTTGTCTGGACGAACAAATCGAACAGCGTCCGGACGAGTAAATCGCTCCCCGTATAGTCGGCGCCACCGGAAATCCAGTCGCTCCCGAGCATCGTGGGGATATTGACGAGGAAGATGCCACACAGGGCAAACCCTCGAATGATGTCATACAGAACGATGCGTTCGTTTACTTGAATCGGGCCAGCCATACGCCACTTCCTCTACACGGATTAGAATACTTTCGTCGTCCACGATTCACAGTTCCAGACGTCGGTGACGATGTCTTGATAGAACTCCGGTTCGTGGCTGATGAGTAGGATACTGCCTTTATATTCCTTCAACGCGCGCTTCAACTCTTCCTTCGCATCGACGTCCAAGTGGTTCGTCGGCTCATCGAGGAGGAGCAAGTTCGATTCGTTGTTTTGGAGCTTACAGAGACGGACCTTCGCCTTCTCTCCACCACTGAGGACCGCGATTTTACTCTCGATATGCTTCGTCATGAGACCGCATTTCGCGAGCATGGCGCGGACTTGTTGCTGGTTGAGGGACGGGAATTCGCTCCAAATCTCTTCGATACACGTGTTGTTGCTGACGGCCGCTTCTTGTTCGAAGTACCCGATCTCCAAGAACTCACCGCGTTCGACGGTTCCTTCAAGCGGGTTGATCATGCCAAGAAGACTCTTCAACAGCGTCGTTTTCCCGATCCCGTTCGCACCGACGAGGGCGATCTTCTGACCGCGCTCCATTTGGAGGTCGAGCGGGCGTGAGAGCGGCTCGTCATAACCGATGACGAGATTTTTGGCGTCAAAGATGAGACGACCTGACGTGCGTGCCTGCAAGAACCGGAATTCTGGTTTTGGACGTTCCGCACTCAATTCGATGACGTCCATTTTATCGAGTTTCTTCTGGCGTGACATCGCCATGTTCCGCGTCGAGACGCGTGCCTTGTTGCGGGCGACGAAGTCTTTCAAGTCGGCGATTTCAGCCTGCTGGCGTTTATAAGCCGATTCAAGCTGCGAGCGTTTCATCTCGTACACTTCCATGAACTTGTCGTAGTCCCCGACATAGCGTGACAAGTCTTGGTTCTCCATATGGTAGACCAAGTTGATGACGCTGTTTAAGAACGGAATATCGTGCGAAATCAAGATGAAGGCGTTGTCGTAGTTCTGGAGATAACGCTTCAACCACTCGATGTGGGCCTCGTCCAAATAGTTGGTCGGCTCATCGAGGAGGAGGATGTCCGGCTTCTCGAGAAGCAATTTCGCGAGCAATACTTTCGTCCGCTGACCACCTGAGAGGTCCGTGACGTCACGGTCGAGTCCGACATCTAAAATACCGAGACCGCGTGCGACTTCTTCGACTTTCGCGTCGATGATATAGAAGTCGTTCGAATCGAGCATTTCCTGCAGTTCGCCGACTTCGGCGAGCATGTCGTCCATCTGTTCAGGTGTCGCATCGCCCATTTCCATATAGAGCTCACCGATTCGTGTTTCGGTGTCAATCAAGTATTGGAACGCGCTTTTTAACACGTCCCGAATCGTCATCCCACGTTCGAGGACAGCGTGCTGGTCAAGGTAACCGACACGGACGTTTTTCGCCCATTCGATTTTGCCTTCGTCCGGCTGGAGCTTACGCGTGATGATGTTCATGAACGTAGATTTTCCTTCACCGTTCGCTCCGATGAGGCCGATGTGTTCGCCTTTCAATAGACGGAAAGACACGTCATTTAAAATGGCGCGGTCACCGAAACCGTGGCTCAAGTTTTGTACTGTTAATATACTCATATTTCTTATTCGTTCCCTTCAAAGTTGACTATCCGATATTGTAGCATGGATTCAAAAAAATTAGTACGCCAGTCCGACCGATTGGCGGATGAAGAGTTGGTCTTCAACGGCGTTCAGCATGAACTGGGCGACATCGGCCCGTGAAATCTGTTTCCCGTTGTCTGGAATGCTGTCGATGGACGTGCGATACGCTGACGTCCGAGGACCGTCCGTCAATTGCATCGGCCGCACAATCGTGTAATCGAACGACGAGTTGCGCCATAAATCGACCGCGGCCCGGTGATCACGGAGCGGTTTCCGAAGCATGAACGTGACGACCGTGCCGGCGATACCTGGAATCTCTTTGTCGATTCCGGCCGAGGCGAGATAGACGACTCGACTGATGGCGTTTGCTTTCAGTGCCGGGACGAGCGCATCGGTGACGCGGGCCAAGAAGTCGGGATCGCTCAAGTCAGTCCCGAGACAGCTGATGACGGCGTCATGACCAGCGAGGGCGTCTGTCAAAGCGGCGCTGTCTGTGACGTCGCCTTCGATGATTTCAAGTTGCGGTGTCGGAATCAATTTTTTTTGTTCCCGCACGAAGGCGGTCACATGGTGGCCGTGCTCGATGGCCTGGTCGACAAACTGATGACCGGTCCGGCCTGTGGCCCCTAATACGAATAGCTTCATAATGGACGTAGCTCCTCTCGTTTTTCCAGTATCTTTAGTATACAGCAGTTTCAGAAAAATCGAACTTTTAGCCGTCTTTTCCAAAACGGGTTGCAATTTATAAAATATCGTCTAGAATAAGTCCTATCTTATATAAATAAAAGATTCGCACTCGTATATCCGTGAGAATATGGCTCACAAGTCTCTACCGAACCACCGTAAATGGTTCGACTACGGGTGACGCTTGTCGTGTGCATTCGTTTTGTTTCCATGCGGTTCGTCGTCCCCGGGTTGGGGTGACGAATCGCATTTTTTTATTGGAGGGAAAACAATGAAGCAGTTAGAAGACAAAATCAGAGATGAAGGACAAGCGTTGTCCGAACACGTATTGAAAGTCGATGCCTTCTTGAACCATCAAGTCGATCCTGTCTTAATGCAAGCCATCGGACGCGAGTTCGCAGACCGGTTCCGTGACGCGGGAATTGACCGCATCGTCACATTGGAATCGAGTGGAATCGCTCCGGCCATGATGACGGCGCTTGAGATGAACATCCCGTTCGTTTTCGCCCGTAAACGTAAATCACTCACGCTCCAAGACGATCTCGTTGAAGCGGACGTCTATTCGTTCACGAAACAAGAGACGAACCGCATCAGTTTGAGCCGACGCTTCGTCCAACCTGGGGAGCGCGTGCTCGTCATCGACGATTTCCTCGCTAACGGGGAAGCGGCACTCGGTTTGACGCAACTCGTCGAATCGGCCGGTGCGGTCGTCGCCGGTGTCGGGATCGTCATCGAGAAATCATTCCAGCCGGGACGGGACAAGTTGCTCGAGCGAGGCTATCAGGTCGAGTCACTCGCTCGGATCGCCAAGCTTGAAGCAGGTGAGATTTCCTTCATGGAGGTAGTCCGATGAACACGTTCAAGACAGCCAGTCTCGGATTCCAACACTTACTTGCCATGTACACGGGCGCGGCGATCGTCCCGCTCATCGTCGGCGGTGCCATCGGTCTCGGACCGACTGAACTCGCTTACCTCGTCGCAATCGATTTGTTCATGTGCGGTGTAGCCACGCTGTTGCAAGTATGGACGACTCGTTTCACTGGTGTTGGTCTGCCAGTCGTACTTGGTTGTACGTTCACCGCGGTCGGTCCGATGATTGCCATCGGTAGTTCGAGCGGTATCACCGCCATCTATGGGGCACTCATCGCGAGCGGAATCATTGTCATCTTAATTTCAGGCTTTGTCGGGAAACTGGCTCGCTTCTTCCCGCCGGTCGTGCTCGGCTCGGTCGTGACGATTATCGGTCTCTCGCTCATCCCAGTCGCTGTCAATGATATCGGCGGTGGGATGCCAGGTGAGCCTGGCTTCGCTTCGATGCAAAACTTGGCGCTCGGTGGCTTGACCATCGGTTTGATTCTCGTCTTGAACCGAATCGGTACCGTGTTCACGCGCGCGGCCGCTGTCTTGTTTGCGGTCTTGATCGGTACAGGGATCGCCGCGTTCCTCGGTCTCGTCGATTTCAGTCCGGTCCGTGAGGCCGGTTGGTTCCAAATGGTACAACCGTTCTACTTCGGGATGCCGACGTTTGACGTCTCGGCCATCCTCGTCATGACGCTCGTGGCCATCATCTCGATGATTGAATCGACCGGTGTCTTCTTAGCATTGAGTGATATCACGAAAAAACCGATTGGCTCGAACGAGTTGACGAAAGGGTATCGGGCCGAGGGTGTGGCAACGATTCTCGGAGGGATTTTCAACAGCTTCCCGTACACGACGTTCAGTCAAAACGTCGGTCTCGTCCAATTGTCAGGCGTCAAATCACGTCGCGTCATCTTCTGGACGAGCGGTCTGTTGATTTTGCTCGGCTTCTTGCCGAAAGTCGCGACGTTCACGACATTGATCCCGAAACCGGTGCTCGGTGGGGCGATGCTCGTCATGTTCGGTACGGTCGCCGCTTCAGGGATTCGAATCTTGAGCCAAGTCGATTTTGCGAAAAATGAGAACTTGATTACAATCGCCTTGTCGATCGGGGTCGGTCTCGGTATCACGGCCAACCCGGCCATCGTCGCGAACATGCCTGAGGCGGTTCAGTTGTTCACGGACAGCGCCATCGTCGCAGGATCGTTCACCGCCTTGTTGTTGAACGGGTTCTTCCGACTCGTCGACCGGTTCCGTCCGGTCGAGGTCGTTGCCGAGAACCGGCAAGTCAGCTAGACTGAAAGGAACTACGTAACTAGGGGGAACAAGCATGGGGAAAACTGCACTTGTCGTTGGCGCCACCGGTTTGATTGGACGCGAACTCGTCGAACAGTTGCTCGAACAAGAACGGTATGATCAAGTCTGGATAATCGTCCGCCGCTCGAAACGATGGAGTCATCCGAAACTGCATGAAGTCGTCGGGTTCGAAGGAATGGACGAGGCGTTGCCGCACATTGATGATGTCTACTGCGCACTTGGGACGACGATTGCCGTCGCCGGTTCACGTCAGGCGTTCAAACATGTCGATCTCGACTTGCCGCTTGAAGTGGCACGTGTCGCGAAACGACACGGGGCGACACGTTACGCCGTCGTCTCGGCGCAAGGCGCGTCACTTCGGTCACCTTTCTTCTACAACCGGGTGAAAGGGGAGCTCGAGAACGGGCTCAAAGTGTTTGGCTTCGAACACTTGATTATCGCCCGTCCGTCGCTCTTGCTCGGAGATCGCGAGGAGTTCCGTCTCGGCGAGAAAGCAGCCGAGGTCGTCAGCCGTCCGCTCCAACCACTATTGCTCGATAAATTACCAGATGCTGCACCGATTCAAGCGCTCCATGTGGCGCGCGCGTTGATTATGGCCGCGGAAGAAGGACAAGGCATCGAAGTATTGACGTCTGGCATGATGCAGAGGATGAGCCAATGAACCCATTAACGAAGAAACGGACCAAAGCCGTCTTGATTGACGGTGTCATTGCCGGATTGCTAAGTTTTGGTGTCGAGCAGCTCGTCCGCAAGAAAGTGAAGAGCGAGTTCGTCCACGTCGTCATCACGCCGACACTCATCGCCTACGCGCTCGAGGCATGTCAGATGCGCCGTGGCGGACAGACGCTCGGCTATAAGCTGATGGGTCTCGAGTTGAAAAATGACGATGGGACACCGGTGACGGCCGAGCAAGCGTTCAAACGGGCGCTTCACCGCGACACAATCTCGATTGTCGCCTACGTCAAAGACCGCGCGCACTTCGAGGCCGAAGACGGTGCCGTCTTGCCGCACGACGCAGCGTTCCATATGCACGTAACCGAAAAAAACTGACCTCTCGAGGTCAGTTTTTTTTAGTCTTTGATGCGGCTGAGAATGGCCGTCGTCAAGGCGACGATCGTTCCGAGGACGAGTCCGTTCGAGAACACGGTCGCCAAGAGCGGCGGCAAATCGTTCATTGCCCCAGGTGGGAGCAACATCGCCCCGGCCCCAATCACGAGCGGGAGACCGACAGTGAGTGAGGCCGTCTTTTGGTTCAATTCGAACGCCGCCTCGTTGATTCCGATGATGATCATCGTCGCGATGAGTGGGGTGACGATGGCGTATCCGACAGCGGCTGGGATACTTGCGATCAGCGAGACGAACGGACCGACGAGGGCGAGCACCATCATCAAAGCATGGGCGATGAGGTGTGGCATGCGATGCACACTTTCAGTCGAAGACAGGAAGCCGGCTGTCCCAGAGATGGCGACCGGTCCCGGTGTCCCAAACATGCCCGCCACCATTTGGCTGATGCCGCTGACAACGCCTGACGCGGGGACGTTCCCTTCGATTTGACGCTTCTCGCGCGAGCTGACGATGCGCTCAATCAATTTGATATTGGCAAGGACGTTCGTCATGAGCAGGAGCGTGATGACGAACGCAGTCGGGAGCAAATTCCAATCCCATACCCACATACCAAACGGGAATAGTTCAGGGACGAGGAAAAATGACTCAGAACGGACAATCGGGTTCCCGAGACCGAGCATGTTGAATAGCCAAAACCCTACGATGAGCGTCATGACGAGGCCGTACTGCTTGAACCGGCTCCGCTCGAGCGTGAGCGCGAATAAGACGAGGCCGACCGTCGCCACGGCTTGGATTGTGTTGATGCCGTCCTCGGTCACACCGAAGCCGCCTTTGATGACGGCACCGGACAATTGCAACACGAGCAAAATCATATAGACCCCGAGGACTTGCGGGGTAAACAACGACAGCATCCGTCGCAACAGGCCGGTGACAGTCATGACCACACCGAGCACACCACTTAAGAACAACATGAAACCGAGCGCTTGGAGGGTCTCTTGTCCGCTCCCATAAAGTGCTGGACCGATGGAGGCATAGAGTGTGAACACGCCCCACCAAATCCCGGCTGGTCCTTCTAAGATTGGCAGGCGGTGGCCGAGCAGCGTCTGGATAATGCTGAAGAGTGCGAAGACGAACAGTGAACGTGAGATGAACGTCATCGTCTCGCCTGGCGACAGTTCAAATAAGGCGGCGATTGAGAGCGGTGGTACAATGTTTGTAGCTAAAATAAAAATAAACCACTGAATCGTCGTGGTTATAGAACTTTTGGTCATGGTGTCCCCCTGGTATTTCCCTTTTTTAATACTAGTGTACCGTGACGGGGAAGTTGATGCAAATGGAGGTATATAATGAAGAAAAAACTGAAGTGGATTGGCCTCGGCCTATTAGGAGTCATCTTGGTCGCCATCATCGGCTTCCTCGTGTGGACGCAACTGACGTACGGACCGACGGAAGAGGCGCTCGGTTACGCGGCTGAGGCGACGGAAGTGGACAATCGTCTCGAGTTCGGGCAGACAGACAGCGAGGTTGGGTTCATCCTGTATCCTGGAGCGAAAGTCGAGAAAGAGGCGTACGCTTACTAGGGTACCAGACTGGCAGAGGAAGGTGGCTTCGTCGCCATCCCATCGTTGTGCTTGAATCTCGGGATAGCAGATATTGATGCTACGGAGACGATTATCGCCGCCCATCCAGACATCGAACGTTGGGTCGTCGGCGGTCATTCACTCGGCGGTTCGGCGGCGTCCGGTTATGCGCTCGAACACGAGGAGCAAGTCGAGGGGGTCATCTTCCTCGCCTCGTATCCGATTAGTACAATGGCGGATAGCAATCTGCGTGTCTTGTCGGTTTCCGGTGAACGTGACGGTCTGGCCACACCGGCTGATATCGAGGCGAGCCGTGACAACGTCCCGGATGACGCCGTCTTCCATCAAATCAAAGACGGCAATCACGCCAACTTCGGGATGTATGGCCCGCAGGACGGAGATAACGATAGCCCGCTCAGCGCCAAAGAGCAACTCGACGAGACGATTGACCAAATTATCGAGTGGCTCTAAAAAACAGCGTGCCCACATCATGGGGCACGCTGTTTTAACGTTGGTCGAGCTGATGACTGACCGCGGTCAATAAGGCGGTCACGAGCGCGACGGCGCCGGCGACGAGGGCGAGCGTCATGACGGGTGCGTTCGCGTAGACAAGACCACCGAGCGCCGAGCCCATCCCGATGCCGACGTTGCTTGCGACCGGCATGAGCGATGAAGCCAGGCCTTTGGCGTCCGGATTGAACTTCTCAGCCAAGTCGATCAAGTAGATTTGCGTCGATGTCGTCAGTAGAATCGCCATGAATGACATGAGCGCGATATTGATCAGACCGAGCGTCACGCTCGACGTCGTCACATACAAGGCCGCCAACACGAGCGCTTGGATGAGGAAGACGAACCGGAGCCGTCCGATCGGATTATGGCTGGCGATTTTCCCGGCTGCCATATTGCTGAAGATGGAGATGAACCCGTAGGCAAACAGGATTGGGCTAATCCAGGCGACCGGGACGCCGAGTACACTTTTCAAAATCGGAACGAGATACGTATAGACGACGTACGTCGCGCCGAAGCCGAACGCCGGGATGAAGAATGCGATTAAAATCCGCGGGTTCGTCAAGAGCCGCAATTGATCGGCAATCGACGTTTTGACGCTCGTTAAATGGCTCGGCACGACACGGTAGACGGCGAGAAATGCGACGACGCCTAAAGCGGTCGTCAACAAGAATGTCGTTTCCCATCCGGCGCGTTGACCGATGAACGTACCGAGCGGGACGCCGAAAACGTTCGCCATCGTGAAACCGCCGAAGATGAATGAGACAGCGATGCCGCGCTTCCCGGTTGGCACCGATTCACTGGCGACGAGCATGGCGAGCGAGATGAGCACGCCGGTCACGACGGCGGTCATCATCCGGAGCACGAGCAATATCCCGTACGTCGGAGCGAGGCTGCTGAACAAGTTAAAGACGATGAACGCAGCGGTGAGTGTAAGCATCAGTTTTCGTTTCGGCAAATGGCTCGTCAGTGACATCGTCAGCGGGGTCCCGATGGCGAAGGTGATCGCGAACGCCGAGACGAGCGTTCCGGCCGTGGCAATCGAAATCGATAAGCCATCGGCGATATCGGGTAAAATCCCGACGATGACAAATTCACTCGTGCCGAGCACGAACGTGAGCAAGGCGAGCGATAAGATAAGCGTCCAGTCGGTCCGACTGAGCGATGGGGTAGTCGTCAAAATAAAATCACTTCTTTCGTTCAAGGTTGTTAGACTTCAGTCGTTTTCAACCATACAGGATTTCCACGCAAAGCAAAACCCTTTTCCCTTCCGTGAGGAAAAGAAAAGGGTGCCATTTACCGCCAAAATGCCGTTGCTTCAACACCGGCATGATCAGAGACGATCGGACCGTTCTCGCCGTCAAAGACGACGGCATGGCGTGAGACGTGGATCGGGGCGTTCGTCAGCATCAAGTCGATGCGAAGCGCCTGCTTGTTCTCGTCCCAGCCGGCAATCTTGCCTTGGACGGTCGCATCGCCTTCACGCTCGGTCGCCAAATGGAACAAATCTTGGAGACCGTGCTCAATCAAGTAGTCGTACCCTTCGCCACGGATGAAGGCGTCGTTATTGAAGTCACCGAGCAGCAAGGCGCGGTCGTCGTCCTCGACGCGGCGCAACAGTTCATCGAGCTGATTGCGCACCGGTTCATCGGCATCATGCCACCAACCGAGGTGACAGGAGTAAATCGCCGTCGGCGCGTCCATGCCGTCCACGACCGCCTTGACGATTTTCCGAGATTTGTAATCGTTCGGGTCGGTCGTCTGGGAGACGAAGAACGATTCGGTCGACACGAACGGAGTGCGCGATAAAATCGCGACGCCCTCCTCGTAGATGTCGTATCCATAATGGGCGAAGTCCCACGTCATGTAGTAATCGACGCCTTGCTCTTTCAAACGCTCGACGAGCACATAGGCGAAGTTGTTCTCTCGAATCAAGCCGTCGATGAGTGGGGCCTCTTTATGTTGATTCACTTCTTGGAGTGCGATGATGTCATATTCCTTGCTCGCAATCCGTTCAACGATCGAGTCGATTTTCTCTTGTTGACGGTCCTCTAACCAGGCGTGACAGTTCAGCGTTAAAATATTCACGATAGTCCTCCTTTAGAAAAAACAGGCCAACTCGTACGAGCTGGCCTGTTGATTATGCACCGATGACGTCTTGAATATCAGACTTCAATACGTCGGCTTTCGGGCCGTAGATTGCTTGGACACCGCGGTCTTTCAAGATGAGACCCATGGCGCCGTTCTTTTTCCATTCGCTCTCTTCTGAGACGAGCGACATGTCTTTGACTGTGACACGGAGACGCGTCATGCAGGCATCGACGTCTTCGATGTTCTGTTCCCCACCGAGTAGAGCGATAATCCCCATGACCTGCTCGTTGCCGGTCACATTCGACTTCTCTGTTGTTTCTTCCATGTAGTTCCCGTTACGGCCAGGCGTCGGAAGGTTCATCTTCTTGATGAAGAAGTTGAACACACCGAAGTTCAAGAAGAAGAAGGCAGCCGAGACGAGGAAGAAGTTGATCAAGTCTTGGAGCAATCCTGCTTTCACAATCATCGGGATGCGTGTGAGCAATTCAATCGCACCGAATGCGTGGACACGAAGGTCGATGACATCCGCCAAAGCGAAAGCGGCACCGGCCATAAGCGCGTAGACGACGTAAAGGACTGGAGCGACGAACATGAACATGAACTCGATCGGTTCTGTAACCCCTGTCAAGAAGACAGCGAGACCAGCCGATAAGAACATCGGTTTGTACTGTGCCTTTTTGTCAGCATCGACATTACGGTACATCGCATAAGCAGCACCGATCAATGAAGCGAATGACAAGATGACTTGACCGACTTTAAAGCGGGCCGGTACGACGTCAGCGATCAATGCGTTGTAAGCAGCTGTGTCACCAGCGGCGCGTAAGTTGACGAGATCGGTTACCCAAGCCAACCAAAGTGGGTCTTGACCTGCAACGACCGAACCAGCTGTCGCACCTGTTAAAATCGTGTATGTCCCACCGAGTTCCGTGTAGTTCATCGGCACAGTGAGCATATGGTGGAGTCCGAACGGCAAGAGGAGACGTTCGAGCGCACCGTAGATGAACGGGGCGAGTACCGGTGCTGTATCACGCGATGTGGCGATCCATTCGCCAAAACTATTAAGCGCACCTTGAATCGTCGGCCAAATAATCGATAGGGCGAGTGCTGCCACGACTGATCCGAGAATGACGACGAATGGGACAAAACGTTTCCCGTTGAAGAACGAGAGAGCGTTTGGAAGTTTGTTAAAGTTATAGAAACGATTATAGAGTGCACCGCCTAGGAAACCGGCAATGATCCCGACAAACACGCCCATATTAAGGGCTGGTGAACCAAGTACGGATGTGAAATAGTCTGCGACGACAAGGTCAGCTCCGAAGAGAGACTGGACTGTCGCTTCTGGGTCTTGGAGCATTGCACCATTGACGCCGAAGATTGCTCCGGTGACGCGGTTGATCAAAATGAACGCGATCAATGCTGCGAATGCACCGCCAGCCTTATCTTTTGCCCACGATCCCCCGATCGCGACTGCGAATAAGATATGCAGGTTAACGATAATTCCCCAACCTAGATCTTCAATGATGCGAGCCGTCGTGAGCAAGATGCTGACGTCTCCGGCAGACATACCGATCAATTTACCGATCGAGATCATGAGACCTGCAGCTGGCATAACGGCGATGACGACCATTAAGGCCTTACCGAGTTTTTGCCAAAAATCAAACGAGATGAGTTGTTTCATTCTATACGCTTCCTTCCTGTACGGAACTTTTTATCTGTCTATGGCGACTATCAATGCAATCGCTTGCATAGATAATTGTAATCGATTGCATAGCTTTGTGCAACCGTTTTCCTAATTTTCATGGATTTTCATAACGAGAGGATATTCGACTCGTTTCTCACCTAGCTTGTCAGTCGGAACGAATCTCGCTACAATACTAAAGGTTGAAAGGGGCGAGAACGATGGGATGGAGACAGACAACATCGGCATTATCAAAAGAAGAGCAAGCGGCATTACTCGATGAATTGTTGCAGTCGGGCCTATTATTAGAAGAGGATCGACTGCTGTACAGCATGTTGATGCCCGACCGCGTCAAGCGTATGCAGGAAGTGCTAGAGTTACGGACGAACCATATCACGATTTTGACGGAAGGGGTCGATGACCCGCACAATCAGTCGGCCGTGCTCCGTTCGGCGGACGCGTTCGGTGTCCAGACGTTGCACGTCGTCGAGGGACGGGCCAAGTTCAAGCCGAACTCGATTATCGCCAAAAGCGCCGATCGCTGGGTCGACGTGGTCGAACATCCTTCGATCGAGGACGCGATCGATCGGTTGAAGGCGGACGGTTACCAAGTGCTCGCGACGGCACTCAGTGAAGAGGCGGTCCCACTTGAGGACATCGATGTGTCAAAACCGACCGTGCTCTTGTTCGGGAACGAACATCACGGCGTATCGGAACGAGCGCTCGCCAAGGCAGACGGCAATTACTTGATTCCGATGCAAGGATACGTCCAAAGTTTGAACATCTCTGTCGCTGCCGCCATCTCGTTGTACGATGTGACGACGCGGGCGCGCCATGTCGTGACGGACGGATATGGACTGAAGGTGGAAGACAAGCAGCGCATCTTAAAAAATTGGATGGTAAAGAGCCTTCCGAAGCGGTCGCTCGGTGTGTATAAGCAAAAAGGTTTGACCGCTTTTGCGCGTGAGACAGGAAAAACTGAGTAAACGGCGAAAGGTACAGGCGTACGAACAACTTGTCCATATACTGAAAGGGGATGGAAAGATGAGTACGACCAGTTCATTTATCGTGAAAGATGTGACGACGAATTTCAAAGACTACGAAGAGGAATTTTTTAACCTGTACCGCACGCTTTACGGGGACATCGATCAACTGCGTTTTAAAGAACGGCTGTATCGTCATGCGAATCCGCTCGTGTTGCTCGCATTTTCAGATGAGCGCCTGGTCGGCTTCAAAATCGGTTACGAGGCCGAGCCGTATCGCTTCTATAGCTGGGCCGGCGGCGTCCACCCTGAGTTTCAAAAGCATGGCATCGGCCGCAAGCTGATGGACACGCAACTCGAATGGGTGAAGGCGCAAGGGTTCCATTCGATTCGAACGAAGGCACGCAATACGAACAAAGGGGTCATCATCTTGAACCTGTTGTGTGGCTACGACATCATGGGGGCGTACACAGAGGATAACGAACCTCGCATCATGATGGAGAAACAATTGAACTGACCGCAAAGCCGTGGCGCATGCCACGGTTTTTTCGTGTAGATGAAACCAAATGGGGACGCATCCGTATTATAGAAAAAAGGGGGAGACATCATGGTCCATACGTTTGCATTTGGAGAAGAGGTTTACATAGATTCGACGGGGATGGGGGACTCGTTTTTCGAGGGGATGTTCAGTATCTTTCCGATTGTGATTATTAGTATTATCGCGCTGATTGTGTTCGCCGTGATGGCAGGCATCCGCAATCAAGTGAAGACGAACAGTCTGTTAAAAGACATGCAACAGTTCGCTTCAGACTTGGCCGACCATCCGAGTGACGAATCGGCAAACCGGCTCGCTGACTACTTACGTGACGTGACGTCGTTCCCGGTCGAACGGACACAGATGGAACCGTTCCGGGTCGCGCTCGGCAGCTATCATTTGGTGATGGAGTCGCCACACGTGCACGACGAGACGAAAGAGCGGATTGACCGTCAATACAAACGGCTCGGCATATTGGACGGGGAGAAGTTCGCCGACGAGCCGGCACCGCGACGCCGTTCGAGCTCGCACCATCATGACCACCATAACCATCACATGTAAAAACGCGTCGGAACGTCCCGACGCGTTTTTTGTTACATATAACGACTTGCGTCAAACTCGATTTCGGTCCGATGATTGGCCGCCTCGATGGCGCTGGCGATGCGGTTGGCCCGTTTCTCGACGTCGCGTGCTTTCAACCGATACAGTTCCGGGTCATAGAGCGCATGCTTGATGACGCTCGTCCCTTCCCCGTAACCCGTTTGGAACTCGCGTTTCGGCCGCTCGGCCAAATCTTGATACATCCGAGCCTGAGCTCGTAATTGAACGGCGAACTCCATCGCTTCGACGAGTGGGAGCGGTCCGTCATTCGTCTCGATGACGGTATGCAGGTTCGCCTCACAGACGAGACGATCAAGACGGCGTAAATCGGTCCGGATCGCCTCGAGCTCAACTTCGATATCCTCGAGGGAACGGGACTGGATCGTCGGGAGCGGCTCATCTTTCTCGAGTTCGATGAATGCGACACGTTCGACTTCTTCGAGCAACTTATCAATCTGCTTCAGAAGCAGGTGTTTCAACTTGATGGCATCTGCCAAGTACATAGGGATTCCTCCTTCTGCTTTTTTTAACCGTACCATACTGCGATTCCTAAAAAAAGGAAGGCGTTACTTTTTCGAGGTGAGGCGATATGATGGAAGAAAGAGAGGAGGTCGACCGATGAACAAGTGGAAAACGCAATGGATCATTGCCATCGTCTTGCTCGTCTTCGGTACCGCGACGTTCCTTTATCAGTGGATCGACTTGCGACCGGGTGAGATTCGCGATTATATCGTTCAATTCGGGTGGCTCGCCCCGCTCGTCTATATTTTACTGTTCACCGTTCGCCCGTTGATTTTATTTCCGACGTCGGTCTTGTCCGTCGCCGGTGGATTGGCGTTCGGGACGCTGCCTGGTGTCGTCTATACGGTCATCGGGGCCACGCTCAGCGCGCTCGTCGCTTACTATATCGCGATTCGCTTCGGTGACCGCTTTCTCCACCATTTCGAGACGAGCAACTATGAGAAGGTGCAGCATAAGATTGAAGAAGACGGGTTCTTCTACGTCTTGATTTTACGCTTGATCCCGCTCGTCAACTTTGACTTGGTCAGTTACGCCTCAGGGCTCGCGAAAGTGAGACTCCCGGGTTATGTCTTCGCGACCACGGTCGGGATGATTCCAGGTGCGTTCGCCAACAATTTCCTCGGTAGTAGCCTCGCGAGCGGAGACTTTAAGTTAATCATCCTCGCCCTCGTCGTCTTGGTCGTCCTGACGCTCGTCGCGACGGTGTTCCGGGAACCGATTAAACGACAAGTTAATCGCTATAAAAATAAGTAGGCGCTCCCGTTGAGCGCCTACTTATTGGTTAACGGTTGTCGACCGTCTCAGGATACAGGTCGTGATTGAACAAGCGATGTTCAGCCATTCTTTCGTATTTCGTGCCCGGTTTGCCGTAGTTGTAGTACGGATCGATCGAGATGCCGCCGCGTGGCGTGAACTTGCCCCACACTTCGAGATAGCGTGGCTCCATCAACTTGACGAGGTCTTTTCCGATGACGTTGATGCAGTTCTCATGGAAGTCCCCGTGGTTGCGGAAGCTGAACAAATACAGCTTGAGCGATTTTGACTCGACGAGCTTCTCGTCCGGGATATATGAGATATAAATCGTCGCGAAGTCCGGTTGGTTCGTGATCGGGCAGAGCGACGTGAACTCCGGTGCGTTGAACTTCACGAAGTAGTCGTTCTCCGGGTGACGGTTCGGGAACGCCTCGAGGACGTCCGGTGCGTATTCAAAAATGTATGGGACGCTCTTCTGTCCGAGGAGCGACAAGTCTTGTAAGTCTTCTGGTCTCATAAGTATTCTCCTTAGACGCCACGTTCGTTGGCGTACAGTAATGTGTGCAGTTGCGGCAGGACACGGACGCTTTGCCATGACGGGTCGCGGGCGACGTCCTCCCACAGTTCTTTCAAACGACGGAGCTGGGCGTCGGTGATGTCACCGTCCGCACCGGGCTCGGGATTGCCGGCCGATAAGTACATGACGTCCGGGGTGTAGCGCGTCTGTACCGATTTCGCATAGGCGAGGTCAATCTCGTCGAAGACGGCGACTTTGAACGTCATCTGTTCGGGGCGCAGCCGTTCGACGATGGCGTCGAGTTTCTCCCAGTCGGTCGTCATGCCGGAAGATGGTGGTTTCGGGCTGAGCGTCACGTCGTCGATGTCAGCGAGCCAGTCCTGATAGCGGCTGCCTTGCGTCTCGACGGCGAGTTTGACGTCGCGCGCCTTCAGTTTCATCACCAAGTCTTTCATCGCGGCGATGAGGAGCGGATTGCCGCCCGAGATGGTGACATAGTCGTACACGCCGAGCGCGTCGAGCCGTTCGATCACTTCGTCGGCTGTCAGCATGTCGGGTTTCTCCGAGCCGTCCCACGTGAAGGCGGAGTCGCACCACGAACAGCGATAATCGCAACCGGCGGTCCGGACGAACATCGTCTTTTGTCCGATGGCGCGGCCTTCCCCTTGAAACGTCGGGCCGAACACTTCGAGGACAGGGATTTTCATCAGTCCACCAACCATTCGCGGCGGAACTCGGCGTACGATGTCGGCGTCTCGTACAGTTTGACGAATTCGACGCGGACGTCGCGCTCGTCAGGCAAGTGTTTGGCGAGCTGCTCGAAAATCCAGTAGCACATGTTTTCGGCAGTCGTATTCATATAAGGTAACGACTCATTCAAATAACGATGGTCGAGGTATGGTTCGAGTTCTTCTTTAAAGATGGCTTTTAAATCGCCAAAATCGAGCGTCATGCCGCGGTTATCGAGAAAACCGCTGATGCCCATTTGCAATTTATACGTATGTCCGTGCAGCGCTCGGCATTTACCGTCGTAATCGAACAAATGATGCGCGGCGTCGAACGTCACTTCTTTGACAATTTGGACGCGGTGCGGACAATAGATGAGCGAGCCGTCTTGTTTGGCTTCGACACTCGTCGGGTCGAGGAATGGGGCGTTCTTCATACGCGCACCTCCTCATAAGCGGCGAGGCCGTTTTGACGGAGCACGCACGCCGGACATTCGCCACAACCTGATCCGAGGATGCCGTTATAGCACGTGAGCGTCCGTTCTTTGACGTAATCGAACGCACCGAGTCGGTCCGCGAGTTCCCACGTCTGCTTTTTGTCGAGCCACATGAGCGGTGTGTCGATGACGAACGGATAGTCCATCGCCAAGTTGAGCGTCACGTTCAAGGATTTGACGAACTGGTCCCGGCAATCCGGATAACCTGAGAAATCGGTCTCACATACGCCGGTGACGATGTGATGCATACCGAGCTGTTTGGCCATGACGGCCGCAAAGGATAAGAATAAGTGATTGCGTCCATCGACGAACGTGTTTGGGACGTCCGCATTGTCGATGTCGAGATCGTGTCTCGTCAACGCGTTAGAGGTGAGTTGTCCGAGTAAGGACAAGTCGAGGATGTGGTGCGGGACATCGAGTTCGGCCGCAATCTCTTTCGCGACCTCGATTTCCGCGTCATGGCGTTGCCCGTAGGCGAACGTCACCGCTTCCACATGAGAGAATTGTTGTTTTGCCCAAAATAGGCAGGTGGTTGAATCTTGACCGCCGCTAAAGACGACCAATGCTTTTTCGTGTTGCAACGTGCACACTTCCTTTTTCGCTAGTTTTGATGTCGGAGGAGGTTACGAACTCCGGAGGTCACCCTCGAGCGTTTACTTTACCATAAAAAGACGTTTGACAGGGAAATGAGAAGCAGGTATAGTAAAGAACATCACTGAAACACTTTCGCGCATAAAAGCGTTTAAGCGGTTAGGTAGAAAATAATGGAACTGAAAGGAGGGGACGTCGATGCAGATGAAAGGAAAAGAGGCTGTATTCGTCGTGCTGATGAGCGGTATTTCCCTGCTCGCACTGATGTTTTTGGCCAAAGCGACGCCACACATGGCGATCTTTGGCACAATGGTATTAATAGGGGGTTACGCGTATTATCGCACGCGTGATTTTAAACGAATCGAAGCCGCGATGATCAGCGGGATCCGTGAAGCCATCATGCCGGTCTTGATTTTACTGTTGATCGGGATGTTGATTGGTGTATGGCAGATGTCTGGTACGGTGGCGACGATCCTCTCCATCGGTTTAGATACAATCTCAGCGCAATGGTTCTTGCCGAGCGTCTTGTTCATCACAATGATTGTCTCGTCGTTCACGGGCAGTGCCTTTACGACGGTCGGTACGGTCGGGGTCGCCTTGTTCGGTATCGGGATGGCGCTCGGGATTTCTCCGGCGCTTGCCGCAGGGGCAATCGTCTCAGGTGCATTATTCGGCGACAAAATGAGCCCGTTGTCAGATACGACGAACTTCGCGCCGGCCGTGGCCGGTGTCAAACTGTTCGACCATATCCGTTTCATGATGGGGACGACCGTTCCGGCTTTCCTCATCACCCTTGTTTTGTTCACAATCCTCGGTCGGAGCGGGCAAGCGGCGGATACGACACAAATCGCTGAGGCACAGGCGGCGCTCGCCGGGCGGTTCAACTTATCATGGCTGACTTTGCTCGCGCCGATCCTTGTTGCCGTTCTCGCCTTCCGCCGGATGCCGGTCTTGCCGACGATGCTCGTCGGCATGTTCGCCGGTGTGTTGACGGCTGGATTTGTCCAAGGCAACTGGAACGTCACGAACTGGTTCGGCGTCATGCAGGCCGGCTTCAAATCGGGCGTCGAGAATGAGACGATTGCGGCCGTACTTGACCGTGGCGGTCTCGAATCGATGCTCTGGTCGGTCAGCCTCGTCTTGATCGCACTTGCGTTCGGTGGATTGCTCCGTGAACTTGGTGTGTTCCAAGCGATCGTCGACGCATTGCTCGAACGGTTGAAGTCACCAGGCAGCTCGGTCTTGTCGGTCGTCCTCAGCTCGATTGGTGTCAACTTGCTCGCGGGTGAGCAGTACTTGTCGATCTTGCTTCCAGGTCAGGCGTTCAAGCAAGGGTTCATCGATCGCGGCATCGATCCCCGTTACTTGTCACGTGCTCTTGAAGACGGCGGGACGGTGATCAACCCGCTCATCCCATGGGGCGTGTCGGGTGCATTCTTCGCGGCCACGCTCGGGGTACCGGTACTTGAATACGCACCGTTCGCCTTCTTCCTCTGGCTCAGCCCGATCTTCTCGATCATTCTCGGATACGTGAAATTGGGAAAGCAACGTGAGGCGATGCGGATCGCATCATAATTTAACAGATGTCCTGAATCGTTCAGGGCATCTTTTTTGTATCTTCCCGTCTTCATTTGAGAAAATGAGACCGAGGAGGGATGACGATGAAACGACTCGATCCATCATTTTATGAGCAACCGACGCTCGAATTGGCCCGTTCGTTACTTGGTCACTATCTCGTCCATGATCATCTCGACGGTCAAATCGTCGGAAAGATCGTCGAGACGGAAGCTTATCTCGGTGCCATCGACCGGGCGGCCCACAGTTTCGGCGGCAGACGGACGAATCGGACCGAGGTGATGTTCGGGTTACCTGGACACGTCTATACGTATCAGATGCATACACACACGCTGCTCAATGTCGTGAGCGGTCCGGTCGGCACGCCGGAAGCCGTCCTCATTCGGGCCATCGAGCCGATTGAAGGACAGGGCATCATTGAGGCGAATCGTCCCGGCATCAAGCGATTCGACCAGACGAATGGACCTGGAAAGCTGACGAAAGCGCTTGGCATCACGATGGACCTATACGGACATTCGCTCCAACATGAGCCGCTTTATATCGTTGAAGGGAGTGCCATCCCGGAAATCGAGGCCGGTCCACGCGTAGGGATCCCGAATACGGGCGAAGCACGCGATTACCCGTACCGCTTCTTCGAACGAGCTAATCCGTACGTCTCGAAGTTTCGTTGAATGTTTATGGGCCGGTTAGGCGTGGAACACTCCTTATGTGAATAAAAATAATGAGGGAGTGTTTTCAATATGGCAAAAGTAGCAACGCTAATCACAGATATGTTTGAAGACGTAGAGTTCACGGGTCCACGCGACGCATTGGTGGAAGCGGGGCACGAAGTTGTCACGATTGAAAAGAAAGCCGGTAACACGGTTGAAGGCAAACAAGGTGAGTCGAAAGTCACGATCGACAAAGCGATCGATGACGTGTCGCCGGAAGACTTCGACGCGTTGCTGTTACCAGGTGGGTTCTCACCCGACTTGTTACGTGAAGACGAGCGATTCGTTCAATTCGCGAAAGCGTTCATGGACGCGAAGAAACCTGTGTTCGCTATCTGTCACGGCCCACAACTGTTGATTACGGCGAAGACGCTCGAAGGCCGCGATGCAACCGGTTATAAGTCGATTAAAGTCGACATGGAGTATGCCGGTGCGAAGTATGCGGACAAAGAAGTCGTCGTCTGCCAAGAACAGCTGGTGACAAGCCGTCAACCGGACGACATCCCGGCGTTCAATCGCGAAATCCTTAATCTGCTCAAATAATCGTCTGGCCACGGAATTTTCCGTGGCTTTTTTTGTGCAATCGGGAATAGGTGAATAAGGAGGAGATTTAGATGAAACGAGCACGTTCACCTAGCTAAGTCGGTCGAAACGTTACGTTGCTTGGATGGATGCGTTGGTTCGAGGCACTCGTCCCGGCCTACACGATTGAGCGTCTGTTTTGGGAGTCGCGGACGATCACGATGCAAGAAGTCGTCTATCTCGAAATGCTCTATGCCGTCCTCGTCGTCATCCTCGAAGTGCCGACCGGGGTGTTAGCCGATCGCTTGGAACGCCGACGTCTGTTGCAAATCGGGACTGCACTCGAGTGGGGTTCCTTTGTCGTGTTACTTGTGTCCTTTTCGTTCGGCGGTTTCGCCTTAGCCATCGCCTTGTCAGGCATTGGGGCGGCGCTCCGGAGCGGAGCGGAGAATGCACTGCTCTATGAGACGCTTGAACAGGATGGGAAGACGGAGGCGTTCGAGCGCTGGGTCGGCCGGTTGAATGTCATCGGAATCGTTGCAGCCGTTCTCGCGGCGATCAGCGGCGCCTTGCTGGCCACACGCTTCCTGAACTATGTGCTGTCGACTGTCAGTTTGTTTATCGCGACAGCATGTAGCCTTGGCCTTGTCGAGCCGAGACGAGTCGTGACAGAGGAACGAATGACATGGGCGGACATCGGGGCAGGTTTTCGCTTCGTGTGGCACGACCACCAGCTACTTGCCTTGTCGTCGGTGTTCATCGTGACAATCGGTGCGTTCAACTTCATCGATGAGTTTTGGCAGTTGTACGCCCGTGACGTCGAAGTTCCCATCTATTGGTTCGGAATGATTTCGACTGTCCTGTTGCTCATTCAAATACCAGGGCAACTGCTCGCCCCGGTCCTGTTACACATCACGACGGTCGATCGTTGGTTGCACGGAATCGGTTGGGGCATCGGTCTCGGTTTTGTCATTCTCGGCTTTTTCCCAGGACAAGTCGGACTCGTCTGGATGGCAGGCATGGCGTTTCTTATCGGCATCGTCGAACCGCTCTATCTCGGGGCATTGCATCACCGTGTCCCGTCTGTCATCCGGGCGACGACCGAGTCATCCGTCTCGATGTTGCTGCATGGCGGCATCATCCTGTTCGGGCTCGTGTTTGCCGTCGGGGCAGGCGTGACGCTCTTTGCCGCCTTTTTGTTCATCGGGATTACCGTTTGTGTGCATCAAGCGATTGTCACGGTCATAGCGCGGAAAGAGGATGCTTCATGAAGCGTCCTCTTTTTTACGCCTCAAGACCTAGGGCGGGTGAGAATAAATTTGTGTATGATAAGAAACAATACTGGAGTAGGAGATAAACAATGGAATGGTATGAATTATTTATTGGCTTTTTGTTAGGCGTCGTCGAAGGACTGACAGAGTTTGCTCCGGTATCGTCAACGGGACATATGATTCTTGTGGACGACCTGTGGCTCAACTCGAGTAGCTTCCTCGGTCAAGAGGTGGCGAACACATTTAAGATCGTAATTCAGCTCGGTTCGATTTTAGCGGTTATCGTCGTATTTCGAAATCGGTTCAAGGAGTTGTTGAATCCGAAGGAGTTGCTCGCGATTCGCAGCAGCGGGCCGACAAAGAAACTGAACTTGCTACATATCTTCATCGGTCTGCTCCCAGCAGGCGTGCTCGGGCTATTGTTTGAAGACTATATCGATGAGAACTTGTTCTCGATCAAGACCGTCTTAATCGGACTCGTCATCGGAGCATTCTTCATGATTGCCGCGGATTTGTCAGGCGTGAAGCGTCAAACGACAGCAACGCTCGATGAGATTTCGTATAAACAAGCGCTCGGTGTCGGCTTGATTCAATGTTTCTCGCTCTGGCCAGGTTTTTCACGCTCAGGGTCGACCATCTCGGGCGGTGTCCTCTTAGGGATGAGTCACCGGGCCGCGGCGGACTTCACGTTCATCATGGCCGTACCGATTATGTTCGGTGCTAGTGCGCTCTCGCTCTACAGCAAATGGGAGTACTTCACGATGGCGACCCTCCCGGTCTTCGTCGTCGGATTCATTAGCGCGTTCTTATTCGCGCTGTTGTCGATCAAGTTCTTCTTGAAGCTGATCAATAAAGTCAAATTGACGCCGTTCGCCATATATCGCATCGCGTTGGCGGCTGTCATTTACTTCTTGTACTTCTAAGAAAAAAAGCGCATGTCAGCACATGCGCTTTGAAACCAATGATCCATCAAGTTCGTATAACCAAGTAGAGGTGAGAACATGGAACATATCGTTGTCGTATTGGGAACGTTGATCGGCCTCGGGGCTGTCGGTGCACTCTTGTACATGACACGTCTCGCTTACGAATCATGAGAACGGATAGTGATAGAAGCGCTCACGTTGGAGTAACTCCATGACGTGGGCGTTTTCTGCGTTGTCGATGGCCCGCAGCAATCCTTCCGTCTGAGAGCGGTGGGCGAGCAACGCCTCGCGTTTCGCGGCACTCTCGTCGCCGACTTCGATGAGGACGTGCGGTTTTCCGAGTTCCGCTTCGGTGCGATGGTCAAAGGCGACGCCTAAAAACTCTGGACGACTCGCTTCATCCATCTCTTGGAGCGCTCGAACGACCGCTCGTGCTGTCGCCTCATGGTCGGGATGGACGGCGTAGCCCGGGTAGAAGGAAATGACGCGGGCCGGTTTCACTTCTTCGATTAACGCGCTGAACCGTCCAGCGAGTTCCGCTTCGTCTTCGAACTCGACGGTCTTATCACGGAGTCCCCACATGCGGAGGTCGTCGATGCCCATGACGGCACATGCTTCCTCGAGCTCATGCTTGCGAATCTTCGGTAACTCTTCCCGTGTTGTGAAAATCGGCGAGCCCATGTTGCGGCCCATCTCACCGAGTGTCAGACAGACGTACGTGACCGGGAAGCCGTTCTTATGGTGTTGGATAATCGTCCCGGCCGAGCTGAACGCTTCATCATCGGGATGCGGAAAAATAACGAGTAATGGTCCATTCATTGGCTTTCCACCTCCGAGGCTCCTTGCGGGAGCGGTTTGATATCTAAGTGTAAGGCACAGGCGAGACGTCCGAGACGGTCATGCCCGGCGAGCAGGAGCTGGTCCCCATGCTGTTCGTAATCGGTCAATCCTTCGACGTAAAGCCAACCGTGATCGAGCTTCAAGCCGACCCGATATGGACCGTTGCCTTTGATTTGGCCGATGCTGTATTCGATGACGACGTTCCGGATGAACATACCGGCGTTATGAAAGTCAGGGTCGTTATGCGTCGCATACGCCCCGTTCGTCGTCTCGACGTGGACATAGAGCGGCATGGATACATGCGCGTCCAAGTATGTCTGGATAGTTGTAGGTTGAATCGATTTCACGCGGTTCCCTCCAATGGAAACGATGACCCGAGACATACGTCCCGGGTCACCCGTTAAGATTGTGTTGCTAGTTTTTTACGGTAACCGGTATGGTTCGTCGGGCCAACGTATTGGTTGAGGCGGAACGAGTGACGGACCGCTTCAGTGATAAACTCTTTTCCGATTTGGATAGCCTCGTCGACCGAGTGACCGTTCGCGAGTGAGGCCGCGATCGCTGACGAGAACGTGCAGCCGCCGCCATGTGTGAAGGCAGGCTCGATTTTCTCGCTCTCAAGGAGACGATACTCGTTACCGTCGTAAAGCACGTCGAATGCTGTATCAAACCCGAGCTTGCCGCCGACTTTGACGATGACAATCTCAGCGCCGAGCTCATGGATCAAACGAGCAGCTTCTTTGATTTCATCGATCGTCGAAGGTGTTTTATCGAGACCTGCGAGCATGCGCGCCTCGAACAAGTTCGGTGTGATGATTTTAGCGACCGGTACGAGGTGTTTGCGCATCGCGACCGCGACGTCCGGGTTGAGAATCTCGTCTGCACCTTTACAAGCCATGACCGGGTCAACGACCGCGTTTTGGATGCCGTATTCTTTAATTTTACGAGCGGCGAGTTCGATGATCTCTGGCGTCGGGAGCATGCCTGTCTTGACGGCATCGACACCGATTCCGGCGAGGACCGTATCGATTTGTTTCTCAATCAACGTCGTGTCGATCGGGAATACTTCGTGGTGCCACGCGTTATGCGGGTCTTGAGCCACGATGACCGTGAGTGCGGTCATCCCGTAAACACCGAGCTCTTCCATCGTCTTCAAATCAGCCTGGATGCCTGCACCGCCGCTCGTATCCGAGCCAGCAATCGTTAACGCTTTTTTCATTGTCATAGTCGTTCAATCCCCTTTGTCTGTTTGGATAGTTTCACTATAACGACTTTTTGACGCTACGACAAATTCCGAGGTCGTTTTCGCGCCGGAATAAGTTTCGAAAATTGATGGCAGGATTTCAATCATATTTGGGGAATAGTAATGAATAGGGTGTAGACCACTTTCAATTGGCTAGGAGGAAAACCGCATGTTAGTGCATAGCTTATGCATTCCGAAGAAAGATGTCGTCACAATCAGTGAAAAGGCGACATTACGCGAGGCGCTCGAAACGCTCGAAAAGACAGGCTACCGCTGTGTCCCTGTGCTCGATGAGACGGGAACGTTTTTCCGCGGTAATATCTATAAGATGCATATTTATCGCCACGGGATGAGTGGGGCGAGCCTAGACGACAACGTCATGGAGCTCATCAAGAACACGCAAAAGTACGTCCATGAATCGGACGGTTTCTTCAAAGTGTTCTTCTCGATCAAAGAATTACCGTATATCGCGGTCTTGAAAGATGAGAGCAACGAATTCTACGGGATTTTGCCGCACGGGAAGATGCTCGGTATGCTCGAAGAGGCATGGAGTCGTGACACGGGGAGTTATGTTGTCACAATCGCACTCAGTGAGCAAGCGGGGGCGCTTGAGAAGATTACGAAAATCATCAGCAAATACTCATCGATTGCCAGTCTCATGACGCTTGATGCCAAGAGTAAAGTCTTGCGCCGGGTATTGATCACGTTGCCGCCTGATTGCGACGAGCCGAAGAAAGACAAAATCGTCGCGAAACTCGAACAAAAAGGGTTCCGCGTCGTCGAAGTCGAGAATTTAAATAACTGACGAAAGGCCTTCCTCGATGCGAGGAAGGCCTTATTCAGTCCAATCGTTTTTCCATCCGGATATCTGGCCAAAATCGACCGTTCCAATAAGTGAACGCCTCGATGCGGGCAATTTCCGTGTAGCCGACCTTTCGATAAAGGTGATGAGCCGCTTCATTGAATCCAAACACACCGAGCTCGATGCGAGGCACATTTTGTGCACGCAATCGTTCTTCTAACAGGGTCAGGGCCGTTGTGCCGACACCTCTCCCGCGACCGGTCGGCTCTCCAATCACGAGTCCGAGCCAGGCGCTTCCGCGTTCGTTGTCGTACAGATGCGGGGCATCATAGATGATATTCACCTCACCGACAAGCACGTCATCTGCGTAGATGAGGAAGATGTCATGGGTCCGGAGGCGGTCCGTCAAGTCCTCGACCGTCATGTGATGTTCGGCGGCGAGTTCTTCCTCCGAGCGGACGGGACGAATCAAATGGACGATGGCGGGGTCGTTATTCCAGCGATTGAATGTCGCGACGATGGCGTCGGACGCTTCCTGCAATGGGACGAGCGAGATGGGCATCGAATCTCCTCCTTTCAGGTAGACGCATTCGCCCTCGAACTGAAAAAGTCCGCGTTTTATTGAGTCGGCTTCAAGACGTTGAGATGGCTTGGCAGCACCTCGAACGTGAGCGGCAGCTGCCCGCCCGTGTCGCCGTCAGCATTGACCGGAAGCGATTCTGGTGAGTCGACATGCACGCGTTTCGTCGTGAACGACGTGACGCTGTCCGTTTCTTTCAACTTGCCGGTGAAGAGGGCCGGTGCGAGTTGGACCGCGTCTTTGAAGCCGAGGTTTTCAAATAAGTAGACATGAAGCAAGCCATCGTTCAACTCAGCGTCCGGTTCAAAGTTCTCAAACCCGCCGACCGAGTTCGTGAGGGCGATGACGACCAAATAGGCGTCTCCGTCGAACGTGTGCTCATCGGCTTGGACCGACAGCGCATACGGACTATGTTCGCGGAACGCTTTGATGCCTTCGATCAAGTAGGCGAACGGGCCCCATTTCGTTTTCTCCTCGACACTGACCTCGTCGACGGCCTCGGCGATGAGCCCGATCGCGATGACATTCATGAAATAGCCGTTCTCGTATTTACCGATATCCATCGGTGTCGGTTGCGCCGTCTTGAGCGCCTCGATGGCATCTTCGGGATCGCTCGGGACACCGAGCGCGCGGGCGAGGTCGTTGACGGTACCGAGCGGGATGATGCCGAAATCGGGACGATGGTCGGCTTCGGCGAGACCGGTGACGGCCTCGTTCAGTGTCCCGTCACCGCCCATCGCGATGACGGCTTTATATTGTTTCGAGGCCGCTTCTTTCGCGAAATGGGTGGCATCGTCAGCCTTCTCCGTGAAGCGGACATCGACGTTGCCGTAACGCTCGCGTAACACGTCCTCCGCAGCCGCGGCGTGTTCTTTCCCTAACTCTTTCCCAGATGACGGGTTGACGATTAACATGACTGTATCCATCAAAGCACATTCCCCTTTTCACATTCAGATATTGTCATGTATTCCCGTCCCTGCGTCGGTCTAGTCATAAAAAAACAACACAGACGTGTTGTTCAGTAATGGCGGAACGCCGACATATCAAGGTGGCTCGCATCCGATTCGTCGACGGCGAGTTCAATCTTCAAATGTTCATGGAACGGTGAGTCGAACGCACCCATGCAAGCGACCGGTTCATGGTCAGGGACGGGAGACTTGCGTTTTGTTTTGACGAACAAATAGTCCTCGCGTGACAATGTCAATAAGAAACGTTCGACCGCATGGGGTTCCCGTGTGACGTTCGGCCATGGCAAGTGGTTGAACAGTAAAAAGACCGCGCCTTCTTTTTCGAGCGCATAGTCTGGGGCAATCCCTTCCCGGTTCAACAACTCGATGACCGTTCCCAAATAAGCTTCTTTAATCGTCAATGAAATTTCATAATACTCGCGCATACCGTCCATCCTTTCTAAAAATCGCAATAATTCCATTCTATACGTTTCCGACAGGAGCGACAATGAAGAAGTTTCTTGACGAAGCGTTTTTCCGACCGTATACTGCTCATGTCCTGCTATACTAAAAGTAAATGATGAACGAATTGAGGTGAAACCGACATGATTGAATCACTCGAATTGAAGGCATGGATCGTCTTGGTACGAGCGATGGACGCGATCAGTGACCGTGTGAAGGACGATTTACGACGCCACCAATTGAATTCAACAGAGTTCGGTGTTTTATCGGTCTTGTATAAACGAGGGGATACCCCGCTCCAGCAAATCGGGGACCAAATTTTGATTACGAGCGGCAGTGTCACGTACGTGATCGATAAGCTTGAAAAACGTGGCTTAATCGAGCGTGTGGCTTGCCCGTCTGACCGGCGCGTCACATACGCCTCGTTGACAGAAGAAGGCAAGCGCTTGATGGACGTCGTCTATCCAGAGCATATCGAGATTTTTAAAGACATCTACGGTCCACTTAGCGACCAAGAGACGGAACAGTTAATCGATTTATTGAAGCGAGTCGGTTATAACGCGGCAGGCAAATGACGCCTGCCTGTTTTTTTTATCATTTATCTTGAAGTTAAACTAATTGACTGTGAGATATACAGATGATATAGTTCTAACTGTTGTTACAAAAATAGAGATTATGCTTATGGAGGAAACCATTTATGAAAAAGGTATTATACGTATCGGCTAACCCGAAACCAACTGAATTGTCATACAGCAAACAAGTCGCAGAAACGTTCATGACGACACTCACGAACGAGAACCCGGCACTTGAAGTCGAAGCGATTGAACTTTACGATGTCGATGTTCAAGAAATCGACGGCGACGTCCTCAGCGCATGGGGCAAATTCGCTTCAGGCGAAGCACTCACTGATGTCGAAGCGGCTAAAGTCGCAACAATGAACGGTATGCTCGAGAAGTTCATGGAAGCTGACATGTATGTGTTCGCGACGCCAATGTGGAACTTCTTCTTCCCAGCACGCATGAAGATGTTCCTCGACAGCGTCTTGACGGCTGGTAAAACATTCCGTTACACAGAGCAAGGTCCAGTCGGTCTTCTCGAGAACAAACAAGCAATCCACATCCAAGGTACTGGTGGTATCTACACGGGTACGGACCTCAACTTCGCAGACGCATACCTTCGTCAAGCACTCGCATTCGTAGGCGTGACAGAAGTGACGACACTTCCAGTTGAAGGCATGAACCAATACCCAGACAAAATCGAAGAAATCGTTGCTGACGCAAAAGCGAAAGCCGAAGCACTTGCGAAAGAAGTCGCAGGCGCAGTCACAGTATAAAGATCAAGGGCGAGTCCAATCGGGCTCGTCTTTTTGTGTGCCATCGATTCGGGTATGATAAGACGGAAAGGGGAGAAACACATGGGAGAACAGTTATCAAATCGCCTGCTTGGGGATTGGAGCGACATCATCGCATCCGAGATGGCCGAGCCTTATTTTACTAACTTGAAAGCGTTCGTCGATGAAGCGTACGAGACATCGACCGTCTATCCGGAGCGAGAAGATATTTGGAACGCGTTCGTCTATACGAAGTTCAAGGACGTCAAATGTGTCATCCTCGGGCAAGATCCCTATCACGGACCGAACCAAGCGCATGGACTCAGTTTCTCGGTCCAAGACGGCGTCCGCCTTCCACCGTCACTCCGTAATATCTTTAAAGAATTGCAGGACGATATCGGCTGTAAGGTCCCGACTAGCGGCAATTTGGAGAAATGGGCCCGACAAGGCGTACTGTTGCTCAACACCGCGCTCACGGTCGAAGCAGGCAAGGCCGGGTCACATCGCGGGAAGGGATGGGAGCAGTTCACTGATTCCATCATCGAGCGACTCGGAGAGCGGGAAGAGCCGCTCGTGTTCATCCTATGGGGGAACGACGCGAAGAAAAAACAGAAATGGATTGGCCCGCAACACGCCGTCTTGACCTCGGTCCACCCGAGCCCGCTCTCGTCGCATCGCGGCTTTTTCGGATCGAAGCCGTTCTCGCAAGTGAATGCGAAGTTGAGCGAGTGGGGACAATCTGAAATCGATTGGTGTTTATGACAGTCTGCACATGCGGACTGTTTTTTTGTTGACGACATTCAAACGGTCTGTTATCGTTACTACCAATAAGATACTTTAGCGCTTAAAAGCACATGTGCATAGAAGCATAACTGTATAACAGCATAAAAGCGATGACCGAACCGAAGTAGAGACATCTTCCCTGGCCCAGAGAGCGTGTGGTGCTGTGAACACGCCCATAGGATGAATCGAATTACAGTTCGCGAGCTCTCACGTGTTGAGCGGTCCCCCGTTATCGGAGTAGAGTGACTAGACGTCCGTCTAGTAATCAGGGTGGTACCGCGGCATCGTCGTCCCTATCGAGTGAATCGATAGGGATTTTTTTACGTTCAGTCAATCAAAGGAGGAAACATCATGCTCACACAAATCATTCCACGCCATTTGGCCCCTCATATTTCGCCACAGTTCTACGACGAGTACACGCCGACCGATCATGCTGTCTGGCGCTTCGTCTTGCGATTGAACTTGCACACGCTTGAAGGGAAGGCCCACCCGTTCTACATCGAAGGGTTGAAAAAGACGGGCATGGGGCCAGAGCGTCTCCCTGACGTTGAAAAGATGACCGAAGAGATGCGAGCGGCCGGTTGGTCGACGGTCGCGGTCGATGGACTCATCCCAGGCGTCGCTTTCTTTGATTTCCAAGGCAACGGGATGTTGCCGGTCGCGACCGATATTCGTAAAGTCGAGAATATTTTGTACAGTCCGGCACCAGATATCATCCACGAGGCGGCCGGCCATGCGCCGATGTTAATGGATCCTGAATTTTCACAGATTGTGAAGCGGTTCGGTCAGCTCGGGGCGAGGGCATTCATGAATCGAGAAGAACATGCCTCGTTTGCAGCACTGAAACGATTGACCGTCGTGAAGGAGAATGCGAACTCGACGGACGAGGAGATCGCGGCAGCCGAAGCGGCTGTTCATGCGGCCAAAGCCCAAGTGATCGGCTTCTCTGAAGCACAACAAGTCGCCCGCATCTTTTGGTGGACGGTCGAGTTTGGTCTCATCGGTGAGGTGGACAACCCGCTCATCTACGGGGCGGGACTGTTATCATCGGTCGGGGAGAGCCGTCATTGTTTGACTGACGCCGTCACGAAACATCCGTTCAATTTAGAGCACGCACTCGAAACGAAACAGGACGTGACGAATATGCAACGCGAGTTGTTCGTCATCCTGGACTTTGAAGCGTTGAAGGACGCGCTAGACGAACTCGAGTCACGGATGGCGGTCAACCAAGGTGGAATCGCCTCGCTCGAGAAAGCGCTCGCGTCGGGCAGTCAATCGACTGTCCGGCTTGAAGACGGGACGGACCGTGTCGGTGTGATTCGTCACGTGACACGCTCCGGAGCCCATGCGCTCGTCCAGTGGGACGACTGTGTGAACGTCAATCACGGTCAATTGACGAACTTACAGAACCACGGCGTACTCGTTCTCGACGGACCGCTTCAAGACGTATTGGCGACGGCAGGGATTCGACTGGACGGACGCCTCGTCAGCGAGACGACGGAAGCGTTACAGTTCGAAGACGTCGTCGTCACCATCGAAGGACGACAGATTAAACTGGAGACACTCGAAGTGAGACAAGACACGCTCCCATCGATCTTCCCAGGCACCGAGATTGAAGAACTCGTCATCTTGGAGAAGCCGGTCCGCATCGAACGTGACGCCCGTGTTTGGACGAACGATGACCCGATGTTCAATCGAATTCGCAATATGCGGGAGCAAGGCGAGTCGATTGATGAGCTCGTGCCGACGATTCTTGCCGATCATCCCGATGCTTGGTTGCTCCACATCGAATGTTTGGAGCTCGTCGAGTCCGATGCGCTTCGACAGGCGTTGACGGAACGGTTGCACGCGTTACGTGAGACGTCACCGTCGCGGCATGAGTTGATTGGCCGCGCGCTCGCATTGCTCAACTGACAAAAATAATCCCCGCCCAATGATGGGCGGGGATTATTTGTTAACGCGTCGTTTCACGCAAGAACGTGATTAAACGGCGATACGTGGCACTGGCGGCTGGCTTATCCATTTCAAAATGGTAGTCGTGGCCGAGTGTGTGCTCGTTTCGGTCATAAAAGACGCTCGTGACGTCCGCACGACCTGAGAGGATCGTCGCAAATTCTTTCGCTTGCGTTTCGAACGAACCGGTGTTGCCATCGGTGATAAACGTCGGAACGAATGTGGCCGGGATATTCACGAGCGGCGACGCTTCCGCGACGACCGGCAAGTCTTCCCAATTGTATGTTCCGAAGTAAGCCCAACCAATCCGTTTGAACAAGAAGCGGGTGACCGTCTTCGATGACTCGACGATGCTCCGTTTCAAATCGTACGGACCCGACATGAGAACCGTGCCGAGAATCGACGATTTCGGGACGATTTGCTTCACTTCGGCAGACGGTGCGTAGCCATCGTTCAATTGGATTCCGACGAATTGGGCCACAAGTTGGGCCCCGTTCGAATCGCCCGCAAAGAAGACGCGGTCGAGATCGAGCCGAAAGCGGTCATTGTTTTCAGCGATATACGTGTATGCCTCTTCAAGTTGTTGGAGCGGGACGGGGTACGTGACGTCTGGAGCGAGCGCATAATTGACGCTGACGACGTTGTAGCCGTTGCTTGCGATCGACGTCGCATACTTGAAGACGTCGGCCTTATCGCCACCGACGAATGAACCGCCGTGCACCCAAAAGATGGTTGGGACAATCTGCTTCTCACCTTCGTAGCGAATCAAGTCGAACGTTCCGTTCTCGTAAGCCGAATGATAGTCGATGTCTTTACGAACCGACGTTTTTTGTACGACTTCCTCGAACCCTTTAATGGCCACTTCGTTCCCGCCGGCAAATGAGGTTTTGACGAGGCGTGAGGTCGGTTTCGGGGACAAGAATACATAGGCGGCACCGGCGACAGCCGTGCCGACGAGTCCGAGTCCCGCCCGTTTCAATCCTTTATTCATCGTAATTCCTCCTTGAATTCAACCTGAGTTGTCCGTTTATCGATCGACGAGGACAGTTCCCATGAACGTTTCGATAACGTGGGCGATCCCGTCTTCATTGTTTGATTTCGTGATGAAGTCGGCTTTGCCTTTGACCGTTGTGTTGGCGTTACCCATTGCGACCCCAAGCCCGGCCCATTCAATCATCGTCAAGTCGTTGTTCCCGTCTCCGCAAGCGATGACGTGGGCTTGCTCGATGCCGACGTGCTCCGCTAAGAAGGCGAGGCTCGTCCCTTTCGTCACACCCGCTTCCGTAAATTCGAGGAAGAACGGTTTCGAACGGGCGACGGCGAGTTTGCCTTCAAGTTCGACTTGCAGTTTCGTTTCAATCGGGGCAAGCGTGTCGCCATCACCGAGCATGAGACACTTGACGACAGGCGTCGTGACCGCTTCTTTGAAGTCGTCGACATGGATGACCGGCATCCCTGTCAATTCACCTTCGATATCGGTATACGGGTTCGGTTGATCGGTTACGATTTCGTTACCGATGTACGTATGAATCGCGATTTCTTCCCGGACACTGATATCATGGAGATGGGCGACCGTCTCTGGAAGCAATGTACTTGAGAAGATTTCTTCATTTGTCTCACAGTTGATGATTGAGGCACCGTTAAATGAGAGAATATAGCTACCGTATTTGGCGAGCTCGAGCTCTCGGGCGGCATCCCACATCGCGTATGTCGGGCGACCGCTCGCGAGCACGACTTTATGTCCGCGTTCTTGTACATCCAGCAAGGCAGCTTTCGTCTTGGCGGAAATCGTGTGATCGCTCGTGAGGAGCGTATCGTCCATATCTAAAACAATCATCTTGTAACTCATAATGGTAAGGAGTCCTCCTTCAGAATCTAATGACTCCATCCTAATACGATTTGAGGTCAATTGACAACCTTGTCGCAAAAACGTAACTATTAAGAAGTAGTGAATTTCAGAAGAGGTGGAATGATGAATCGAATATTAGTAGCCGAAGATGAGCATGCGATTCGCAGCTTTATCATCGTTAATTTAAAGCGGGCCGGATTCGACGTCTTTGAGGTGACAAACGGACGCGAGGCGGTCACGGCGTTTGATCGTGAACCGTTCGATGTCGTGTTATTGGATGTGATGATGCCAGAGATGGACGGTTTTGAGGCATGTGCGGCCATCCGTGATTTAGATGAGAATGTCGGCATTATCATGCTGACGGCGCGCACACTCGAAGAAGATAAGATTGAAGGGCTCGGCCGAGGGGCGGACGACTACATCGCCAAGCCGTTCAGTCCCGGCGAACTCGTGGCGCGGATTCAAGCACTCCTCCGACGTGTCGAGAAAGTGAAACGAAAAGAGAAGAAGCGATTGAAGTCCGGACCGTTCGCCATCGACTTGGCAGCGAAGCAAGTGACGAAGTATGGGCAGTCGATTGATTTGACCCCGACCGAATACGATTTGATTTGTCACCTCGTCCAAAACGAGGAAGTCGTCTTATCACGTGATGCGCTGTTAGATGCCGTTTGGGGCATCAATTACTTCGGGGACAGAAAGACGGTCGACGTCAACATTCGTCGTCTCCGTCAAAAAATTGAAGATGATCCGAGCCACCCGGCTTATATCGAGACACTGTGGGGGCACGGGTACAAATGGCGGAGACATGACGGATGAAGCAACAGCTCGTCATTCGGATTATGCTCGTCATGACGTTCGTGCTCGTCTTGCTCGTGAGCGTCTTGTCGTACGGAACGTACCGCTACTACTATGAATATGAATCAGAGGCCTTACTTAGCCATGCGACGACGAGTGCCTATCTCTATCCCCAGGCGCAGGTCGGTTTTGAAACACCGAGCGCGTTCTCGGTTCTCGTCCGGACGTTCGGGTATCCAGGCACCGATTTGACGATTGTCGACCGGACCGGTCAAATCATTAAAACGACGGGACAGCGGGCGCAGCAGGCGGCCTTCACATCGGTACAACTGCAAGACCTCGCCCGCGGTGAGTCCGTCGTCCAAGATTACGATGCGGAAGGGAACCACTATTTGTCGGTGACGAGTCCCATCATCACGGACGGCACGAGTGAATTCGCCATCAGCTTCACGCGGCCGCTCGCCGATCTCGATACGTTGATTCGCGAGATTTGGATGGCTGTCGTCATGATTGGCGTCTTGATTTGGCTGGTCGCGCTCTATGCCGTCATTCGGATTGCAGACCGCTTCGTCCGACCGATTCGAGACATCATTGAGACGGCTGACGAGATGGCGCAAGGTGATTTTGACGTCGAAGTCTATTCCAATGAAAAACATGAGCTCGGGGCACTGGCCCGGACGCTGACGTATTTAGGAGCGAAAGTGCAGCAGCATCAGTCGACGCGAAATGAATTTCTATCGAACGTGTCGCACGAGTTGCGGACGCCGCTCACTTCGATCAAAGGGTGGACCGAGACGATTCGCGGTGGGGACGAGAAAGTGTCGGAGGAGACCGAGCTCGGTTTGAGCATCATCCATTCGGAGACGGAGCGGATGATTGGGCTCGTCGAGCAGTTGCTCGATTACACGAAAATTGAAGAGAGCCGGCTCGTCTTGTATCGGCAAGAACTCGACCTCGTATCGCTGTTACGGAAAGTGACGATTCAGTTGAAACAGTCGCTCGAGGATAAACAGATCACCCTCATCGAACGGTACCCCCAAAAATCGATTGGACTGTTTGATGAGAACCGGTTGAAACAAGTATTTTTAAACTTACTCGAGAACGCCATTCGCTTCTCACCCGAAGGTGGGACGTTGACCGTACGGTTCGTGCAATCGGAGCGGGTCGCGTTCATCTCGATTATTGACGAGGGGCCTGGTATCTCACGGGATCACCTGCAACGCATCACGGAAATGTTCTATCAGGCGCAAGTGACGAAAGGCAGCAGTGGTCTTGGTCTCGCGATTGCGAAGGAGTTGATCGAGGCGCACGAAGGAAAGCTCGTCATTGAAAGTGAGGTCGGTCATGGGACGACGGTGACTGTTTTGTTACCGCTCGACCCGAGCGAACTGCATTAAAAGGGTTAAACCTTCCGAATTCAGGATACATGTAATTGTATGTAGAATGAGGGAGGTTTTTTTCGTGGCAACGAAATCATTGAAGCCATTGTCAGGTAGTCCGAACGCTGTCTCGACCGAAACAGAAATTGAGGCGCTACGCATGGAGCCGCTCCCATACGGGCAAGACCGTGCTGAGAGCATCGAGACAATGAAGATGGTGATGGGGCAACTGCCTCGGACCGAGCTCGTCAAGGAGACGGATGACACGCTCCATTATGTCGTCACGTCGAAAATGATGCGCTTTAAGGATGACGTTGAATTCCGATTCGACGATGAGACAAGACAGATTGAATTCCGCTCGGCATCACGACTCGGTCACTCTGACTTTGGGGTGAACCGGAAGCGGATGCAGGATGTGAGTGAACGCTATCGGAGGTTGATGAGATGAAGGATTATCAGTTGATTGTGATTGGTGGTGGCGCGGCCGGGATGACGGTCGCGGCTGGTGCTGCAAACTTAGGCGCAAAGGTCGCCTTGGTCGAGAAGAAAAAACACCTTGGTGGAGACTGTCTTCACGTCGGGTGTGTCCCGTCGAAAGCGCTGATTGCCGCTTCGAAAGAAGCGAGTAGCATGATGCAGGCGGCGCGTGTGCTCGGAGCTGAGTTTGATGGCCGCGACCATTACCAGACGACGAAGGCGCGTGTCGATCGTGCCCGTGCCATCATCCAAGATCATGACGGAACGGAGCGTTTCGAAAAACTTGGTGTCGATGTGTATATCGGCGAGGCATCATTCCAAAGCCCGTACGAGCTTAAAGTCGGAGACGATTTGTTGATTGGGAAAAAGTTTGTCATCGCGACCGGATCGAAACCGACCGTACCGCCGATTGATGGATTGGACAGTGTTCCGTACTTAACGAACGAACAAGTTTTTGAAGAAGAGACGCTGCCAGAAAGTATCATCGTCATCGGTGCCGGCACGGTCGGGCTTGAACTTGCCCAATCGTTCGCTCGTCTTGGAAGCCAAGTGACCGTGCTTGAGGCACAGGACACGTTCTTACCGAAAGAAGATGAGTCTGTCAGCAAATTGCTCCGCTCCCAGCTCGAGATGGCGATGCGTCTGAAAATCGGGGTGAAAGTGAAGCAGATTGCGGAAGAGGACGGACGTATTCACGTCACGACTGAAGTCGATGGAGAGACCGTGACGTATGAGGCTGACAAACTGCTCATGGCGACGGGCCGTAAACCGAGAATTGATGAACTACGGCTCGACCGGGCGCATGTGAACGTGAAAGACGGGTACGTTGATGTCACTTCGACATACCGGACGTCCCAATCCCACATTTTCGCGATCGGTGACACGATCAAGACGTTACCGTTCACCCATGCGGCCGGAGAAGAAGGGAAAGCCGTCGTGGCGAACGCCTTGTTCGGACTATGGAACAAGGTCGACTACACGAAGATGCCGTGGATCACGTTCACGGACCCGGAAGTGTTCCACGTCGGCATGACCGAGGCCGAGGCACGTGAGCGTCACGGCGATGACGTCGAGATTTTTGAAGCGAAACTGTCTGAGGTCGATCGGTTCGTCGCCGACCGTCAAGAGACAGGATTCGTCAAAATCATCACCCGGAAGAACGGTAAGATTATCGGTGGGCACGCGGTCGGAATGACGGCCGGGGATTGGATGCAAATCGTCGTCTATGCGATGCAGCGGGGTGATAAGATCGGCAAGCTGTCCCGGATGATCTATCCGTACCCATCGCGTAGCGAAGCGGTCAAGAAGGCGGCCGACTTGTACTGGCGGAAACGTTTGTTCAACAGTCCGCTCACTGAGCTCGCTCGTAAATATTTCGAATGGACCCGATAACGAAAAATCCCACTCTCGACAGAGTGGGATTTTTTTATGGTAAGACGATCGTTTCGAGCATCTTCGGTGAGCCTTCTGATAAATCGACGAGTGGTTTAATCAATACTTCGACCCGGCGGTTTTTCGAGCGCCCTGCTTCGGTGTCGTTCGTCGCAATCGGCTTATATTCCCCGTAGCTCGCAAGTGTGAACTGCCCAGGGTTCAAGGCGTCGTTCGTCAACAAGCCGCGCATGAAAGCCGTGGCCCGGGCTGAACTGAGTTCCCAGTTCGACGGGAAGCGGGCCGTGTTGATCGGGATGTTATCGGTGTGACCCGATACGACAATCTCACGGTTACCGGCTTTTTCCAGGATACCGCTAATCGAGCCGGCCACCGTTCTAGCCTCGGCGTCAAGCGTCGCTTCCCCCATACTGAACAAGGCTCGGTCTTGAATCGTCAAAACGAGACCGCTCGAGTTGATGGTCGCTTCAATCTCTTGTTCGAGCCCGTTCTTTTTGATGTATTGATTGACCTCTTCTTTTAACTCATCCAGTTTGGCGAGCTCATATGTCCGAGGATTCGCTGTCGTATCTGTCTTGTTCGTACGGCTGATGTCACTGTTCGAAGCGGTCGACGCTTGGAACACGCTCGTCCCGCCAGAGAACACTTGATTAAAGGATTGAGACATTTTCTCGAGCTTCGTCTGGTCGATGTTACTCGAGGCGAACAAGACGATGAAGAGGGCGAGTAAGAGCGTCAATAAATCGGCGTACGGGATTAACCAACCTTCCGGGATATGTTCCTCATGATCATGCTTCTTTTTGCGCTTCATAGTCGGCTCGCTCCTTTGGAGACAAATACACAGACAATTTATCTTCTAACGTCTTCGGAGACTCCCCACTTTGAATCGAGAGAATCCCTTCAATCATCATCTCTTTGATGATGACCTCGCTCTTCGAATACTGCTTCAATTTATTGGCGAACGGGAACCAGAGGACGTATCCTGTGAAAATCCCGAACAACGTCGCGACGAACGCGGCTGAAATCGCGTGACCGAGCTTTTCGATATCAGACAAATCTTTTAGGGCCGCAATCAACCCGATAACGGCTCCGAGAACCCCGAGTGTCGGCGCATACGTGCCGGCTTGGGTAAAGATGTCCGAGTTCGCTTTATGGCGTTGCTCCATGTTCTCGATATCGCGCGACATGACCTCGGCGATATATTCGGACGGTTGGCCGTCGATGACCATCATCATCCCTTGTTTCAAGAACGGCTCTTCGACTTGTTCGAGCGCTGTCTCGAGCGACAAGAGTCCTTCTTTACGCGCTTGCGTCGACAAGTCGACGAACTGTGTCAACAGCCCGGATTTACTTGGCAACTCCTGCTTTTTGAAGAGAATTCCGAACAACTTCGGTACGTTTTGCAGTTGTTCTTTGGAGACGGCGATACTGACTGCGGCCGCTGTCCCGACAAAAATGATGACGAGTGCTGCCGGGTTGATGAGCGGGGCAATCCCGGCTCCTTTCAATACCATCCCTCCGACGAGGGTGAGGAACCCAAGTATGAGTCCTACTAACGTGACGACATCCATGTCTATGTTTTCCACCTTTCTAAAAAAAATCAGGAGACAAAAAAGCGAGAGACTTAACTCGTCTCCCGCAAATGCGTTCCCGATGGTTAAGCGCCGTTTTCGTCAATCAGCATTTGAATGCTGATATTTCGTTCTTCACGCTCTATATCGGTTAACACGTCGTATTTTTTTAATAATGCGTACAATTGATTCACAACTTCTTGATCGAGTGACCAATGTAGCAGTTCTTCAAGTTGGAAATAAAGATGGGCGGGCATACATTGTGACTGACGCTCCAACCTTCGCGAGACATCCGTTAGCGAATGATCTACCGTACTAGGGTCCACGGTTTCATTCAACCTCCTCAACATTCTTAAAGTCTATCTCTCATATTACCAAAAAAATCGACAAACAGTTAGCGATACATTTTTCTAGTTGGCAATTTTAAAAGTGAGGAGTAATATGAGCCTTAGAAAACTAGATATGAAGGAGATAGCGAGATGCGACATCGATTGACCGTGCGGGAAATGCGCATAAAACGAATTGAAGCGCTCTACCGGCTCGTGTTTGAAAAGCCGGCCCGTTTTATCGCGACTGGATTTTTACTCGCCATCTTGACTGGTGCGACCCTGCTCTACATGCCGTTTGCACAGACGCAACCCGTGTCGTGGATTGACTGTCTCTTTATCGCCACGTCGGCCGGTACGGTGACCGGGTTGTCGACGATTGATATCGGCTCTTCCTTCAACACGTTCGGCGAGCTCGTCATCGTCGCCTTGATTCAAATCGGAGGTCTCGGCTTCATGACGGTCGCTCTCATGTTACTCAGCGTGCTCGGGAAGAAAATCGGTTTAAAGCAGCGCATCTTGCTCCAAGAGTCACTCAACTTGTCGGGGCCTGGCGGCACGGTCCGGCTCGTCCGCAACATCGTCTTCACGACACTGATCGTTCAGTTTCTAGGCATGCTGTTTTTAACGTTCGAACTGTACAGCACCGGTGATTATCGCTTCGGCGAGGCATTGTATTATGGCTTCTTCCATGCGGTATCAGCGTTCAATAATGCGGGGTTTGCCCTTTGGCCAGACAGTTTGATGCAATTTGAACAGAATACGGCCATCGTCATCACGATTGCCGTCCTCTTGATGATTGGAGGGCTCGGCTTCACGACGATTGCGGACGCGACCGAGGTGAAGCGCTGGAAACGGCTCGCGCTGCATTCGAAAATCATGATTGCGTCACTCGCCATCGTCAACGGCATTGCCTGGTTCGCGCTCATGCTGTTTGAATGGGTGTCGACGGAAGGGAGTTTATATGGACGCCCGTTCGGTGAAGCGTTGCACGTTACTTTCTTCCAGGCGGTGACGACACGGACGGCCGGTTTCAACACGGTCGACATCTCGACGATGGCGCCGATTTCGATTGGCGTCATGATCATTCTTATGTATATCGGGGCCGGCGCCGCCTCGACAGGGTCGGGGATTAAAGTGACAACGGTGGCTGTCATTTTGGCGGATATGTGGGCGTTCATCGTCGGGAAGAAAGAGACGGTCATCTTGGAGCGGACGATTGACGCGTTTCAAATTAAAAAGGCGTACGTCGTGGCCATCACGAGTTTCTTCTTTATCTTATTGATTACCGCACTGACCATCTTGACGAACGGTCATATTCCGGCGACGGCGCTCTTGTTTGAGACGGTCTCGGCGTTCGGGACGGTCGGATTGTCGCTCGGAGTCACAACAGAATTGAACGATGCGGGCAAAAGTCTCATCATGTTCATGATGTTGCTCGGACGTGTCGGCTCGTTGACCATCCTGTTCACGGTTGCGCGCCAGATGGATCGAAAGATTCGCTATCCAAAAGAGAAGTTGTTAATCGGATAACACACAAAAAGCCCTGGTCAGGGCTTTTTGTGTGTCTCATAATAGGCGACGACTTTCGGCAGATAATCCTTCAAATCCGGACAGACGATATCAGTACCGCTCAGTGCGCGGAGCGTCTGCGTCGTATCGAAATGGACTTGATGCTTGAAGTAGGCGAGCAGCTCGCGCGGAACCCCGTAACGTTCCGACAGATACAGCGCCGAGAATCCGGTCTCCGCGACCGCATGCGGGATTGTCCCGCGTGGAGAGCGACCGAACATCTCTTCATGAATCATGCGGTACACTTCGCGGGCCCCGTGCGGGAACGGGTCGGTCAAATGGAACGTCCGTTTTAGACCGACCGGGGCGTGGGCGAGGTAAGCGGTCGCCTCGACGACATAATCGTACGGGACGAGGTTCACTTCGATATTCTGTCGTCCAATGTACGGCAGCGGGGCGGCTTGGCGGAGTTGGTCCATCAGCTTCAAGACGAAGTAGACCCCGTCAAACTTTTTCGTCTCGCCGGTCTCGCTATGGCCGATGACGATGCCGGGACGGATGATGGTCACCGGCATCGAACCGAGCTCCCGCGAGACGATGGCCTCGGCTTCATACTTCGTCGCCTCGTAATGATTTTTAAAGCGGACACGGTGCCATAACTCGTTCTCATAAACGGTGCCCTGACGGCGTCCGGACACATAGGCGGTGCTGAAGTAGACGTATCGTTTCAAGTGCGGGGCCCGTTTCGCGAGCGAGGTGATGTGTTTCGTCCCAAGCAGATTGATGCGATACCCGACATCATAAGGGATGCTCAAGTCGTACGCAGCGGCCAAGTGAAACACGTAATTCACTTCACGTTCGATGACCGAGCGCATGATCGGGTCGAGCACGACTTCAGGCAGCGTGATATCGGCCTCGACGAGCACGAGTTGATCATCTCGTAACGATGTCGCTTCCAACAGCTCCTGTTTTAAAGCGAGTGCCCCGGAACGTTCGGTCGGGAGGTGGAGCGCGTAAATCGTTCCGATTTGATTCGGCAAGGTTGCGAGGTGCGTAATCATCTTTCCGGCTAAAAAGCCGGGGAAACCGGTGAAAGCGTAATGGTTCATATTGTCTCCTCCGCTAAGTCCAACGTGAACGTGAATGTCGAGCCGACGCCGACGCTCGACTCGACCTCGATACTACCGCCATGTGATTCGATGATTTCCTTACAAATTGACAGCCCAAGACCCGTCCCGCCAATTTGACGTGTGTCCGAGTTGTCGACGCGATAAAACTTTTTGAATAACTCTTCGAACGCATGCTCGGGAATCCCGATGCCGAAGTCTTGAATGGAGACGTGGGCTTGGTTACGTTCATGGCGGACCCGTACCTCGACTTCGTGGTGATGAGGCGAGTACTTGATTGCGTTCGAGAGCAGGTTGATGATGACTTGCTCGATGCGGTCTTTGTCGGCGATGAGGTGAAGCGATTCATCGGCGTCATCGAAATGAATCGAGTGATTGCTCGTCTCGCGGAAGCGTTCGACAACATCGCGGACGAGTTCGTTCAAGATGAAGTGGTCTTTTTTATACTCTTGATTGCCGTCTTCCATTCGTTGAATATCGAGAAAATCGTTCAACAGGTCGGTCAGTCGCTTCGCTTCCTTCGCCATCGTCTTTAAGTAGCGCTCACGCTTTTCGGGGTTCAAATCGCGAGTGAGCATCAATTCGATATATCCCGACAGTGACGACAGCGGGGTTCTCAGTTCGTGGGACACGGTGCTGACCAATTCGTTTTTGATTTGGTCCATCCGTTCTTCTTCGGTCCGGTTGCGAAAAACAAACAAGAACCCACTGTCCATTCCGATTTGGCGTTTCGTATCCATACCAGTCCCATACATCTCGTAATATTGCTCGTCCCGATCATTCGGTTGCGGAATCGAGAAGCGCATTGACACTTCTCGCGCCGATCCGTCGAGCAACAAATCGATTTTTTTCAACATCTCGGTGCGGTCACGCGCGCGGAATGTCGTCAGGAGCGGAATTCGCTCTTGCATCTTGTTCGGGGCGATACCCGGCAAATCGAGCAGACGACGGGCGTGCACGTTCATGAAGAGGACGCTGCCGTTCGATTCGGTCAAGACGAACGCTTCATTGGACGCCTGTAAAATCGATTGGATGATATCCCGTTGCCGGGCGATGGCGTTCTTCTCCCGCTCGAGCATGCGCTCGACTTTCTTTCGGTCGCTGATGTCGCGCATGACGGCGACACGAAGCGTCTGGCCTTGGAACGCCACTTCTTTCGGGTACACTTCCATCTCGAGGAACGTCCCGTCCTCACGACGGCCGATGACCTCATACGGTGTCTGGATATGATTGCGAATGCGGCGCAACACATCGGCCCGGTAGCCTTCGGCGATGAACTCGATCGTTTGACGGCCGACCATCTGTTCGGCCGGGATGCGAAAAATCGTTTCGGCCGCCTTGTTCGCGTCTAAGATCGTCCCGCCTTCATGGAATAGCACGGCTTCGATGACTGATTCGGCAAACATGCGATAGCGTTGTTCTTTATGAAGCAATTCGCCTTTCAAGGCGATCTCAGGACTGACATCGAACACGAAAAAGAAAAATCCGATGACGCATGCCTGCTCATAGACAGGGTGCATGAACAGTTTTCCGACGAAATGGGTCCGGTCTTTTCGTTGGAACTTCCATTCACGGTCGCCTCGGTCTAACGCCACACGCAGCATCTGTTCGAATGACAAGAGCCGCTCCGTCTCGTCTTGATAGTGGGTCCGCTTCTCGCTCAGTTCTCTTGACTCGAACAGACCAAACGGGGTCATTTCATAGAGTACTTCGTGCGGCGCATATCCGAACAGTTCGGTCGCCCCTTTATTGAAGCGATTGATCAACAGATTGGCATCGGTCATGATCATCGCCATATCAAGCTCAGTGTGCATCATGGCTTCGAACGCGTTATGTTGGACCGTCACCCGTGTATCGAGCGGGAGCGGCTCGATTGAGAGGATGTAGACGTCACCATTGGGGATGGCGTGAATCCGGATCGTCGGCATCTCATACGTCCAAGATAGTCCTTGCTCCATCCGTCGTGACAGCTCCATCGTGATCGGTGACTGGTTGACCATATGAAAGATGTTTGATCGCGTTTGTAAGTCTTCAGGGAATTGCTCTAAAAACGGACGGTTTGCTTGGACGATTGTCCCATCCGTCGTGATTAACGCTACACCGTACGGTAAGGCGTGTAGCAGTTCGCTTTGGAGATGTCCTCGGTTCTCCATTAACGATGATCCCTCCTTCTCTATATCAAACGGGTACATCTTCAATACATTCGACAGCTTCCCCTTTGTTTTCCTGCCTTCAAACGGTAAAGTGAAGATAAGAACACATAGAGAGGGCGATGGACGTGAAAGGAATGGGGCTCAGCTTAATGATTGCCCTCGGGTTATGGTGGTGGGATGCACCGATTTGGAGCATCATCGCTTGCGTGGCAGTCGGCCTGCTTTGGCTCATTTGGCGGATGCGTCTCTCGACGATCCACCGCATCGACCGGATGGACGGCCGAGAATTTGAACTATTTTTAGAGGAAGTGTTCACCGCGCTCGGGTACACCGTGACGGTGACCCCGGCGTCACGTGACTTCGGGGCGGATCTGCTCCTTGAAGCAGAAGATGGATGGTCGATCGCGGTCCAAGCGAAACGCTATGAAAAGGCGGTCGGACTCGAAGCCGTCCAGCAAGTCGCGGCGTCTGTTCCATACTATGGCGTGAACGAGGGCTGGGTCGTGACGAACTCATCGTATACCGATAGTGCGTACGAATTGGCGGAACCGAATCAAGTTCGTCTGATTGCAAGAATGGAGCTCGAACAGTTGCTAAAAGAGGCCGGTTTTAAGCGATAAAATCAGGCGTGTTCACAACTTTGACAGAATGGCGGATTGTGTCGAAGAAAAAGGGGTTGTCTTTTTCATCAATCGATGCAATAATCATCTTCGTCATATGAAATATGTAGTCGCTGAAACGAGAAAAGGCGGCTAGCAGTACCAATTTGGGGGTTTCATAGAAAGACCAACCAAACACACACAAATCCAAGGTTGGAACGTATTAGGAGGAAAAGCGGTGCGCAAATTAATTTATGTAAAAGGTTGTGTCTTTACGCAAGGCGAAGCAACCATTTATGACGAGACAAATGATGCGATCGGATCTGTTCACCGCGACGCGGAGGGCAGTGTTCAAGTGCACAACTTGTCAGGCCGTCAAATCGCTCACGGGAAGTACATCCCGAACTGTCAAAAGTGGGTCGTCATGAACCACGACGGGCAGGCGATTGGTCAGTTGAAGGACAAATTCTCGTTATTCGGGAAAAAGTGTGAGTACAACGTCTATGAACGCGGTCTCTATACGATTCAATACGATGTCGAGCGCTATAAGTTCAGCGTTCGAGACAAAGCAGGCAAGCTTGTGGCGGAACTCCGCAAACAAGAGGATGACTGCTTCTGCTTGACGAAAGAGGCCGACCAACTCTCGATGTTCGAGTTGTTGTCTGTCCTTAAAACGTTGACAGTAAAATCACGGATGCCCATCGCGGTATCAGTGTGACCAATATGACGAACACCAGTCACGGCGACTGGTGTTTTTTTATGAAAAAAAGCTCCATTTGACGTGGTCAAATGAAGCGATTCAAATAATGTTTGGCCTCGATCTCGAGGGTCGTCACGCGGTGCGCGTATAAACAGAGTTTAAGGACGTGCAAGATGTTCGGATGGGTATAGCCCATCTTCTCGATCGAACGCTTCGCACGGGTGTCGAGGAGCTCGATCGGGCTCGTCGATTTGGCGTACTCGGCGTAGAGACGATAAAAGTCGATCGGTGAGATGAGGTCGTCTTCATCACGGTCAGGGTTGTTGAAGATGAGCGCCAGGAGCGAACTCGTCTCTTCTAGCGAGAACAAGTGCTTCAAATCATCGAGTAAATAAATGATGGCCGCTTGTTGGAGCGAGTACTTTTTACCGACCCGGGGCACTCCGATGATTTTCCGGACCTCTCGTTTCGTCCAGTTTTGGATCGTGGTGGCGGATAAGTGTTCCCCCGTCAACGTGTTCGCCAAAGCAACGATTTGATTGATCGACAATCCGTTCTTTTCAATATGAAACAAATGAATTTTGCGAAGTTCTTTCGGGAAATGCTCACGCACGTCCTCTGGGAAGAGAGAGATGGCCCGGTCTACGTCGCCAACCCGCATATAATGAAGGCAATCAGCCAAAGTTTGAATCGAAATTGCGTCGCGCATACAGGCATCCTTTCTATAGCCACCTACGTCCGTTGGCTATACAGTCATTTGACCTCATTCTACCAAATGTTTGAAAAGGAAGCTAGGCTATCGCCTGATTAAGGTATAATGGAAACGTATAAAAAAATGTAGATAAAGGTGGTCCAACGATGAATGAATGGGTCAGTTCCATCCTGTCCATCGTCATTGTCCTGGTGTTTCTCGTCGGTCTTGAACAGATTGGCAAACGCCTCGGCTGGACGGATGAGACAATTCGAAAGAGTGTACATATCGCGGTCGGCCATTGGTCGCTGCTTGCAGTCTGGTTAATGGAGACTTGGTACGTCGCAGCCGTCCCGCTCGTCTTCTTCACGTTTGCGAACGCATTGCTTCTTTATAAGAGTCCGTCACCGGTCCACCAGACGGAGCGCAAATCACTCGGTACCGTCTATTATCCGATCGCCTTGCTCGTCATCCTGTACTTTTTCTTCGAATCGGAGCCGCTCGCTTTTTTGGCCGGATCGCTCGTTTTGGCGTGGGGAGATGGGTTGGCCGCTCTGATTGGACGTAAATATGGTACAGTGACGTACGACTTATACGGACAGAAACGCTCGTTTCAAGGGAGCATGGCCATGTTCCTCAGTTCGTACGCTGTCCTCTTTTTATTGTTTTTGTGGGATGATGTTCCACTTTGGCAAGTGGTAACATATGGATTCATCATTTCCATTATCGCTACGTTGACAGAAGCGATTTCGTATCGGGACTGGGATAATTTCACAATTCCTATCGTGGTGGCAGTAGCTACATCATTATTGCTATAAACTAATTGCTTCGTTGTAAAGAAAACGTTGCTTGTCACCCCTGTCAAAGATTTGTATACTGTGTTTCGTACTGAAATCATTCAGTGACGTGTTTGCCTCTCTCTTGACGAACCGAGGCATGCTTAAAATAGAACGTAAAGGATTGAGGCAACGCATGAGCTTTTTAGACCAACTACTTACTATCATTCCGGCCGATCGCGTCAACCAAGACGAACCACTGTCGGCACACACGTATACAAAATTAGGCGGGAAGGCCGATTATTTCGTGGCCCCGCACACGTACGAGGAAGTACAAGCCGTGCTTGAACTTGCTCATCGCGAGAGCGTCCCGTTCATGATTCTCGGGTTTGGATCAAACTTGATTGTCCGTGACGGCGGCCTTCGCGGAATCGTCTTGAACTTGAACGAGTTGAAAACGATTCGTCGCGATGGGAATCAATTGATCGCCCAAGCCGGCGCGGCCATCATCGATGTGTCACGCCAAGCGCTCACCGAGGAACTATCAGGCTTAGAATTCGCCTGTGGCATCCCGGGGACGGTCGGTGGCGCGGTCTACATGAACGCAGGCGCCTACGGTGGAGAGACGAAAGACGTCATCGCGAGCGCGGTCGTCTTGTCACCAGAAGGCGAACTCATGACGCTCACGAAAGAAGAGCTCGACCTCGATTATCGGACGAGCCGAGTTTCTAAAGACGGGCTGATTGTCCTCGAAGCGACGTTCGAACTCGAGCCGCTCGGCTATGAGGCGATCAAAGAAGTGATGGATGACTTGACGCACAAGCGCGAGTCGAAACAACCGCTTGAATACCCATCGTGTGGTAGCGTTTTTAAACGACCGCCTGGTTATTTTGCCGGTAAATTGATTCAAGACTGCGGCCTGCAAGGGAAGCGGATTGGCGGGGCGGAGGTCTCGCTCAAGCACGCCGGATTCATCGTCAATATCGATGAAGCGACGGCGACTGAATATATCTCGCTCATCCGTCACGTCCAAGCGACGGTGAAGGCGAAGTTCGAGATTGAGCTTGAACCAGAAGTCAAAATCATTGGTGAGGATATCGCCGTCGAAAACGCATAAGCACGAAAACGCTCGAACCAACCAGTTCGAGCGTTTTTTGATGATGTGACGACATAAAAACCGACAGAACTATTCTGTCGGTTTGGTCCTTACGCTTGTAATTGTTTTGTGACCGCTTCAGCAGGCGCCACGAACGTGTAGCCGAGGTCACGCGCGACAGCCTCATACGTGACTGTCCCGTCGATGACATTCAAGCCTTTGAGTAACGCCGCGTTTTCACGAAGCGCCGGGAAAATCCCTTTTTGAGCGCACTCGACGATATACGGCATCGTCGCGTTCGTCAAACCGAGCGTCGACGTCCGTGGGACAGCACCTGGCATGTTGGCGACGGCATAGTGTTGGACGCCGTAGCGCTCATACGTCGGTGCGTCATGCGTCGTAATATGGTCGATCGTCTCGCAAATCCCGCCTTGGTCGATGGCGACGTCGACGATGACCGACCCAGGTGACATCTGTTGCACCATTTCTTTTGTGACGAGTTTCGGTGCTTTCGCGCCTGGGATGAGGACGGCACCGATGACGAGGTCACTGTCCGCCACTTGTTTGGCGATATTGTAGCTGTTTGAGATGAGCGTATTGATCGTGTTGCCGAATTGGTCGTCGATTTGGCGAAGACGGGCTGGGCTGATGTCCATGATTGTGACGTTGGCACCGAGGCCGATAGCGATGCGGGCTGCGTTCATCCCGACGACACCGCCCCCGATGACGGTGACGTTCGCACGTGGTACGCCAGGCAAGCCTGACAAGAGAATCCCTTTTCCACCGTGCGGTTTTTCAAGGATTTGGGCCCCGATTTGAGCGGCCATCCGTCCAGCCACTTCGCTCATCGGCGTGAGGAGCGGCAACGTGCGGTCGATCTCAACCGTTTCGTAAGCGATCGCCGTCACGCCTGAATCGACGAGTGCTTTCGTGAGTTCTGGTTCGGCTGCCAAGTGCAAGTAGGTGAAGAGCGTCAAGTCCGGACGGAAATAACGATATTCAGACGGTTGCGGTTCTTTTACTTTCAACGCTAATTCGACGTTTCCCCAAACGTCTGCGGCTGTGTCGACGATTGTCGCCCCTGCATCGACATACTCCATGTTCGTGAAGCCGCTCCCGACACCGGCTTCCGTCTCGACGAGAACCTCGTGTCCAAGCTCAGTTAATACGGCTGCACCCATCGGCGTCAAGGCGACGCGGTTTTCATTGTTTTTGATTTCTTTCAATACCCCGATTTTCATGTAAAGTTCCCCTTTCTCTCTACTGACACAATTTGTTCACACCTCTAGTATAGACCCATCCGAAAACGCTGTCTTTAGCATGGATTCTAAAAATGACAATGCCCACTTTGTGAAAAATCACAAAGCGGGCATCAATCATCTTGTCGGTATTGGCCTGCCTTGATGGCGAGGTAAACAGCGGCTCGTTCGGGCAGTGAGACTTGCGTAATATTCGTCAGTTCCTCGATGCGGCGAATCCGATAGAGCACGGTGTTCGGGTGGATGTGAAGATGGGAGGCGACGCGTTTGACGTTCCCGTCAAAATAGAAATACCACTCGAGCGTCGTGACGAGCTCGGTATGATGGGCGACATCATATGCCTGCAAACGCTCGATGGTCGGATGCGTTTCGAGCCGAAGCCCGATTCGGCGAGCGAGATCTGGGACGAGCTGATAAATCCCAATTTGTTCGAACGTGTGCGTCGCGGCAAGCTCATAGGGGAATTTCCGACGAAGCGACGTGACCTGTCGTGCTTCTTCCATCGCGGCATACAGCGTGTCGCTCTCAAAGAAACGACGGCTGACGCCTAAACGTGGATCGACTTCCGTGAATTTCTCTCGGAGCTGTGTCTCGAAGCGATTGGCCCACTGCAAAAGTGCCGTCTCTTCCTCGGCTAACTCCGATTTCATATAATGCCAGACGAGGAGCTGTTGACCATCGATGGCGTGCAGCACGACCTCGATCGCTTGTTGGGTCGCGAGAACATAAAACAATCGCTCCGCCAGCTGTGGGGTGATCGGTTGGCTGCACTCGATGATGGTGAGTCGGCTGGCGACAGCAATCGGAGCGAGTTCATTCAAACGATCGCGATGAGCGGACGACAAATTGGGGCTGGCCAACACTTCTAAAAAGAAACGCTCGAGCTCGGCATCGATGCGCCGCTCATGCATGGCGATGGTCATGAGCAATTTTTTAGCGATGCTCGCGCCTTCTTTTAACACAGTGAGCTCTTGTTCCGAGAACGGGGTCGTTCGGGCGAGGCTCCAAATATAACCGAGCACATCGTCCTGTTGTTTGATAACGACAGCGGCACGTTCGCCTAAACCGACAGCCATCCGGGCTGGGATGACGACCGGTTCGTCTCGGTCGATCACTTCTTGCAGGATTCCACTTTCCCATAAGTCCTCGATGACCGCTTCCGGCACACGACGGCCGATGATGGTCGCGATGCGGGCCGGGTCGGTCGAGTCGGGGTGGGTGCTGTAGGCGAGCAACTGATGGTGGCGATTTTCAATCGTGATTGGGGCCCGAATCGCTTGTCCGATTGCTTCGGCGAGCGTATCGAGCGATTCATAAGATTTCTGCAAAAAAGGCATGTCGATTCCTCCTCTCTCTCACTATACCGTCTCTGTTGTGAAAGTTCACAAAAAGATGGTGAGTTTTTAGAAGGAGGGAACGACATGCCTGCATCATTCACATTAAATTGGGAAAAACAGTCCGACCACAAGACCGAGTAAAGCCCCGACGATGACTTGGAACGGGGTATGACCGACGAGCTCATTTAAGATGGGTGTCTCGTGCTTGATTCCTTTGAAGTAGTCGTTCAACAAACGGGCCTGGAATCCGACCGCTTGACGAACGCCGGTCGCATCGTACATGACGATCGTCGCAAAAATCAAGGCGAGTGCGAACATACTGGAATCGATTCCTTCGACTCGACCGATGACGGTCGCTAAGGCGACGACGGTCGAAGAGTGGGAACTTGGCATCCCACCCGAGGCAAACATGATTTCTAATTCAAAATCTCGTGTTTTAATGAGTTCGGTTACGAGCTTGGCTGCTTGTGCGATGAACCAAGCGAGCAAGGCGGCGAGTAAAGGTTCGTTAAAGAGCAATCGATTCACTTCCTGTCTGACAATGGTATCTACACTATACCCGATTCTGTCATCGGCTAGACGTAAAGTTTCTGTCAAAAAAGCACCTCGAGCATAGGCTCGAAGTGCTTTCTGGTCGATTTTTGTTACCCGACGACGCCTTCAGTCTGCTGAAGTTTGTCCGCGATATTCTCGATGATATAGCGGTTACGTGGATGCTCCTGGCACTCTTTCGAGCATGAACGCATTTGTTTCGGTTCACACTCTTCACAACAGAAGTGTTGAGCATTACACACCGGGTTGGCACAATTAACGTAGCGGACCGTCTTCGTTCCGCAGTGCATGCACTCCGAAACAACGGACGGGTTGACCGTGTTGACCGGGACGTTGATGCGCTCGTCAAAGACGTAAAGCTCACCTTCCCAGTCTTCGCCTTTCGTGGCGTCGTCTTTGCCGTACATGGCGACGCCGCCTTTAAGGTGGAAAATGTTGTCGTGACCTTGGTCACGCATATATGCGGTAAATTTCTCGCAACGGACGCCTCCGGTACAGTACGTGAGTAAGGTTTTCCCTTCGTAGAGGTCCTTGTTCTCTTCGAGCCAATCTGGCATGTAACGAGAAGCCTCTACGTCGATTTTGATCGCATTTTTAAAGTGACCAAGATCGTACTCGTAGTTGTTACGAACATCGAGGATGACGACATCGTCGCGATTCATCATCTCTTTCCATTCTGCCGGTTCGAGGTACGCACCGTGCTGTTTAGGAACGTCGAACTCACCATCAAAGCGCCACGTCACAAGCTCTTTCTTATGACGGACAAAGATTTTTTTGAACGCATGCTCTTCGACTTCATCGATTTTGAACTCGATATCGCTGAAAAGCGGGTTCGCTTTCAAGTCGTTCATGTATTGCTCGGTCTGTTCCCAAGTCCCAGAGCACGTTCCGTTGATTCCTTCGGAAGAAATCAAGATCCGTCCTTTGATGCCAAGGTCCTTACAATACTTGAGGTGCTCTTGTGTGAGCGTTTCTGGGTCTTCGATGTTGACGTACTTATAGTACAGCAAGACCCGCATTGGTTTTGTTTCCATGTTATTACTCCCCTGTGTTCAGTTTTTTGCAGGAAAACGAACGTTGGGTTGTGTCGTTCGACGAGCGGACTTGCCTGCAACCACAAGTCCATATTATATGATAGATATCACAGCGAAATTTCGCAAATACTTTTTATTTTTTTTACTGGCGTGCAGGGGGATGCGTCTTCCTGAGCGAAATCGGGTAAAAGGTATTAATGAAAGTCGAAGGTGGAAACTGATATGCTCACATCACTCCAACAATGGATTATCCAACTGATTGAATGGCTGCAAGAGCTTCCGGGAGGCCCATGGGCGGGACTAGGGGCGCCGTTCCTTGAGGCGATCTTTCCATTTCTTCCGCTCGTCCTCATCATTTCGGCGAACGCGGCCACGTATGGGTTCTTGCTCGGGACGTTATTGTCTTGGGTCGGTAGTTTACTAGGGACGATTCTTGTCTTTACAGCCGTCCGTTACGTATTCCGTAAACCGATGACACGGTGGCTCGAAAAACATAAACAAGGGGTATATTGGCTGGAACGCATCAACCATATGAGCCCGATCTCGCTTGGGTTTTTATATTCGCTCCCGTTCATCCCGGTCAGTTTGATCACATACTTACTTGCCCTCATTCAAATGCCGCTTCGGACATTCATCATGGCGGCGGGGTTCGGGAAACTGCTTGTCGTCTTGATTTTTTCGGTCATTGGTGACCAGTGGGAAGAGTTTATTCAAAGTCCGTTCCGCTTATCGATGCTTGGACTGTTACTGTTTATCCTTTGGGCGATCAGCCGTGGTCTCGAGGAATTGCTCAAGCGGCGCGCCTTCAAAAAACGCAACGAACAACTTCAACGTGAACGTGAAACGAAACGTCAAACGACCCTTCGAAACTAGTGCTTCAAAGGGTCGTTTTGGTTAGGCGCGCTTTTTGAAACGCGGGAAGTTAAAGACGATGGCCAGCCCTCCGCAAATGAAGAGCAGGAATGGATAGAACATATACGGGACGAGCGCTGGTGACGCCGTATTCGTCAATTCGGCGGCGATGAGCAACTGTGCCCCATAAGGCAACAGGCCTTGGACGCCACACGAGAAGATGTCGAGCACACTCGCTGATTTCTTTCGCTCGATGTCATACGTATCGGCGATATTGGCGGCGAGCGGACCGGCCACAAGAATCGAGATCGTGTTGTTCGCCGTCGCGACGTTGGTCGCGCTGACGAGCCCGGCGATGCTCCATTCGGCACCGGCACGTTTTTGAATCCGCGACGTGAGCGCGTCACGCAAGTAAGTGAGCCCGCCGTTATGTGAGATGAGTCCGACGAGTCCGCCCATGAGGAGCGTCAAGAGCGAAATCTCGGCCATACCCATCATCCCGTCTGCCATAGCCGTGACGTATGAAGTGACAGCCAAACTCCCATCGATCAAACCGATGATGCCGGTCAAGGCGATCCCGCCAAGCAAAACGAGAATGACGTTCAACCCGGTCAAGGCGAGAGCGATGACGGCGAGGTATGGAATGAGTTTATACCATTCGAACGCGGCTGCATCGACAGTCGATTCTCCACTCGATAACACTGATAAGAGGACGATTGTGATAAGGGCGGCCGGGAGGACAATCCAAAAGTTGGTTCGGAATTTGTCACGCATATTGGTACGCTGGGTCCGGACGGCAGCGATTGTCGTGTCCGAGATGAACGACAAGTTGTCCCCGAACATGGCACCACCGACGACGGCAGCCGCCGCGATGGCGATATTGACGCCACTTTCTTCGTGGATACCGAGCGCGATCGGGGCGAGGGCCGCAATCGTGCCGGTCGATGTGCCCATCGCCATTGAGATGAAGGCCGCGATGACGAACAGGCCGCTCAAGAGGAGCGAAGGCGGTAATAACGTCAATGCCGCATTGACGGTCGCATCAATCGCCCCGATTGCTTCGGCGACGCTTGAAAACGCGCCGGCGAGCAAGAAGATGAACACCATGATCAAGATGCTTGGGTTGCCGGCGCCTTGGGCGACACGTTCGACCGTCTGGGTGACGCTTCCTTTCGTCATCATCGCCGCGACGATGACGGCAATCAAGGCCGCAATCAAGACGGGAAATTTATAAAAATCGTCATAGTAGATGCCTGCCCCGATAAAGAAGACGAGGAAGACGAGCAAAGGCAATAGTGCCCATTTGTTAGCTGTCGGTTGTTCCAATCGATTCACCTCATTCATAAAATAAAAAGAGAGCCTTCTGAAAAAAGGCTCTCTCTACAAGAAAACACTTTTTTCATCTTTCGAGCAGACTGCTCGCTGGATTTGGCACAGGTTACCCGCTGCCGAGACGTCACTGGGCCAGTCCCTCAGTCTCTCTTGATAAAAAAGTTGTGATATTTAATTATAAGACACGTTCCCTAACGTACTTGTTTCAAATCCGCTTGTCAATAGCAAACCCCCACGCGGTGAACGTGGGGGTGAGTCAGGTCGTTAAGAAATTGTAATGGGCGACGCGGTTGCGTCCGGCGTACTTCCCGCCGACGTAGAGGGCCCGGTCAGCGTTACGAATCGTATCGTCGAGGCGTTTGTCACCGAACGCCTGAATCGTGTCGACACCGATCGAAGCGGTGACGGGGATATCGATCCCGTCGACGTGGAACGGTTTGTTCTCGATTTGTTGCCGGATTCGTTCGGCGATTTCGATTGCCTGTTCGACATCGCAACGGTTCAATAGCAAGATGAACTCTTCACCGCCGTAACGGGCGGCAAAATCTTCGGTGCGGAGTGCCTGGCGAATCCGCCGTCCAAACTCTTGGAGCACACTGTCCCCGACTTGATGTCCGTGCACATCGTTGATTTTTTTGAAAAAGTCGATGTCGAGCATCGCGACCGAAATCGGATACATCGAACCGTCCGAGATTTGTTGAATCCCGTATTCGTAAAACGCGCGTGCATTGGCGAGGAGCGTCAAGCTGTCGGTCCGACTTTCCGTGTAAAGACGGTCGCGCTCATGGCAACGGCTGATCGTCCGGTTGAACGACTTGAGAAGTTTGACGATTTCACGTTGGATGGTCGGGGGATACCCATAGACGTGTTCACCCGTCATGACGAGCCACGTGCGAATCCCTTCGATCTCCTCGGACCGAACCGAGATGAAACTATGATAGTCGTCGTCAAATTCGTTCGACAGTGGTGCGTCCCATTCGAAGCGCATCTCATATTCGACCGAGGCTTCGTTCGGATAAGCGTGATCGAGCAAATCGAACACGATGTGACGATCAATCGGCTGACGCGTCTTCAAATCAAAGTACAGGGTACGGTCGAACAGTTTAAACTCGACGAACCCTTCGTCATAGTGATTGAGCCGCTCACATTGACTGAGAAACACTTCGATGGCTTGCGCCTCGCTCTGCGATAACGACACGGCTTCTTTTGCCTCATCATACTGTTCAATCAACGATCTAAAGGCGTCTTGCCGGCCTTTTTGGATGATGAGCCGCTTGATGAAGAACGTCAACGCGGCAGCGATGCTGCTGACGACGAGTAAATTCGTCTCCCGGAACAACGAGGCCGCCAAAATGAAGACGAGACTGACGATATACGTATAAAACGCGATGCTCAGAAAATCGCGGACCGGGATGTCGACGCGGAACCACCAACCGACTTGATACTTTTGCACGACCGTGTTCAAGATGATGGCCAGAATCAAACCGGCGAGCGGCAGGAACGAGTCTTGAGAATAGAAGCCGAGACCGGTTACACCACCAAGTGCCAAGTAAACACCGGCTGGGATGGCAATCTCCAAGAAAGACGTGATGGCGTTCCAAGGATACGTGAAGCGGAAGCGTCGAAGCGCGACGCGCGGTTTCAAGTTGACGAACTGGAAGACGAGGAGACCAATCTGATTGACGAAAAGCGCCGTCTCGAAATCAAAAAACAAGAAAATGATGAGGACGATACTTTCCGAAAACGTGAAGTAGACGCCTTTCCGTTCGATGGAGTCCATTTGAAAAATGATGACAAGGAGCGCGATCAAGATGAACGGCAACGGCTCGATGGCGGGTATGTTCAATACGCCTGTGGCGAACAAGGTGATCGTCGATATGAGTAAAACACTCCATATGCTCCAACCAAGGACGGACATCTTGCGAAAATGGTTCATGGTTCCCTCCTATATGGGAAAATTCGATATGTATGGTAGGAGATTCGGCACAATCATGCCCGAGTCCTGCCTATTCATCATAATGGCGGAATTCTAGCATTGAGTCTATATGAAATATCCTCTATAATGAAATTGCTTTTCAACCACATAGACGAAAGTCGATGAAAAAGAGAGTAACGATCGTTCCGTCAACAAAGCGACCTAGGGATTGGTGAGAGCCTAGGCTGACAAACATCGCGAAACGCACTTTTGAGATGCTGCCCGAACCTTAGTAGGCGTAGCCGGGGGACCCCCGTTATCACCGATAAAGCGGTCTGCGTCAAGCAGGCAAGAAGAGTGGTACCGCGGGCCATCCCGTCTCTTTGCATCTGTGCAAAGGGCGTTTTTTTTATGAAAATTTTATAAGGAGGAATTGTAATGAGTTATGAACGCAAATATGCGGAAGCCTTGTCCCGTGTCATCGGGGACGAGTTGACGCTTGACCAAATTGAAGCTCTAATTGAAAAACCAAAACATGAGGCACACGGGGACCTTGCTTTCCCTTGCTTCCAACTCGCGAAAGCCTACCGGAAAGCGCCGGTCATGATCGCGACTGATATCGCGAACGATTTGAACGATGAATTGTTCACAAAAGTCGAGGCGGCTGGACCATACGTGAACGTCTTCTTGAGCCGTGACGTCGTGTCACAAGAAATCATCAACATGGTGCTCGACGAAAAAGCGGACTATGCGACGCATGCGACACGCAACGAGACAATCGTGACCGACTTCTCGTCACCGAACATCGCCAAACCGTTCTCGATGGGACACCTCCGTTCAACGGTAATCGGGAACGCCATTAACCAGATCGCCCGTAAAAACGGCTACGACGTCGTTGGGGTCAACCACCTTGGGGACTGGGGGACACAGTTTGGAAAACTGATGGTCGCCTATAAAAAATGGGGCAACGAGGAAGCGGTACGTGAGCATCCGATTGCCGAATTGTTGAAGCTTTACGTTCACTTCCATGAAGAGGCGAAGACGCAACCGGAACTTGAGGACGAAGGCCGTGCTTGGTTCAAGAAACTTGAAGACGGCAACGAAGAAGCGACAGAGCTATGGACATGGTTCCGTGACGAGTCGCTCAAAGAGTTCCAAAAAGTCTACGACTTGCTCGGCGTCGAGTTCGACAGCTTCCACGGGGAGGCGTTCTACAACGACAAGATGGACCGCATCGTCGCCATGCTCGAAGAGAAGAACCTTCTCGTCGAAAGTGAAGGGGCGATGGTCGTCTCACTCGAAGACGAGAACTTGCCGCCATGCTTGATTAAAAAGAAAGATGGCGCGACACTTTACGCGACACGTGACTTGGCAGCGGCCGTTTATCGTCATGAGACGTATAACTTCGTCCAAGCGAACTACGTCGTCGGCGGCGAACAGGCGCTTCACTTCAAGCAGTTGTTCTCGGTCCTCCGTAAACTCGGCTACGACTTCGTCGATGGCATGCACCACGTGCCGTTCGGTTTGATTTTGCAAGAAGGGAAAAAGATGTCGACACGAAAAGGTCGCATCGTCTTGCTCGAGGAAGTGCTGAAAGAAGCAATCGAGAAAGCTCAAGGCAACATCGCCCAGAAGAACCCAGAACTTGCGAACGCGGACGACGTGGCACGTATGGTCGGTGTCGGCGCGGTCATCTTCCACGACTTGAAGAACGAGCGCATCAACAACATCGAGTTCGACCTCGACAGCATGCTCAAGTTTGAAGGCGAGACAGGCCCGTACGTGCAGTACACGAACGCGCGTGCGAACTCGCTCCTCCGTAAGGGCAACTACGACGGTTCGACATTCACGGGTGCGGATGATGACCACACGTGGGGCGTCGTGACGATGCTCAACGCGTTCCCACACGTGATCACACGTGCCCATGAGCGCCGTGAACCGTCGATCATCAGCCGTTACGTCCTCGACTTGGCGCAATCGTTCAACAAGTATTACGGCCATGTCCGTGTACTCGAAGAAGATGCTGGTAAACAGTCGCGTCTCGCCCTCGTCAAAGCGGTGACGATCGTATTGACAGAAGGACTCCGTCTGATCGGTGTTCAAGCTCCAGAAGAAATGTAAGCACAAATAAGGGACCCTTTTGAGGGGGTCCCTTTTCCTATGCCTTCATTCGTGTGACTGTCCGGGTTTTTGTATCGTACAAACACCATTCCCGGTCGAAGATGACAGCGCCGACGTTGATGACGTACCGTTTTTTCTTCAATGTGAAAGGTTTCCCGATTTCCCAGGGAATCGAACGGCCTTTCCGGTAAATCCCCGGGATATGGCTGTGGCCGATAAAGACGAGCGGATACTTGCCTTTCTCGACAATCGGTTCCCAGTCCGGACTCCAATTCACTTGATGGCCATGCAAGAACAACGCCTCATCGAGCGTCGTCTGTTCCGGTAATAATGAAATCCGCGTCTTAACTGGATGCGACACGACGAGCACCTCGTCAATCCGTTCTTCTTGATTGCCACGCAGGCTCGGGAACGTGAGCAGCGCCTCGTAATCCGGATCGTACGTCACGACGTCGGACACTTCGTGGAACCGTTCGTTCCGTCGCTTTTTGCCAATGTGGCATTCATATAAATCGCCGAGGCAGAGGATATGCTCCGTCTCACGCCGGACCGACTCGAGGACGGCCTTCAAATCATCAAACGAACCGTGCGGGTCACTGATGATGGCGAGCTTCATCGGTAGTTCGTAAATTGGGCATCGACAGACAATTCGAGCTCACGGACGAGCTGCATGACGGCTTGGAGGTCATCGCGTGACTTGGCCATCACACGGATTTGATCGTCTTGGATTTGCGACTTCACTTTCAATTTTGATTCTTTAATGGCGTTGTTGATTTTTTTCGCATCGTCTTTATCGATGCCGCTCTTCAACTTGACGCGCTGACGGACGGTGCCACCGAGGGCGCGCTCGATTTTTTGGTAGTCGAGGTTTTTCGTCGGCACGCCGCGCTTGATCAATTTCGAGATCATGACGTCCTTCAATTGCTCGAGCTTGTAGTCGTCATCCGATACGAGGACGAGGTCGCCGTTGTCGAGTGACATCTCACTCTTCGATCCTTTAAAGTCGTAACGGTTTAAAATTTCTTTCTCGGCGATTTGGATCGCGTTCTTCACTTCTTCCAGGTTCATTTCTGACACAATATCAAAAGAATTGTCTTTTGCCATGTTTCATCCATCCTTTACAAGGGTTTTGTTATAATGATAGCAGATTTGAAGTAGTGAAGGAGTGAAAGAGATGGAACATACTATCGATCAACAGACAAATGTAGATTTAGACCATATGGCGTATCACGGCAAAGACCTCGGGGTGACGTTTAAAGGTGATATCATCCGGTTGCGGGTCTGGTCGCCAGTCGCCGAAGAGATGACCGTAAAACTATACCGGACGCCGCGGGCACGAAAGTTCGAACGGATTGAGCTCGAACGGGCCGAGAAAGGGACGTGGGTCCTTGAACTCGACCGCGCTTCATTCGAAGGATATTTTTACGTGTTTGAAGCTACCGTCGAAGGCAAACGTGTCGAGTCGCTCGATCCGTATGCGAAAGTCGTCGGTGTCAATGGGAAGCGCGGGTGTCTGCTCGACCCGTCAGCGCTCAACCCGGACCATTGGGTCAAAGAACGTCCGCTCTTCCACTCTTCACAAGAGGCGGTCATTTATGAAGCGCACGTCCGTGATTTGACGAGCCATCCCGACAGCGGCGTCATGCATCGTGGCAAATTCCTTGGGATGACCGAGGTCGGCACGAAAACGCCGAACGGCTATCCGACCGCGCTCGACTATATCACCGCGCTCGGCGTCACGCACCTCCAACTCATGCCGTTCTTCGATTACGGTTCGGTGAACGAGTCGCGTGAGAGTGAGGCGAATTATAACTGGGGTTATGACCCGGTCCATTATTTCGCCGTCGAAGGTTCGTACGCCTCGTCTGCCGATGATCCGGCTGCTCGCATTATCGAGTTGAAGGCGATGATCCAGGCACTGCACGACCGTGGGATTCGTGTCATCATGGACGTCGTGTTCAACCATACGTATGATGCGTTGACGACACCGCTCGGTCAGTTTGTGCCCGATTACTATTACCGCTTGAACGAGGATGGAAAGCTCGCCGATGGTTCGGCGTGTGGGAACGATACGGCTTCAGAGCGCGCGATGATGCGGAAGTTGATCGTCGAATGTGTCTCATACTGGGCGAAAGAGTTCATGATCGATGGCTTCCGCTTCGATTTGATGGGGCTCCATGACGTCAAGACGATGAACCAAGTCCGGAAAGCACTCGATCGCATCGACCCATCGATTCTCGTCACCGGAGAAGGTTGGGATCTCGACACGCCGCTCTCGGTCCGCAAGAAAGCGAACCAGCATAACGCCCATAAGATGCCACGTATCGCCCAGTTCAACGACGCGATTCGCGACGGCGTTCGTGGGGACGTGTTCATCGAGGACTTGCCAGGCTGGATCAGCGGCAACGCGGATATGACGGCGGACGTCAAGCGCGGCATTGCCGGCGCGGTGACAAGTCAGAGTTTTGCCGATGAACCGAACCAAGTCGTGAACTACGTTGAGTGTCATGACAACTTGACGCTTTGGGACAAGCTCGCCGTCACGAACCCGGACGATGACGAGACGACACGTCGTCGCCGGCATCGCCTCGCGACAACGATCGTCATGCTCGGTCAAGGCATCCCATTCTTGCATAGCGGTCAAGAGTTCTTCCGAACAAAAGATGGGGACGAGAACAGCTTCAACTCAGGTGAGGTCGTCAACCGTTTGGACTGGACACGGGCCGAGCAGGAGACGCCGAGCGTCGAATACGTGAAGGGATTGATCAGTCTGCGGAAACAATATCCGTTGTTCCGTCTCGAGAACACGGAGCAGATTCGCAAACATTTGCGCTTCTTCGATGAAGAAGAAGGGGTGATCGCCTTTGAACTGAGTCGCCACGTCGAAGGGTATGTCGAACGTCATCTCGTCTACCATAACGGGCTCGAGGAAGCGGTCGAGGTGAAGTTGCCGGCCGGTAAGTTCGAGGTCCACGTTGAAGACCATACCGTCAATTTGACAGCGCCGCGCCTCCTTGAAGAACGACACGTCACGGTCGCACCGCTCTCGACGCTCGTCGTGACGGAACGCCGCCCGGATTACAGCAAATATGCGGTCGCCGGCGGCGCTGCCCTTGCGATCCTTGGTCTCTGGTACGTCGCGAAAAAACGCAAGAACAAACAGCAGTAACCAAAAAAGGAGACGTCATTCCGTCTCCTTTTCCTCGTTCGTTTCAGTTTTGGCTGCCTCCAGTTCCATCATCTTCTTCACGATGATGTGTTTTGGCATATGCATGAGCTCCTCGAGCGGAACGTTCAGCTTTTTAGCAAGCTCGACCGCCGTCTCGGGAGAGAGTTGAAGTGGGCGCATTGAGGTTCCTCCTTTCACATTCAGGGTATGCTAATGCCAGTATACAGGAAAATCAGGTGCATGGAGAATGTGTTCTGTGAACACATTCAAAATCGAAAAATGCGTGGGGCGTTGCTAAGCTGAAACTAGGAAGTGATCAAATGTACAAACAAGTAGCTGACTATCAATTTCATCAAACGGTTGAATGGTTGGAGCGCGTTGGTGGAGGATGGATGTTGTATTTGGCGCAAACCGGTTTTCTGTTTTTTGACGAGACGTTCCAAATCCGATGGGAACTCGAGTGGAAATGGGCACCGTGCGCACTATATATTGAGCCTCATGGTAGACGAGCCGTCGCGCTGTTTCGGGATTTACAGACATACGGAGTCATGGATTTAACAAACGGGACGATGGAACGTCATCCGATCCCACGGACGTTTCATGACGATTGGTTCAGTAACCTGCACCACTGGTCAGGAGACGACCTGTTTCTTTACTCGGCCGAATCAGACATTGTCGCTTTGAACTTGAACGACCACACGTTCCGGTATAGCCGCTACGAAGAGGTCCCCGAGTTCGGGAGTATCATCGAACTTGCCTATCAGCCGAACTATGATTTCGAACGATTCACGGCACCGGGCCTCGTGACGCTGTACGACGAACCGAATCAACAGTTCGTGGTCGAGAATGTTGCGTCGAGCGCGTCTTGGATGATTCCATACGGAGGTGACCGCGATCTGGCCATCGTCGATCAAATCGGCGAGACGACCGCGATCACATCGATGACGTCGTTCCAACTGTTTGAACGCGATCGCGAAGTGTTCTCGTCTGAAGTGTGTGCTGAAACTGAATTACTGAAAGTCGTCTTATTGGACGAACCGGGCGACCGACTTGTCGTCTTGTCAACGCCACGTCGCTTTTGCCATAGTTGGCTTCAAGTGTTCGAGCGTTGACGCTCCTGGACCAGACCATGGTTCAGGATTTTTTTACGAAGACTTGGTGAATCCCCCAAAAAACGGGAACAGTCTTCTTAGATGGAGAGGAGTGGACAGGGATGGAACGATTAGGACAAGCGTTAGTCCGATGGCGCTACGCTGTCGTGTTGATTTGGACGGTATTGCTCGCGGTATCGGTATATTTCGGATTGCAGTTGCCAGGTGAACTGCGCGGCAACGGGTTCGCAATCCAAGACGGGCGTTTCGCCCAAGTGGAAGACAAGTTGAACGACCGGTTCGACCGGGCCGGTGCCTCGATGATCGTCTTGCTTGAAGGCGGGGATTTAGAAACGGTGATTGAACAGCAACGCGATCGACTCGCTGAAGTCGATGGGGTCGATGGCGTGATCACGCCAGCCGAGAATCCGGAGGCACGCGATGGGGACGTCGCCTATTTATTGCTCGAGTTCGAGGACTACGATACGGCCGAGACGTCGATTGAAGACGTCCGCAGCGCCTTGATTCGAGATACGGATACAGACGTGCGATTGACCGGAGAGCCGGTGTTCGCGGATGACTTGAACGAGGCGTCAAAGAATGACTTGATTCGGGCCGAGTTGATTGGGATCCCGGTCGCGCTGCTCGTGCTCTTGCTCGTCTTCGGGACGCCGCTCGCCGCATTTATGCCATTATTCGTCGGTTTAATCACGTTCATCGTGGCAGCGGGTTCGCTATTCTTCTTTGCCCAAACGATGGAACTGTCTATTTTCGTGTTGAATGCGGTCGCGATGATTGCCATCGCGCTCGGCATTGATTTCTCCTTATTGCTCGTCAACCGGTACCGGGAAGAGCTCGCGAAAGGGAAGTCACGTGAGGCGGCCATCGTCCGAACGGTCGCGACGGCTGGACGATCGATTCTATTCTCAGGACTTTGCGTCTTCGTCGGACTGGCTGGGTTGTTGTTCATCCAAGTCGATGTGTTCCAAGCGATTGCCCTCGGTGCGTTGATTGCCGTCGCCGGTGCGGTCTTGTCCGCGCTCACGTTGTTGCCGTCTGCCCTGTACATCGTCGGAGACACGATCAATAAAGGACGGCTCGTTAAGACGAATGAGACACGTTCTGAAGTGCGGTGGCAGAAGTTGGCCCGCTTCGTCATGAGACGTCCCGTCACGATGACGCTCGTCGCGCTCTTGCTGCTATTGCCAAGCCTCTGGTTCGTCCGTGACCTCGAACTGAACATCCCGGACGCCGATGCGCTCCCGACCTCGTACGAGTCACGGGCCGCCCTTGAGCGGTGGGACGACGTGTTCGGAGAGACGTCGACCGATGCGGTGCTCTTGTTTGAGACGAATGACTTGACCGATTCGATGATTCTCGATGAATTGACCGCACTCACTGATGAGCTATCCGAGGATCCGATTGTCGACAACGTCACGACGTTCTTGACGGCATCCGGTCTCGAACCAGCCGAATTCCAACAACTCGCTGAAGCGGCACCAGAGCAACTTGAGGCGTTCGAACGTCTCGTCACGCTTGAAGGAAATACAGACCTTGCCCTCGTCAACGTCAGCTTTGCCGTCCCGCCAAGTGATAAAGACGCGCAGGCGTTCGTCCGAGATTGGCGCGAGAACGGTTTTGACGTCGGGGGACCAGCCGCGTTCAACGAAGAAATTTATGAAGAGATTTATGACAGCATCCCATATGCAGTCGTGACCGTGATCTTGGCGACGATGTTCATCCTCATGTGGGCGTTCCGTTCCGTCTTGATCCCAATCAAAGCGATCATCATGAACGTGCTCGGTCTCGGGGCGACGTTCGGGCTGCTCGTCATCATCTTCGAATCGGGTTACGTGTATGACGCCGAGACGATCAGTATATTGACCCCGGTGTTTATCTTCTCGCTTGTGTTCGGCCTATCGATGGACTACGAGGTGTTCCTCGTCTCGCGGATTGAGGAATATTATCGGGAGACCGGGGATAACGATTACGCGACGGAGATGGGACTCGCCAAGACGAGTAAAATCATCACGTCGGCCGCTGTGATCATGATCGTCGTCACGGGAGCGTTTGCCTTCACCGGCGTCAGTCCGATCAAACAGCTCGGGGTCGGGATCGCGCTCGCCATCTTCATCGACGCGACAATCATCCGCATCTTGCTCGTACCGTCTTTGATGAAAATGTTCGGGGACTGGAACTGGTGGTGGTTCGGGAAGAAAGATTTACCGAAACGTAATCTACACTAAATATACATTTAATGAAATAGTCGTGAAAATGTGTTAAAATAGTTTCATGATTACGCGCAATTTTGGAAAGGAAGGTCTTTATGGATACCGAGAGGACATGGCCTCTGTTTCAATTGCCGGACTTCTAGCGTTGAGTTTTTACAAGCGACATCAATGTAAAAATCAACAAACGGAAGATCGGAGATGGAACAGATGGAACCGCGGCTACGACTGAGGATCCTCCTCTCCGTTGAAAACGGGGAGGACAATCGGAATGAAACGAGTTGCTACCATAGTGCTCGGAACGCTAATCATGGCGTTCGGTTATTATTATTTGAATGAACAGTTTGGTTTGGCAGAAGGGGGCTTCGTCGGGCTAGCATTGCTCGGCCGCTATTTATTTGATATCGATCCAGCGATTTCGATGATCTTGCTCGATATCCCCTTCTTTTTAATCGCCCTTTGGTGGAAAGGCTGGCGCTTCGTCGGACAAGCCGTGCTTGCCGCCGCGTCGTTATCGCTCAGTTATGCGATGTGGGACCGATTGGATTTACTCACATTCGACATTCAAGTCTGGCCGGCAACGTTGTTTGCCGCCATCGCGAGCGGGATTGTGACCGGTTACGGTCTCGGTCTTGTCTTGAAGTCAGGCGGGGCGACCGGAGGCGACGGTTTATTCGCCCTCGGCCTATCGAAATGGACCGGCGTATCGGTCGGGACGATTCTCATCATATTTGATGTCATCGTTTTGGCGATCTCGCTCATCTATTTGCCGCTGTCGAACGCGCTTTACACGCTTCTCGCGGTCTCGATCGCAGGTCGTGTCGTCACGAAAATGTTGACGGACGATGTGGTCGAAGTAGCCGTGCCAAGTGTGACCAAACTAAAAACAAAAAACGATCTCGCGTGAGATCGTTTTTTGTTTTGTAAAATTTATCACAGTTTTACAGTCATCTTTCTTCTACACTAAACATAGAAGGAGGGAGTCACATGACATGGATGATTCCAAAACAGCACGGCGCCTGGTCGATGCTGATCTTACCGTTCTTACTCGGCGGTATCGTCGGAGGGTGGACGCTCGCGCACATCCCGTTCGCGATCGCTTGGTTATTCGTTTATATGGGCACGTTTTTCTTGTTCCAATACATCAAGCAACGGAAGAAGTCTAAGGAACTGTTGCGTACGGTCGTGACGTATTTGACGATTGCCACCGTCGCCGCCGTCCCGGTGTTTCTGTCCGAGTGGCGTCTCGTCTGGTTCGTCCTCGCCATGATCCCGTTCGGACTCGTCAACGCCTATTTCGCCAAAATCAAAGACGAGCGCAACGTCTGGAACGACGTCAGCGCCGTCACTTCATTTTGTATCGGCGGGATGGCGAGTTATTATCTCGGGGCACGGGTCTTGGACGAGACAATGATGTGGATGTTCGTCTTGCCGTACTTATATTTCCTCGGAAGTATCTTTTTCGTCAAGACGATGATTCGAGAGAAAAAAAGTCTATTCTATCGAAACGTATCATGGGGGTATCACTCCTTGCTTGTCGCCATCTTCATCGCGTTCGGCTATCCGGTTTTGGCACTCGCTTACGCGCCAAGTCTCGTCCGGGCGGTCGCGTTCTACGGCAAAAAGATCCCCATCATGAAGATCGGGATCGTCGAAATCGCCAACTCGGTGTTCGTGCTCGGTTGTCTCAGCTGGTATTTATTTTCTTAAGAAGGGGCGACCCTTCTTTTTTTAATCGCTTGAAGCGCTGCTAGAGATGATGGCGACAGTCGTCGCGGCCGTTGCTGCCTGTTGCATGGCGAGCAGGTGGGCGAACGTCCCGTGTAACAGTAAATCGCTCGCGTCTTCCTTGATGTTGTTTGCCGCGACGAGTTGCAGGGCGACCGTCAACGCGTGGGTGTGGAACCAGCGATGCTTTTCCTTCTCGGCGTTCGTGATTTCGATCAGGTCGCGCTCGTCGTTGTCGTTCGGAGCCGCGACGATGGCCAAGAGGGCGAGCGCTGGCAGATGCTCGTTTTTGACAGCGATTGTTTGTCCTTGGAGCCGCGTGCGCCACTCGAGCAGGCGGTTGATGACCTCGTCTGAAGGCAAGTCGCTAAAAGCAAGTAGATGGGAGACGAGTTGGAGCTCGTTTGAGCGGGGCAACTCGGCTTTCAACGCTTCGTAATACGTCTCGATTCGTTCATTTAGCGCAACATGGTCATCGAACGCTTGAACGAGGACGAGGGCAGACAGAAGGTCTTCTTCGCTCGTCAGCCAAGGATGGTTTCGTTTGAACGTTTGATAGAGTGCGCTTGCCTCATCGAGCCGGCGCTCGGGCTCATCGACGTTGATCAGTTGGCTCGCGATAAAGGGCCGTAACATACTGAAGCGGAAGTGCTTCCGGTCGAGTAACGTATCGAGCCGGAGTGCCTCGTCGATGGCCGGTTCGATGTCTTCGTACTTGGCATCGAGAAACGACAGCCAGACAAAATTAGTACTGCCGCGAAATTTTGAGAACATGCCGGTCTTCTGTTTCAGAACCGCTTGAGCGTGTTCGAACCGTCCCGAATCGAACGGGGTATCGTGCATGGCGTAGTTGATGGCCATCAAACGTCGGAAATCGTCAGTGAACCACTTTGTCGCTCCCCTGATTCCTTCGAGTGCTTCGAGGTAAAGGGTGTAACGTGTCATCATCAGCAATTCCTCCTTTTGCTCCTTATACGAGTACAATCGAAAGAATGATTCAAAAACAGCCGCCCTGGATTCGTCCGGGGCGGCTGTTTGTTATTGGACTTGCGTATACAACTTCTGCATGTACTCGTTCACTTCATCGGCCGCTTGGAACATCATGAATGAATGTTGCAAGATAATCTCTGGCGAGAAGCCGAGGTCGAGGTCGAGCGTCGAGGCGAGCGTGACATCACGGTCGCTATCGAGTACGCAACGGAAGTATTTGAATTCTTGGTTGAACTCGTTCAAGGCGTTAAGAATCGGTAGGTCTTCCACGTAGTCCGGCACGTGTGTGACTGTCGCGGCATAAAGTTCCGCATCCGTCGTCTTTTTATTGAAGGCGATAATCATAACGGGCTGAGCCCCGGATTTAGTCGTTTCACGCGTCAAGAATGTGACGTGCGTTTCAGTCTCGCTCTCTTTGAACGTCATATTGCGTTCAGCGACGAGCGCTTTAAATGATTCTACTTTTTCTTCGAAGTTCACAAACAAGTCCCCCTTAAAAGTCGTTACTCTAACTTTCTCCCATTTGCGGAGGGAAAGCAAGGGGAACTAGCGTTTCATCAACATTTTGATGGCTTCTTCGACGGTTTCTGACGTATCTTCGCCATCTTCTTGGGCGGTGATGATGCACTGCTCCAAGTTCTTCGCGACGATGATGGTCGAAGCACGGTCGAGTGCCGAACGAGCCGCGCTCAACTGCGTCACGACGTCGCGGCACTCTTTCCCTTCTTCCATCATACGGATGATGGCCCGGATTTGTCCTTCGACTCGTTTCATCCGGTTCAATACTTTCGCATCGTATTGATACTGTTCCATTAGATTCACCTCTATATTCAAATCGTTCAGTAACCCAACTATTTATTGTGTAGTCTCATCTTAATACGTGGGGGAGTATGTGTCGAGCCACAACGTTTGAGATAAAGATTTTTTGAAACTTTACCGTTTCGTCAAACAAATCCCTTGCAATCAAATACCATAGGGGGTATATTTATGACGTGGAAGCGATATGTTCAATGAATCACAAACTTTCGTCGGACGCCCGCTACCAAGATGACGAATAAATAAGTGAAACATCATAGATTAAAAGGGTGGGTAAATAACGTGAAAGCATCTGCTTTAAAACGTCAAATGGATTTTGAAGTACCAGTGAACATCGTCGACGTTCGTGAACGTGACGAGTTCCAAGAAGCGCACATTGCTGGCGCGAGCAATTATCCGCTATCTGAAATTTCGGAATGGATCGAGACACTCGACCCTGAAGAAGAATACATCGTTCTCTGCCGTTCAGGTGCTCGCAGCACGCAAGCAACTTGGCAAATGGAAGCGAAAGGTTATAAAGTGATCAATATAGAAGATGGCTTGATGAGCTGGCCTGGTGAGGTCGTCAAAGGAGGAAATGAGCAATGAGTAAAAAAATCGTAATCGTCGGTGGAGTCGCCGGTGGCGCTTCAGCAGCCGCACGCCTTCGTCGCTTAAACGAAGAGAACCAAATCGTCATGTTCGACCGGGGCGAATACATTTCGTTCGCGAACTGTGGTCTTCCATATTACATTGGTGACGTGATTCAAGATCGTCAAAAATTGCTCGTCCAAACGGTCGAGGGCATGAATAAACGTTTCCAACTCGACATCCGCAACTTGACGGAAGTGACAAAAATCAACCGTGCCGAGAAGACGGTATCGGTGAAAAACGTTAAGACGGGCGAAACATACGATGAGTCGTACGATGTACTCGTCTTGTCACCAGGAGCGAAACCAATTCGTCCGAACATCCCTGGAATTGAAGAAGCAGAAGACATCTTCACGCTCCGCAACATTCCGGATACGGATAAAATCCGCAGCTACGTTGACGACAAAGCGCCGAAACACGCGACAGTCATCGGTGGCGGTTTCATCGGGATCGAAATGGCTGAAAACTTACGTGAGCGCGGCGTCGAGGTCACGCTCGTCGAGATGGCCGACCAAGTTATGACACCGCTCGATCGTGAGATGGTATCACCTGTTCACGAACACATGCGTCTCCATGGCGTCGACCTTCAGCTTTCTGACGGTGTCGATTCGTTCTCTGAGAAAGGGAAACGTGTCCACTTGAAGAGCGGTCGCGTCATCGATACCGATATGGTCGTCTTGTCAATCGGCGTCGTGCCAGAATCGTCAATCGCAACGGAAGCAGGACTTGAAACAGGCATCCGCGGCGCCATCCGCGTCAACGAGAAGATGCTCACGTCAGATCCGAACATTTACGCGATCGGAGATGCTGTCGAAGTACTCGATTATATCTTTAAAGAGCCGACGGTCGTTCCGCTTGCATGGCCGGCCAACCGCCAAGGCCGTCTTGTCGCCGATATCATCAACGGTCGTGACGTTAAATACAACGGAACGATGGGGACTGGGATTGCCAAAGTATTCGATATGACAGTTGCTTCGACAGGTTGGAACGAAAAACGTTTAACAGCAGCTGGTAAAGAATTCGAAGCCGTTCACGTGCACCCGGGTTCACATGCGGGTTATTACCCAGGGTCGACACCGGTATCACTCAAACTCTTGTTCCATCCGACGACAGGTGAAATCTACGGCGCGCAAGGCGTGGGAATGAACGGCGTCGATAAACGGATCGATGTGATTGCGACAGCGATGAAAGGTGGCTTGACGGTCCTTGACCTTCCAGACCTTGAACTCAGCTACGCACCACCGTTCAGCTCAGCGAAAGATCCAGTCAACATGATCGGTTACGTCGCGTCGAACGTCGTTCTCGGCGATAACGAAGTCGTGCACTGGAACGAGATTGACGAGTTGGTCCAAAACGGCGCGACATTGCTCGACGTCCGTGACGAGTCAGAACATGAACTTGGCAAAATTCCTGGTTCAATCAACGTTCCGCTCAACTCGCTACGCGATCATTTGGACAACTACAGCAAAGACGAAACGATTTATGTGACGTGCCAAGTCGGGCTTCGCGGATATCTCGCATCCCGTATCTTGCGTCAAAACGGTTTCAAGGTGAAAAACTTGAGCGGTGGCTACAAAACATGGTCACAAGTAAAACGTGATTTTGATGCCATTGAGGCAGGCACGAAGGCAGAGAGTGAGACTGCCGCAACAGTAACGGAGGAGGCACCGCCAGCAATGACAAATGAACCAGTCGGGGAACCGATTTTCCTAGATACATGCGGTCTGCAATGCCCGGGACCAATTTTAGAAGTAAATAAAAAAGTAGCCGAGCTCGGCGAAGGCGAGACGCTTCGTGTCCTCGCGAGTGACCCTGGTTTCTTTGCAGACATCGAAGCATGGGCTAAGAAAACCGGCAACAAGCTCGTCTCGAAACAGTTCGTGAACGGTCGCGTGGAAGCAATTCTTCAAAAAGGTAATGGTCCTGCGGCTGTACAAGCAGGGGCACCAGCGACAGACGGCGCATCGATGGTCGTCTTCAGCGGAGATTTCGACCGCGCGCTCGCTTCGTTCATCATCGCCCAAGGTGCGGCGGCGATGGGCAAAGACGTGACGATGTTCTTCACATTCTGGGGACTCAACGTCATTCGTAAGCCAGATGCACCGGAAGTGAAGAAACAAGGTCTCGAGAAGATGTTCGGCATGATGATGCCATCGCATGCGGGTGAACTTCCACTCTCGAACATGAACTTCGGTGGAGTTGGTCAAAAGATGATGAAAAAAGTGATGAGCGACAAAAATGTGCCATCACTTGACGAAATGATCAAATCGGCTCAAGAAGCAGGCGTCAAAATGGTCGCTTGTACGATGTCGATGGACGTCATGGGAATCAAAGAAGAAGAGTTGATCGACGGCATCGATCTCGGTGGTGTGGCAGCATACCTCGGGGCGGCTGAAGGCGGCAACTTGAACCTCTTCATCTAATCAAATGATGCAGGATGGGCGATCGGTCACTTGACCGGTCGCTTTTTCTGTTGTTCGACAGCTCATGTGAAATTTGTCGAAAAAAGATTGCAATTCTTAGACGTTTTTCCTATAATTCTACTCATGTAAAGAAAGTTGACATAACTTTTTCTTATAACTCATACATACACGGAGGATTTAAAGATGGAGAAATTCGTAGAAGGTCTCGTTTCATCAGCCAACGACTTGCTTTGGTCATCAGTGCTAATCGTTGTCCTTGTCGCCTTAGGTTTGTACTTCACCGTCCGGATGGGGTTTGTCCAGTTCCGGATGTTGCCTGAAATGTTCCGCCTCTTGTTCAAAGACGGCATGAAACGTGAAAAAGGCCAAGTCTCGTCATTCCAAGCGTTCGCGATCGGGACAGCAGCCCGCGTCGGAACGGGTAACATCGCCGGTGTCGCGACAGCAATCGCGCTCGGAGGTCCAGGAGCCGTCTTTTGGATGTGGCTCATCGCCCTCATCGGATCGGCTTCGGCGTTCGTAGAAAGCACGCTCGCACAAGTCTACAAGATTCGGGACGGACGCACATGGCGTGGAGGCCCGGCGTACTATATGGAGCGCGCCCTCGGTCAACGTTGGCTGGGGATCTTGTTCGCGATTCTCATCACGTTCTCGTTCGGATTCGCCTTCAACTCGGTGCAGTCGAACACAATCTCGCTCTCGATGAGCAATCAGTTCGGCGTGAGCACGACGACAGTCGGTCTCGTCTTGGCCGTCGTCACAGCAATCGTCATCTTCGGTGGGATTCAGTCGATCGCCGTGCTCTCGAGTATCATCGTCCCGGTCATGGCCGGTGGCTATATCTTGCTCGCAGGATGGGTCATGATTTCAAACGCATCATTATTGCCGGAAGTGTTCGGTTTGATCTTCTCAGAAGGCGTGTTCGGTCTGCAGCAACTGTTCGGCGGTGCCATCGGAGCGATGGTGCTCCAAGGAATTCGTCGCGGTCTCTTCTCGAACGAAGCCGGAATGGGTTCTGCCCCGAACGCGGCGGCGACAGCGGAAGTATCGCACCCGGTCAAGCAAGGCTTGATTCAATCGTTCAGCGTCTTCGTTGATACGCTTCTCGTCTGTACGTCGACAGCGATGATCATCTTGTTGTCAGGTGTAGCCGGATCGGAGTCGTTCGCAGGTGTTGAATTGACACAAGCGGCGCTTACGGCTGAGATTGGTCCGATGGCGACATCGTTCCTCACGATCGCGATTTTCTTGTTCGCGTTCAGCTCGATTCTTGGAAACTACTACTACGGCGAGACGAACATCCAGTTCATCTCGGATAAAAAGATTTACGTCACGCTCTACCGCATCGGTGTCGTCGGTATGATCCTCTTCGGAGCCGTCCGTTCGGCCGGTCTCGTCTGGTCGATTGCGGACGTGTTCATGGGCCTTATGGCGCTCGTCAACTTGTATGCGATTTTCCGTCTCGCGAAAGTCGCTCGTCTCGTCCTCGACGATTACTTGGAGCAACGCCGTCAAGGTGATGACCCGGTATTTTACGCCGATTCGATCGACAACTTGCCAGGCCGCGAGTACATCGAGGCTTGGGAGACGGCAGAAGAGGAAGAAGTCAAGACAGGCACGATTCGTTCATAAGCGACAAACCGTCTACGAAAACACGTAGGCGGTTTTTTTGCGCCTAAAAGATGGGTAAACTGAAGAAAAGGGGGGCGTTCAATCATGGAGACGACACATTATATACGCATTTCCCCAGAAGTATGGGTCTCGTTCGGGCAAGACCCGGAAATGATTTTAGATTGGCTGTTGCACGTTCACGCTCAACAGCGTGACACGTATGAGACGTTGACGCTCCCGAATATTGAACGGTTCCAAAAAATTCTCGGGCAAATCGAAGTCTATATCGATGGGGATGACACGTATAACTTGGAGATGGCGGTCATTGGGGAAGAGTTGATCGTCAACGAGAAGCAGGCGGTCGTCGTCGGGATTTTGACGCCGCAACTGCTCCATATCGTCAAAGACGCGATGAACGCGTTCACGAAAGAGGATGTCGCCGACATGGCGTTCGTCGACCATGAAGGCCTCGATGATGTATGGCTCAAATGGACGTTGCTGAAACGATTCTGCGAAGAAGCGATTGAACGGGATGAGCTCGTATTGATTTATTATGAGTAAGATCGTCTAAATGGTATAATTAGGAAAGATGTCAGTCACTTCTAGTCTCGATTCACGTGAACTAATGGGGGAGAAGTGCTACAAGTGTGATGATCATGGAGGTTCGCTGAATGTTATCTTGGTTAGGTATAACGAATGCAGATGAGACAAATCAAACTGAACGTCAGTTTTTCGCGAATGTGAAGAAAAAAACGATTACTTTAATTCTACTTACGGCTTTGATCGCACTTTATGGCGTGAAGTCCTTATTCACTTACCTAATCCCGGCCTCATATTTGGCCGACCCAATTGTCGCCGTTCTACCAGGTACCGTAGGCGTTTTGGTTTCTGTAGTCTACGTCATGGTCGCGGAACGACTTCTACAGGACAACGCCAAACGCTAGTCATACCATTTAGACAAAAAAACTCGACGCCGCAGCGCCGAGTTTTTGTCTTATTTCAATGCCGTCTCAAGCGCTTTGACGTTCTCGCGCATGAGATCGAAGTAACTCTTGTCCATCTGTTCTTTCGTGACCGATTCCAAGTTATAGATCGTCACCGTCTCCGCGCCGATCTCATTTTGAACGACCTGGGCCACTTTCGGGGTAACCGTGTCCTCGAAGGCGATGTATTTCAAATCATGAAGTTGAGCCTCTTCGATGACGCGCTTCAACGCCTGTTGTGACGGTTCTTCCGAAGGCGTGAGACCTGCGATTGGGAGTTGGTCGAATCCGTAGCGCTCCGCTAGGTAGCCATAGGCGGCGTGCGTCACGAGCAGCTCTGACTTCGAACCGCCCTCGACTGCCGCTTTCAGCTCGGCGTCGAGCGTATCGGCTTCTTCTTTGAAGGCGCTCAAGCGATCCGCAAACTCATCTTTATAGTCAGGGGCCTGTTCGCTGAAGGCCGCTTCGACCGCTTTGGCCATCGAGACGGCATTCATTGGGTCGAGCCAGACGTGTGGGTCGTATTGACCGTGGTTATGGCCGTCATCTTCACTATGACCGGCTTCTTCCTCAGCATGGTCATCGTCATCATGTCCGTGCTCGTCTTCTTCACTATGCTCGTCCTCACCGTGGACGTGGACCGTGTCATCAGCCGATAAAAGGGTGATGTCTTCGGCTGTTTTCACGAATGTGACGTTCTCATTGGCCAAGCTCTTCTCCATCGACTCGACGTATGGCTCGAGGTCATGGCCGACAGTCAAGAACAAGTCCGCTTCAGCGATGTCTGTCATTTGCTTTGAGGTCGGCTCGTACGTGTGCGGGTCGGCACCAGGCGGGATGACTATCTCGACGCGGACGCGGTCGCCGCCAATCTCCTCGGCGAATGATTTCAACGCGAACGTCGACGCATATACGGTCAACTGGTCGTTGGCTTCCTCTGTGGCACCGCCCTCTTCATTGCTTGCGCAACCACCTAATAAAAGTGTCCCGGCAGCGGCGACACCTAACAGTTTTTTGTTCATAACCCTCTCCACCTGTCCTCTCTATATAAAACCTTTAAATCGTAACCGTTACGTTCTGGGACTGCGTTTTATATTATAGGGGGCGAATGCGAACACGTCAAGTCCGACTTCAGATGGATGGTTTTTCGAGAAAAAGGGAATATGATTAAAAAAGAACGAGGAGTGGATGTATATGAGAAAGGAGACCGCCTGGTTCGTCGGTGGTGCGGCGCTCGCGGCCGCCACCGCAGCCGGGGCAAGCGTATGGAACCAATACGGATCGCTCGTGCGTTGGCAAGAGCCTGAGTTGCCGGTGTGTCCCTCGACCCGTAAACGCCGGACTCACACGTACAAGATTGTCAATGACCGTCCGCTCCAATTTGATGTGTACTACCCACCCGGCGAAGGACCATTTCCGGTCGCAGTCTATGCACACGGCGGGGCATTCGTTCGAGGGAATCGAGGCATGGTGACGTTGTTCCATCCATTGCTCGACCACTTCCTCGCCAAAGGATTCGCGGTCATCAGCATCGATTATCGTCTGTTCGAGGACGGGGTCTATTTCCCGGACAACATCATCGACGTCTCCGATGCGCTTTGCTATCTCAAACAACACGACGGTCTGCTCAATCTTGACATCGACAAATTGATTGTCTGGGGCGACTCGGCAGGCGCGGCCCTTGTCCTTGCGACAGCACTCGACCGAAGCAAGCAGTTTATAGGAGAACTCGGCGATGACGTGCCGCCGGTGAAAGGTGTCATCGCCCTTTATCCGCCGACGAACTTCTTGTTGTTCAAGTTCATCCAGACGTGGCTCGCCCATTTGAAGTTTTACGAAGGTAGTCGTGAGGCGTGGCGCGAACTGATGGTGAAGTGTTCTCCGGTCACGCATCTGTACGATGATGCCCCGCCGATTCTCCTTTTGCATGGGAAGAAAGACCCCATCGTTCCGTTCGGGCAAGCACTCCATTTCGTGGAGCATGCGAGCGAGGTCGGCGCGAACGTGCAATTGATTTCTTTTCCGAACGGCACCCATTCGTTAGCGAGTTTCCTCCAATCCGATAACCCGATCAAAGAAACACAACTCATGGCCCGGATCGATCGTTTCATCGATGACGCGATGATGTGACGTTGCGCTTTTTTTCAAAGATGGTACGATGGGGTAGGATTTAGGAATCAAAAAGGAGTGACTCGCGTGACAGAACTTTGTTTGGTCCGACATGGTCAGACAGATTGGAATTTTCAAGAAATCATTCAAGGGCGGGAAGACATCCCGCTCAACGCACTCGGACATCGGCAGGCCGAAGAGAGTGCGGCCTTTTTAAGCCAAGAATCATGGGACGTGATCGTCGCGAGCCCGCTTTCGCGAGCGATGGATACGGCCCGCTACATCGCAGAGGCGTGCGGCATTGACCCAGGCGTGATTATTCAGGACGAACGGTTCATCGAGCGTGAGTTCGGTCATGCGTCGGGAAAACCGGTGCCTGGCATTTACGAAGCTGTCCAAGCCGATGATCAAGACCGCGTCCCGGGTCTCGAGTCAGAAGATGAGATGCGGGCCCGGGTCTTGAGCGGCATGGAAGACATCGTCGAGGCACATGCCGGAAAACGTATCATCGTCGTCTGTCATTCACATGCAATTAAAGCCGCCTTATCGGCGATTGACGACACGTATACGTTCCGCCACGCCATGCGCAACGCCTGCTCGAACTATATCGAATATCAAGATGGTCAGTTCGTGGTCAAGGCGGTCAATGTCGCCGACCATATTACGAATGTGATCGTCGCGAAGTGAGGAGAAGCTCATGACGACATTGCTCTGGATTTTCATCATCGCATCGTTTGTTGTCGCGTTCGCGGGTCTGATCTATCCGGTCATCCCGAGCGTCTTGTTCTTATTCATCGGTTATATGATTTACGGTTTTGGATTCTCGTTCGAGCCGCTCACATGGACGTTTTGGCTTTGGCAAACCGTATTTTTGATCTTCTTGTTCGTAGTCGACTATATCGTCACTCGGGCGACGGTTGATAAACGAGGCGGTTCCGAACGGGCGAAGTGGGGAGCGACGATCGGATTGATCGCAGGTCCGTTCATCTTCCCGCTCGTCGGCGTGCTCATCTTCCCGTTCATCTTCGCGTTTCTAGCGGAGCTCACGCTCGGTAAATCGACGCGTGAGGCGTGGAGTATCGGTGTCGGGACGGTACTTGCTTTCCTTGGAAGTACGATGCTCAAAGTCGTCGGAATGACGATGATGGTCATCTTGTTTTTCATCTACATTTGAGGCGGAGAAATTTCTTCGCCTTTTTGGGTTGAGATATTTGAAAAAACGGGGAAAGAAAAACAAGACCGTTCGACTTATTCGAACGATCCTGTCTTAACGAGCTGAGTGAAGGCGGAGCGGCTGAACGACTGCTGTTGCTCCATTTGTTTTTCGAAGAAGGACGGTTTGAGTTCGGCGTTGGCCACGCCTTCGGAAATCAACGAATCGAGTACTTGCTTCGTCGTGTCTTGTTTCGGCAACAACATGAGCCCTTCGGCGACGAACGTGTGATGGTCGCTTAGCGACCGTTCACTCGTGAACGTCAAGGCGAGGGCGGCCGGCCGGTTCGATGGAGACGTGATGACGGCCTCGGCGAGAAGCAGGATTCGTTTATTCAAGTAATGATGAAGCGTGACGGCAAATTCAGTCGGTACGAGCATCTCGAGGAGCCATTCGTTGTCGTGCTCTTTTGAGATGATCAACCCATCGAGCAGTTCGACGGGCAGGTTCAACTCGTTGCCGTACTCGTCTTGGACGAGGCGAACTTGGACTAGGCGGAACGTTTTCATCGTATCGATCCCTTCCACATTTTCTTTAACTCATCTTAACACAGTCTGATTCGAAGATTGTGTTACGATAGCGGGGAAGCGACGTAAAAAAAATAGAGGACAAGGAGGCATCAAGATGAGTTGGGTTGTTGGCATAATCGGGTATATCGCGATTCTAGCAATCGGTTATTATGGTGTCCTTTTCTTCAAAGTAAAGCAGGAGCGGAGTCGGGCCGGATATCGAATCTTTCTCTTGCTCGCGGGCTTGTTCTTCGTGAGCGGGAGTGACTATATCATCGCGTTGTTCCGAGGGGATACGGAAGCGACGTTTTGGCAACGGACCGTTTACTTCATATTGATTTTGATCTCTCTTTCGATCGCCCTTTACTTTCGGAGAAAAGAAGATAAGATCCATGCGAATGAGATGACGACGGCATAAAAACAAGAGGCTAACGGAAAAAAATCCGTAGCCTCTTGTTTTTATTTCGGAATCCGAGTTTGACGAATCATTTCGAGCTTCAAGTCCCAGAGCGGTTTACTGAATGTGACCGAGTACACTTCCGGCAAGCGGAGGCGTTTGTACTCTTCCCACAGACCGTTCATCTGCTCGTGATGATACGTGCGGATTTCTTTCGCGTTCGGTAACTCATATACGCGTTCGCCGTCTTGGAAAATCGGGACAAGCAAACGTTTGACGCTAAAGTTACGTGTCTTGATGCGGAACGCGGGGTCGCGCACGTCAATCAAGTCGATTTCGTTATACGTCTCAACCGGCTCGTCAGCTAGGGCGATATAGTCCCCTTTGAATTTCCCGGTCTCGTTATCGATGATGCGATACAATTCTTTCTTGTGCGGTGTCGTCGTCTTCACTTTCGAAGACGACACTTTGATGACCGGCTTCAGCTGCCCGTCGGCGCCTTCTCGAGCGACGAGCTTGTACACCATGCCGAGGGCAGGTTGCTCATAGGCCGTGATGCCGCGTGTCCCGACGAGGAACGTATCGGCTTCAGCTCCTTGCATCCGCAAGTCTTGAATGACGTACTCATCGAGGTCGCCCGAGACGACGATTTTGACGTAATCGAGTCCGGCCGCGTTCAATGCTTTTCGGGCCCGTTTCGACAAGTAGGCCAAGTCACCCGAGTCGAGTCGGACCGACTTCAAGCGGTAGCCTTTCGCTTCAAGTTCTTTGGCGACCGTGATCGCATTCGGGAGACCTGACTTGAGCGTATCGTACGTGTCGATCAACAGGCTCGTATTGTCCGGGTACATCGAGGCGAACGAGCGGAATGCCTCGAGTTCGTCATCGTGGAACTGGATATCGGCGTGCTCCATCGTTCCGCCGGTCGGGACGTCAAAATCACGTCCGGCCGAAACCAAGCTCGTGACGTCGAAACCGGCGATATAGGCGGCCCGTGTTCCATAGTACGCAGCATCGACGCCTTGGGCGCGACGAGCACCGCCTTCGAGTAGTGTCTCGTTCGGCGCAGCTTGGCGGATGCGCGCGTATTTCGTCGCGATGAGTGATTCGTGGTTGGCGATGTTCAAGAGCGCCGTCTGGAACAACTTCGCCTCAAAGATCGTCGATTCGATGCGGACGACTTGTTCGTTCGGGAAGATGACTTCTCCTTCACGGACACTGTAGAGCGAGCCCGTGAACTTGAAGTTACGGAGTACATCCGCGAACTCGTCTTCAAAGTCGAGTTGCTGTTTCAAGTAGCGGATATCTTCTTCCGTGAATGAGACGTTCTCTAAATAGTGCACGATGTTTTGCAGGCCGGCGAAGACGACGTAACCTCCGCTGAACGGGTTTGAGCGATAGTATAGGTCAAACACGACTCGTTCGTTGTGACGGCCTTGTTTCCAATAGATATACATCCAACGTGGGAGGTATAAGTCTGTGTGAAGTGCTAGGTTGCGATGTAACATAATCGATCCTTTCTGTTTTACGTCACTTCCCGGTCACAGTTGCCCCGAGGGTCGTGACAAAATGTTCGAGCGCCCAATCGTGGCCGACTGGGTTGAAGCTTTGGACGGCGTCGGCGTGGACGACGATTGTATAGCCGAGGTTGTACGCGTCGACAGCGGTATGGAGCACACAAATATCCGTGCACACACCGACGAGATGGATTTCCGTGATGGCCCGTTCGCGTAAACGCAAATCAAGGTCGGTCCCGGCGAAGGCACTGTAGCGTGTCTTATCGATCCAATGATCGGCCCGGCTCGCCGCGGTTTTGACGGCACCGTATAATTCACGGCCCTCTGTACCGCGAATGTTGTGGGGCGGGAAGAGCGTCGTCTCAGGATGATACGTATCACCGGCGTCATGCACGTCGTTCGCGACGACAACATAATCCTCGTCTGCGAACTCCTCGATCAACTGGACAATTCGTTCTTCTATGTCTTGCCCTGGTTTTCCACAAGTCAAACGACCCGCATCTGCGATAAAATCAAACGTGTAATCGATCACAATCAATGCTCGCATGGGGAGCTCTCCTCTCTCATGTAAAGAATAGTTGGCTATCCTTCTTATTCTAAATCATTTTGCGTGATGCGAAAAAGATTATTTTTGATCGGGGTCGGGTACTAGGTGTAAGAAGAACCGTTTGCGAAAGGGGAATCAGCACATGCTGCTGTCATCAACCGAACTGTCAGAGCAACTATCCCGCTTAAATGGCTGGGATGTTGTTGAAGGGGAATTACAAAAGACGTATCGGCTCGAGACGTTTCCAGAGGCGATTCAGTTCGTCCATCTCGTCGCTGATTTGGCGGAGGAGCTCAATCATCATCCGAACATCTTGATCGAGTATCGGAACGTCACATTGACCGTGTCCACGCATGACGAAGGTGGAATCACGGAGAAAGACATCATGCTCGCGAAAGGGTGTGAGGGGCTTGTCTAAACTGTTCATGACGTTTGCCTCAGGAACTGTCGCTGAACGATTGCGTCAACAACCCGGTATCCTTGTCGCCAACGGGACCGAGACGATTTTGCTCGCAGAAGGCGACAAGTCTCCCTTCCAAAGCGGGAAGACGTTTCAAATCGAAGAAGCGGAAGGACAATTCGCCTCGAAAGGGAATATTGTCTATGCGAACATTCCGGTCGATTCGAACGCCCGGTCGCTCTTGTTCCATCGCTTGTTGAAAGACAAATCACGTCTTGGGTCTGGCCATAGCGGTTTTGCCGCCTATCGGCTCGGTGTCGACCCGGACGATCACCACGGGATTATCTTCATCCAATTCACCGAGGGCGGAAATCGTTTCCGTGATTCGACCGACTATGTCTTGTTCCAAGAATGGCTGAAAGAAGCCGTCGAACAAAAAGGAGCCGGTCCAATCATAAAACACTATGTCGTCGATGAAGCGGATGACCTATAATAAACATAACGTCATGTTAGGGGAGGATTTTTTATGAACAAGAACTACTTCTGGATGGGAATGGCCGCAGGTGCCGTCATCGGAGCTGGGGCATCGCTTCTCCACAGAGAGACGCGCGAACAACAAGTCAGACAGCTCAAACATATGAAATCACGACTCAAGTCGAAGGATGCGTCAACACAAAGCCATTCGGTCGGCCTTCAAGCCTCATCGAAAGGGAGCTTGAAAGATCGCGTCATGGATTTGAAGGCGCTCTACGAAGAGAACCAAGACACGATTCAAAATCTCGTCGAAGATGTGAAAGACTTGGTCGACGCGCTCCAAGACGCTCGTCACAAAAATCAAATCTAATTCATATTCACGGTCCGGTGCTGTTGCGCCGGGCTGTTTTTTATGTTGTCTTCATCGCTGTCCCTATATGATAAATGTTTCACGAATACAAAAGCTCCTGAAAACAAATCGGTCACGTGACGAAACCCGTCTGCTTTTCAGGAGCACTTGTGATTACAAAAAGCGGGCGAACAGGCCGAACACGGCCAGTCCGACAATTACGTAAAAAATCCATTTGCCTTCACCCGTATGAATGATCGGCGGGGAATACTTGCGTGGTTGGTACTTCCCATGACGGAGCGGACGCGAGTATGGGACCGCGAACCGGGCAAGCGGGACCGCAAGCAAGAACCCGGCAAGGAAGCCGTACACATGTCCCCAAAGTGATACGTTCGCCCCGATGAGCGTGAACACGGCGCTAATGGCGACGAAGATATAGACGAGTCGCGCGTCCTGGCTATAGATGAGCGTCCGGCGGAACCGACCGATGTACACATAGAAGCCAAGAATCGCTAAAATCGCACCTGAAGCACCGGCTTGCAGGTAGAACAGTTCACTCACCGTGAAGAACGTGAGCAAGTTGGCAAGCACACCGGCCACGATATAGAACACGGCGAACTTGATGTGACCGACCATGCGTTCCATGGCAGGTCCGAATATAATCAAAGCGAACGAGTTGAACAGCAAATGACCGAGCCCTAAATGGATGAAGTTGGCCGTCAAGAGACGGTACCATTCCCCTTGGGCGAGTGCGAGATGGAATGACCCGCCGAGTGCGACGATCCGGAGGTCGGGGACCAAAGAATCGATGACAAACACGAGCAGTTGGATTACAATGAACAGCGTTACGAGTGGATACGCCCGGACGAACGTTTGAACATTCTCAGTACGACTAAACATAGCATCACCTCTTTCCTTAATTGTATAAGGAAACGAGTGAAAAAGGAAAGGAGCGAGTGTCCTGTGATTGTGGGAATCGGAATCGATATCGTCGAGCTCGAGCGGATTGCTCACTCGCTCAAAAATGACCGTTTCGTCGCACGTCTGTTGACCGAAGCCGAGCGGGCGCTTGCGGACGCCTATCCAGAACAACGGCGCATCGAATTCGTCGCCGGACGATTTGCGGCGAAAGAAGCGTATGCCAAAGCGGTCGGGACCGGGATTGCTCGGGGCCTGTCGTGGCAACAAATCGAAATTTTACCGGATGAGACCGGACGGCCGTATATGACGGCGCCGTACTCAGGCCGGATTCATATGAGTATCAGCCACAGCGAGCAATATGCCGTGGCACAAGTCATCATTGAAGAGGGGGATCACGATGTTTCGTCCAAGTTGGATTGAAATCGATCGGGCGGCGATCAAACATAACGTAATCGAAATCAAAAAACGGATCCCGCAAGCGCTCATGGCCGTCGTCAAAGCGAACGCTTACGGGCATGGTGCCGTCGAAGTGGCAAAGATTGCGCTTGATAACGGAGCGACGATGCTCGGCGTGGCCTTACTCGAGGAAGCCATCGAGCTCCGAGAGGCCGGGATTAAAGCGCCGATTCTCGTCATGGAGGCCCAGTTCCCAGAATATGCGGGCGTCGCAGCCGAACACGATGTGACGTTGTCCGTCTTTTCGGCCGACTGGTTGCGTGAGGCGCGCGCACATCTTTCTGACCGTCCACTCACCGTTCATGTGAAAGTCGACACCGGAATGGGGCGCCTCGGTCTGCGGACCCGCGCCGAACTTGATGCCCTTTTAGAAGCGGCAGATAACCGTTTTATCGTCGAAGGGATCTATACGCACTTTGCGACAGCGGATGAGCCTGACAGTGAGCTTTACTATGAGCAGCAGGAGCGATTTGGTCAGTTGATGGATGGACTCCACTCGCGATTCCGCTACATTCATACGTCAAACTCGGCCGGAGCGATCCGCATGGTCGGACAAGACGTACCGTACAACGTGGTGCGGGTCGGAATTGCGATTTATGGGCTCTACCCGTCAGCTGAAATGGCTTCCTTCTATTCATTTTTACGTCCGTCCTTCACGTTGAAGAGCAAGCTCATGCAAGTGAAGCAACTCGAAGCTGGACAGACGATCAGCTACGGGGCGACGTATACGACGACTGAAGATGAGTGGATCGGTACCGTGCCGGTCGGATATGCCGACGGCTGGATTCGTAAAGCGAGCGGCTTCGAAGTAGACGTCAATGGAGAGCGCTGCCCCATTATCGGTCGTGTCTGCATGGATCGCTTCATGGTGAGGCTTCCTAAAGAGCTGCCGGTCGGAACTGTGGTCACGCTCATCGGCGGACCAGTCGCGATTGACGAACTGGCCACGCATCTCGAGACAATCAACTATGAGGTCGTCTGTCAATTAACGAATCGCCTCCCGCGACGTTATGTGTAAAGCGGAAAACGTGTGAAATTATCTGAATTCTTTCGGGAATTCTCTATATTTTCCCAAACTCGCGTGTTATATTGGTAAAGAACGCGGGAATATTTCCGCCAGTCATTGAAACGATTCTGGAGGTGTAAGATGTTAAAACAGCGAACTGCGGGTGCTTTAGCGTCCGTTCCAGATCGGTTCTCGCAGCATGGGGGTCCGATTTCGATGAAAGACCGTGAATCATTGTCATTGAACGATGTAGTGACGTACTTGTCCAAAGAAATTGCTGATCGACAACAAACACTGCGCGAAGAATTGGCGAGAGGCTATCAAGAGATGGCCGCGTTTAATTTGAATATGGCAGAAGAGATGCTGATGATTGAGACGGAAGCCGAACATGCTCTCTTACGTCAAGTAAGCGGGGTGTGAGCGGAGTGATCGTAAAGCGTGGTGACGTGTTTTATGCGAATCTGTCGCCCGTAGTCGGTTCAGAGCAAGGTGGAGTTCGTCCGGTTCTCGTCATTCAAAACGATATCGGCAATCGCTTTAGCCCGACCGTCATTGTCGCTGCGATTACGGCTCAGATCCAGAAAGCAAAACTGCCGACTCATGTAGAGGTATATCAAGTCAAACATGGTCTCGAACGAGATTCCGTGATTTTACTTGAACAGATTCGAACGATTGATAAGCGTCGTCTGACAGATAAAGTCACTCATCTTGATGATGAGACGATGCACAAAGTTGACCGAGCGCTAGAGATTAGTCTGGGATTAATCCCTCTCTAGCTTACATATAAAGAAACCGATACATGGGTATCGGTTTTTTTTCAAAAAAATCTTTGAAAAATAGTTTAGAATTCTGTAAAACGGGAATTTAGTTTAATCGTACTCAATTTTTCTGTACGCACATTAGGAGGGAATATACGATGGATTTAGCGATTCGCGAGCAAGTCATTGGAGAACAATTACACCTTTACGTATCCGGAGAAGTGGATACATATACCGCACCAAAATTGAAGGAAGTCTTGCACCCGGCAATCACGGACCAAGACGTCACCGTTCATTTGGATGAAGTGGACTATATGGATTCAACTGGTCTCGGCGTATTTGTCGGTGCCCTTAAAATAGCCAAACGTAATGAGAAAGAGTTGTCGCTCGTCGGTGTCACCGACCGCGTCAATCGTCTCTTTGAATTGACAGGACTGCACAAGTTGCTTTCGATCAATACAAACGTAAGAGGTGGCACGCAATGAGTAACATCGAACAGACGGTGATGACGTTCCCGGCCAAACCGGAGTATGTCGGTGTGGTCCGTTTAGTCGTCTCAGGAATCGCTAACCGTATGGGATATACGTACGACGAGATCGAAGATATTAAAATCGCGGTCTCGGAAGCCTGTGGCAATGCTGTTCAACATGCTTATGAAGACCAAGAAGGTGAAGTGAAACTCACGTGTGGCGTCCATCAAGATCGTCTCGAGATGACGATCGAGGACTCGGGCAAAACATTTGCCGACGACGTGAAACGCCAAGCGGCGCCAGTCGAAGAGACGGCTGAAATCGAATCGCTTCACGAAGGAGGACTCGGTCTTTTCCTCATTGAAGCCTTAATGGATGACGTCTCGATCAACAAGGACAATGGTGTCAAGGTGACGATGACGAAACTCCTTAACAGGGACGAGGTGGATCAGAGTGCCAGCAAAATCTCAACAACGCCATCACAGTGATGATGAAGTATTAGAGTGGATTGAGCGTTATCAACAGGACGATCAAAATGAAGAAGTCCAGATGCTCCTCATTAACCGATACTCGGACCTCGTTGAGGCGCTTGCACGAAAGTTTTCACGGGGCCGGGCCATTCATGACGACCTCGTTCAAGTTGGGATGATCGGACTTCTCGCTGCCCTTCGTCGTTTTGACCCTGAGTTCGGTCGTAGTTTCGAGTCGTTTGCCGTTCCGACGATTATCGGTGAAATCAAGCGTTTCATCCGTGACAAGACGTGGAGCGTCCACGTTCCGCGCCGGATTAAAGAGCTTGGACCGAAAATCAAGAAGACGGTCGAAGAATTGACGACCGAGTTGCAACGGTCACCGCGCATCGATGAGATCGCCGATCACCTCGGCGTTTCCGATGAAGAGATTCTCGAGACACTCGAGATGGGCAAGAGCTACCAAGCCCTTTCCGTCGACAGCTCAATCGAAGCGGACAACGAAGGTTCGACCGTCACGCTCCTCGACCTTGTCGGAAGCCAAGAACGTGGCTACGAATCGGTCGACCAGCGCCTCATCCTTGAAAAAGCGTTCAGTGTGCTGAACGAACGGGAACAGGCGATTTTAGAATGTGCTTATTATAAAAATATGAGCCAAAAAGAGACGGGTGAACTCCTCGGGATTTCGCAGATGCACGTATCGCGCTTGCAGCGACGCGCGCTTGAGAAGTTACGTGAGGCCATCAAAGTCCCGCTCAACGAAGTATTTTCAAACGATGACTAAATGGTCATCGTTTTTTGTCGTCTAGGCGTGAGTTTGCTACACTTCTAGAGAGAGAAGAGAAAAGGAAGTGATTCGATTGATTACGAAAGTCGCAAAAGAGTTGAAGTTGAAGACGAGTCAAGTCGAAACGGTGCAACAACTTGCCGCGGACGGAGCGACGATTCCGTTCATGGCCCGGTACCGTAAAGAAATGACCGGTAATCTCGATGAAGTCGAAATCAAAGCGATTCTCGACGCCTTACAATATGAAGAGAGTTTGCACAAGCGTAAGACGGACGTCCTCGCCAAACTTGAAGAACTCGAGAAGGCGACGCCGGAATTGACACGGGCGCTTGAAGCGGCGACGAGCCTGCAACAAGTCGATGACATTTATCTCCCTTATCGTCCGAAGCGACGGACGAAAGCCGAACAAGGGCGGGAGAAAGGACTACAAGCCCTCGCTGACTGGTATCGTCAACCGACACCCTATTCGCTGAAAGAAGCGCAGTCGTTAGCGGGTGACCTTTCGCTTGAAGAAGCACTTCCGTTCGTCCAATCAATCATTGGGGAGGAGTGGGGCGAAGTGGCGACGCTTCGACAATCACTTCGAACACGAGTCCGGAAAGAGGCGCTCCTTCGTTCGCAGAAGAAAAAACAAGCGGAAGATGAGAAAGAAGTGTTCGCCCAGTATTATGAATATGAAGAAAAAATCGCAGGAATCGTCCCGCACCGGATTCTCGCTTTGAACCGGGGAGAGCGCACGGACGTGTTGCAAGTGAAGATTGTCTTCGACGAAGCCGGCTTCATGCGACAAGCGCTCGGCAAGTTTGACCGTTTGCCGACAGAGAAACGCGAACTCGTCACACTCGCCGTGAAGGACGCGTTCAAGAAGTCGGTATTTCCGGCCATCGAACGTGAGATTCGTAGCGAATTGACTGAGACGGCCGAAGAACAGGCGATCGACGTGTTCTCGAAAAACTTGAAGCAACTCTACATGCAACCGCCGCTTCGTGAGGTCGTCGTCCTCGGGATTGACCCGGCCTATCGCACAGGATGTAAATGGGCCGTCGTCAATGAAATCGGGAAAGTCGAAGAAGTCGGTGTCTTCTATCCGACGGCACCGAAACACGATGTCGCCGGATCGGAAAAAGTGTTAGCGTCGCTCGTGAAACGTTATCCGATCTCGGTCATTGTCATCGGGAACGGGACCGCATCCCGTGAAACGGAGCAATTCGTATCGAACTGGCTGAAGAAAGCTGAACGCGAGATTGCTTACGCCATTGTCAATGAGGCGGGGGCGAGTGTCTATTCGGCGTCAGAGATTGCACGGTCTGAGTTCCCGGAATTGAAAGTAGAAGAACGCTCGGCTGTCTCGATCGCCCGACGTATCCAAGACGCGATGGCTGAACTCGTCAAAGTCGACCCGCAATCGGTGGGGGTTGGACAGTATCAACACGACGTCAGTCAAAACAAGCTGAAGGGGTCGCTCGAGTTTGTCGTCGAGAGTGTCGTCAACATGGTCGGTGTGGATGTGAACCGAGCCTCGGAATCGCTGCTCACATATGTATCTGGATTGAACAAGACGACGGCTAAAAATATTGTCGCGTATCGGGATGAGTTCGGTCGCTTTGATACGCGGAAAGAAATCAAGAAAGTGCCTCGTCTCGGAGCGAAGGCGTATGAGCAAGCGGCCGGCTTTTTACGGATCACGAACGGAAGCGATGTACTCGATCAAACGGAGATTCATCCGGAGAGCTATAAGTTGACGCTCTCTCTATTGAAGGAACTCGGTGTTTCGAAGCAAGCGGTCGGTACGGCTGAACTGCGAGATCGATTGAAGACGGTTGACGCCAAAGCATTGAGTGAGAAGCTAGATGCCGGTTTGCCGACAGTTGAAGATATCTTGAAGTCGCTTGCGAAACCAGGACGTGATCCACGCGAAGACATTCAGAAGCCGTTACTTCGGACAGACGTTATGAACTTGGAAGATCTCCAGGTCGGTATGGAGTTCCAAGGAACAGTGCGAAACGTGATCGACTTCGGGGCGTTCATCGATATCGGGGTGAAGCAAGACGGACTCGTCCATATTTCGAAATTGTCGAATCGCTACGTCAAGCATCCGCTCGACGTTGTCGCAGTCGGTGATATCGTCACCGTATGGATCGAACAAGTGGACGCCAATCGTGGGCGAATCAGTCTCACGATGCTTGAGCCACGCAGTTAAATGAGAGAGAACTAGCATCGAGCGAAATGTTTTTCATTTTGCTCGATTTTTTTATGAAAAAGTGTTGACGGTCTTTTCTGCCCGTGCTATCTTATAGAAGTCGCTGAGAGACGGCATGGAATATTAAAGCTTTTCTAAAAAAGTGATTGACAGGTTTCTGGTTTGCGGTTACAATTTAAATCGTTACTTCGATAAATTCAAGCAACGTTCCGCAATAGCTCAGTGGTAGAGCAACCGGCTGTTAACCGGTAGGTCGTAGGTTCAAATCCTACTTGCGGAGCCATTTTATTTTGGAGACGTACCCAAGAGGCTATAAGGGGCTCCCCTGCTAAGGGAGTAGGCTGGGAAACCGGTGCGAGGGTTCGAATCCCTCCGTCTCCGCCACTTATTTTTAGAAAACACATACATCTGGCCCGTTGGTCAAGCGGTTAAGACACCGCCCTTTCACGGCGGTAACACGGGTTCGAATCCCGTACGGGTCACCATCATACGGAGGATTAGCTCAGCTGGGAGAGCACCTGCCTTACAAGCAGGGGGTCGGCGGTTCGATCCCGTCATCCTCCACCATTTCAAATTTAAGCACGTATAACGGTCTTGTGGTGTAGGGGTTAACATGCCTGCCTGTCACGCAGGAGATCGCGGGTTCAAATCCCGTCAAGACCGCCATTTACGTTGGGCCGTAGCCAAGTGGTAAGGCATCGGATTTTGATTCCGACATGCGAAGGTTCGATCCCTTCCGGCCCAGCTTATATTTGAGTCATTAGCTCAGTTGGTAGAGCATCTGACTTTTAATCAGAGGGTCGCAGGTTCGAGCCCTGCATGACTCACCATTTTTTGTCCCTCGTAACACCTTAATACGCTGCGGTCGTGGCGGAATCGGTAGACGCGCTAGGTTGAGGGCCTAGTGGTGGTTAACACCGTGGAGGTTCAAGTCCTCTCGACCGCACCAATATGCACCCTTAGCTCAGCTGGATAGAGCGTTAGACTACGAATCTAAAGGCCGGGAGTTCGAATCTCTCAGGGTGCACCATTTTTATTATGGGCCTATAGCTCAGCCGGTTAGAGCGCACGCCTGATAAGCGTGAGGTCGGTGGTTCGAGTCCACTTAGGCCCACCATTTTAACTGACGAACTTTGAAAACTGAACGATGAGGCAAAAATGTTTTACAATTTTTGAATGAAGCGCAAGCTTCGTCATTTTTAAAGAGCTATATC
>NZ_JACSLJ010000020.1:0-756 GCF_018618085.1 Exiguobacterium sp. s141 | reverse complement strand
TAGCTCTTTAAAAATGACGAAGCTTGCGCTTCATTCAAAAATTGTAAAACATTTTTGCCTCATCGTTCAGTTTTCAAAGTTCGTCAGTTTAAAAATTGGTGGAGCCTAGCGGGATCGAACCGCTGACCTCCTGCGTGCAAGGCAGGCGCTCTCCCAGCTGAGCTAAGGCCCCAAAAGTTATGATGGTCGGGAAGACAGGATTCGAACCTGCGACCCCTTGGTCCCAAACCAAGTGCTCTACCAAGCTGAGCTACTTCCCGAAATAGATGGTGCACCCTGAGAGATTCGAACTCCCGGCCTTTAGATTCGTAGTCTAACGCTCTATCCAGCTGAGCTAAGGGTGCGAGACGAATGAACTTTCATGGGATATTAAGATGGTACCGAGGGCCGGACTTGAACCGGCACGAGGAAACCCTCGCAGGATTTTAAGTCCTGTGCGTCTACCAATTCCGCCACCCCGGCAAGGTATAATTCATGCGGTAGACTATTTTAAAAATGGTGCCGGCGAAAGGATTCGAACCCTCGACCCTCTGATTACAAGTCAGATGCTCTACCAACTGAGCTACACCGGCAGGTGTAAATGGTGGAGGATGACGGGATCGAACCGCCGACCCCCTGCTTGTAAGGCAGGTGCTCTCCCAGCTGAGCTAATCCTCCAAATATGTAATGCCTGGCAACGTCCTATCCTCACAGGGGGAGACCCCCAACTACTTTCGGCGCTGAAGCGCTTAACTTCCGTGTTCGGCATGGGAACGG
>NZ_JACSLJ010000019.1:0-756 GCF_018618085.1 Exiguobacterium sp. s141 | reverse complement strand
CGCAAGCCCATCCCTTCAGGATGGGTGGGATTCTGAAGTGCCCGTGCGGACGCAGGCCATTTCTGTTTTGTCCGAGCCTTCAGATGAGGGTGTGCCATCACCCCTCCTGAGACAGACCCTATAGGTTCTCAGGCTGGTTGACTGTCACCATCAACCACAGGTGCGTATCGGATGTTCATCGCACCGACTAAATCTCTATGCTTCTTGAATCCGCATGAACACGAATATGTTCGATCTTTCGCTTTATTTCGGCTCCCGCAAGAAGGACATGTCTGAGATGTGTATGCAGGGTTGACATATTCGACCTTGATTCCTTCTAACTTCGCCTTGTATTCGATGAATGTTGCTAAGCGATAGAACGACCAGGTGTGCAGGTTCTTATTGTTTTTACGGCTTGTTCTTGCCGTCTGTCGGATGTTCGCCAGTCTTTCGAGGCGGATGACAGAGATGTGGTTCTCTTTCGCGAAGTCGACGATCCCACGGCTCACCTTGTGATCCTTGTCTCGCATCCAGCGCTGTTCTTTGTTGTCCAGTTTCTTGATCGCCTTCAGTTTCTTGTGTTGACCGAGCTCTTTCCGCTTCGCCCGGAACTTGCGCTTCATGTACTTGTTCTCGCGCCCGTTCCCGAAGAACCGCGCTTTGTCGCAGCCCGTGGACGCGACGGCAGGGACTTTCAGGCCGAGGTCCACCCCGAGCACGTTGGTGCCCGTCTTCTCCGTCGTGCGGATCGTGACGGCGATCTGGGCGATCCATTTG
>NZ_JACSLJ010000018.1:0-1187 GCF_018618085.1 Exiguobacterium sp. s141 | reverse complement strand
GAATTTGATATAGCTCTTTAAAAATGACGAAGCTTGCGCTTCATTCAAAAATTGTAAAACATTTTTGCCTCATCGTTCAGTTTTCAAAGACCAAATTGAATTAAGAAATGGTCGGGAAGACAGGATTCGAACCTGCGACCCCTTGGTCCCAAACCAAGTGCTCTACCAAGCTGAGCTACTTCCCGTTATAAATGGTGCACCCTGAGAGATTCGAACTCCCGGCCTTTAGATTCGTAGTCTAACGCTCTATCCAGCTGAGCTAAGGGTGCATTAATGCGGTCGAGAGGACTTGAACCTCCACGGTGTTAACCACCACTAGGCCCTCAACCTAGCGCGTCTACCGATTCCGCCACGACCGCATATAATTGGAGCGGAAGACGGGATTCGAACCCGCGACCCCGACCTTGGCAAGGTCGTATTCTACCACTGAACTACTTCCGCAATATAAAGTTAGATTAGAGATGCGGGTGAAGGGACTCGAACCCCCACGTCAAAGACACTAGATCCTAAGTCTAGCGCGTCTACCAATTCCGCCACACCCGCATATAATATTTAAGTATAGAAATTAATGAGAAATGGTGAGCCATGCAGGGCTCGAACCTGCGACCCTCTGATTAAAAGTCAGATGCTCTACCAACTGAGCTAATGGCTCATTAATTTTTTAAAATGGGGCGGCTGAAGGGAATTGAACCCTCGAATGCCGGAATCACAATCCGGTGCGTTAACCACTTCGCCACAACCGCCATGAGAAAAATGGTGCCGGCGAAAGGATTCGAACCCTCGACCCTCTGATTACAAGTCAGATGCTCTACCAACTGAGCTACACCGGCGCTGTAAATGGTGGCTTTGGACGGAATCGAACCGCCGACACAAGGATTTTCAGTCCTTTGCTCTACCAACTGAGCTACAAAGCCAACTTATTAAGTTTAAATAAAAAAATGGCGGTCCCGACGGGATTCGAACCCGCGATCTTCTGCGTGACAGGCAGACATGTTAACCACTACACCACGGGACCGTTTTAAATAATTATTGTATCGACTTTACCTATTTTAAATGTCATCGAGAGTAAAGTCAATAATTTTTTCAAAAAAACAATCAGCCTGGCAGCGTCCTATCCTCACAGGGGGAGACCCCCAACTACTTTCGGCGCTGAAGCGCTTAACTTCCGTGTTCGGCATGGGAACGGG
>NZ_JACSLJ010000017.1:0-2366 GCF_018618085.1 Exiguobacterium sp. s141 | reverse complement strand
GTGTGTAATGCAAAATAGGAGTGCAGAAGTGTGCAACGGAAACGTACACAACTCTGCACTCCTATTTTAGAAAAGAAAAAGGACTTGCCAGCAACCATAATCTCACCCTAACGTTTAAGTTGCGACACAAGAACGTTAGGAGATGGAAGGAATGCTAGCAATGTCCGATATCAATTGTATCAAATATCTGAGAAACCACAAATCACATTCGATCAATCGAATCGCTAAAAATCTAGACCTCAACTGGAGGACGGTAAAAAAATACGCGGATTCAGCTCAACTGCCGAGTGAAACCATTCGCCCCAAGAGAGGCATGATGTACGGAACGAAATGGGGCGAGATGGTCGAGGATTGGTTGACCGAGGATCAAATGCTTCAGAAAAAGTTAAGACGAACGAATAAAAAGCTTTATGAAACGCTGGTGGCGAACGGATTCGAGGGTTCTTACCGGACGGTCTGCAATTTCATCAAGAGCTGGCATATGACGAGCGAGGAGGAAAACGACACAAGGCAAGAACGATTGCAACACCCTCCGGGTGAGGCACAGGTAGATTTCGGGACGATGGAAGTCGTCAAAGATAGTCATGCGGTCGATGTAAAATGCCTCGTCATGAGCCTGCCCTTCAGTAACCGCACAGCAGCTGTCGCCCTGCCCGCAGAAAACCAAGAGTGCTTTTTGACGGGACTCAAAATGCTTTTTGAAGAAATCGGTGGTGTACCGCAACAGCTCAGAATCGATAATCTCCCCGCCGCAGTCATCCAACCACGAACGACAAAAGAAGAGGCGATCTATACAGATGCTTTCCTGCAGTTCATGGCACATTACGGCTTCCAAGTTCAAAGCTGTAATCCTTACAGAGGTAACGAGAAAGGAAGTGTCGAGAACAAGGTAGGATACGTTCGGTACAATTTTCTTGTCCCAGCCCCTGTCATGCATGATTACGATTCGACGAACCGGCAACTCGCAGCTTCCCTACGGGATGACATGGAGAGAGTGCATTACGAAAAGCATGTGCTGATCCGTGAGTTGTTCGAAGAAGAGCAGAGACATCTATTGCGATTGCCGCAAGAAGACTTCCCCGTCTTCAAAGAAGAACTGTTCAAGGTGAACAAGTACGGCGAAATAACGATCGATAAGACGAAAGTCTTGATCCCTTCAGGGGCTCGTCATGGGCAAGTACGCGCCATCTTAAGGTGGGATTCGATGAAGATTCTCTCACTTCACGGAGAAATCCTCTACGAAGAAAAACGTCCCTACATGATGACAAAGCGTGCGCTCCCATGGGAAAACATCATCAGCACTTGGCACAAGAAGCCGAGAAGCTTCGGGCACTCCCGTTATTCCGAATATCTGCCGGGTAGAATCAAAGAGTACCTGGGCGTACCCAACTTACTCGTTCGGCAGGAAAGACTGGCCTGGATCCGAGCCAAGCTCGCACTCTATCCAATCCTCGAGATCAATGAACGCCTATACGAGCTACTGAGCGAGGACGACGATCCAGCCGTGGTTGAGGACCATCCTTATGATGTGGATTGGAGCAAGTACGATAGCCTGAATCGGCCTTGGGGAGAAGGTGGTGCAGTATGAGCCTAAAAGAAATGTGCAAATCGCTCCGCCTTGCCTATGTCGCTGAAATCTATGAATCGATTCCAACGGAATCCCCTGAAAAGTTTCTCACGGAGCTTTTCTCGATGGAAATGCGCCTCCGCGAGGAAGCGAAAGCGCAACGGTTAATCAAAAAGGCAAAATTCATCAACAATAAGTCACTAGACGACTATCATTGGGGCAATCACATCTACTTCCCAAAGCATTTAGATAAGGACGAACTGACCTCACTGAATTTCGTCGAGCACTCACAGAACGTCGTTCTGACAGGGTCCCCGGGTACAGGAAAGACCCATTTGGCCATCGGGCTCGGGAGAGAAGCTTGTCACAAAGGTTATGAGGTGAGGTTCTTCCGGGTCTCTGAACTCGTCGAGCAACTTAACAAGGCCTGGCGGGATGGAAAACTAGGCAACTTCCATTCTCGTCTCGAGTCGGCAGATATGATTATTTTAGATGAGATGGGATATCTCCCTCTCACAAAAGAATCTGCGGAACTTCTGTTTCATCTCATCACCGACTGGTACGAGCGAAAGAGCCTGATCATCACATCCAACCTTGAGTTCAGCCAATGGAATCGCATCTTTGGCGACGCGCGCTTGACTGCGGCACTCGTCGATCGCGTCATCCATCACGCTCACATACTAAACTTTACAGGTGACAGTTATCGTGTCACGCATGCGTTGTCGAAACACTAAAACCCAGCTGGCAAAGTTCTGTACTTTTCGTTGCATTATTGTGCACATTTGTATTGCAAAATACA
>NZ_JACSLJ010000016.1:0-2965 GCF_018618085.1 Exiguobacterium sp. s141 | reverse complement strand
TTAATTTCACATATGGTCCGTGAGGACCGTGTGTCTTAGACGCTAGATCAAGGTAGAAAGGGCGTACGGTGGATGCCTTGGCACTAGGAGCCGATGAAGGACGCGACGAACAGCGAAATGCCCTGGGGAGTGGTAAGTACACATTGATCCAGGGGTATCCGAATGGGGGAACCCACCGCCGGGAGACTGGCGGGACACCCGTGTGAATACATAGCACGGCGTGAGGCAAACCCGGGGAACTGAAACATCTAAGTACCCGGAGGAAGAGAAAGAAAATTCGATTCCCTGAGTAGCGGCGAGCGAAACGGGAACAGCCCAAACCAGGAAGCATGCTTCCTGGGGTTGTAGGACACTCTATACGGAGTTACAAAGGGATAGGATAGGTGAACGACCTGGAAAGGTCGGCCAGAGAAGGTGACGGCCCTGTAGCCGAAATCGTATCCCCTCCAGAGTGGATCCTGAGTACGGCGGGACACGTGAAACCCCGTCGGAATCCGGGAGGACCATCTCCCAAGGCTAAATACTTCCTAGTGACCGATAGTGAACCAGTACCGTGAGGGAAAGGTGAAAAGCACCCCGGAAGGGGAGTGAAACAGATCCTGAAACCGTATGCCTACAAGTAGTCAGAGCCCGTTAACGGGTGATGGCGTGCCTTTTGTAGAATGAACCGGCGAGTTACGATGGCGGGCGAGGTTAAGCCGATGAGGCGGAGCCGCAGCGAAAGCGAGTCTGAATAGGGCGCATCAGTCCGTCGTCGTAGACCCGAAACCAGGTGATCTACCCATGTCCAGGATGAAGGTCAGGTAACACTGACTGGAGGTCCGAACCCACGCACGTTGAAAAGTGCGGGGATGAGGTGTGGGTAGCGGTGAAATGCCAATCGAACCTGGAGATAGCTGGTTCTCCCCGAAATAGCTTTAGGGCTAGCCTCGAGGTGAAGAGTTCCGGAGGTAGAGCACTGATTGGACTAGGGGCCCCCACAGGGTTACCGAATTCAGTCAAACTCCGAATGCCGGCAACTTGTACTCGGGAGTCAGACTGCGAGTGATAAGATCCGTAGTCGAAAGGGAAACAGCCCAGACCATCAGCTAAGGTCCCCAAGTGTATGTTAAGTGGAAAAGGATGTGGCGTTGCACAGACAACTAGGATGTTGGCTTAGAAGCAGCCATCATTCAAAGAGTGCGTAATAGCTCACTAGTCGAGTGACGCCGCGCCGAAAATGTAACGGGGCTAAACATACCACCGAAGCTATGGATCCCGTAAGGGATGGTAGGGGAGCGTTCCAAGCAGCAGTGAAGCGGTATCGTGAGGAGCCGTGGAGCGCTTGGAAGTGAGAATGCCGGTGTGAGTAGCGAAAAGAGGGGTGAGAATCCCCTCCGTCGAAAGCCCAAGGTTTCCTGAGGAAGGCTCGTCCGCTCAGGGTTAGTCTGGACCTAAGCCGAGGCCGAAAGGCGTAGGCGATGGACAACAGGTTGATATTCCTGTACCGCCGTACCACCGTTTGAACGATGGGGGGACGCAGAAGGATAAGGTAACCGTGCGACTGGAAGTGCACGGACAAGCAGCGAGGCCGTCGGGTTGGCAAATCCGCCCGACACACAAGGCTGAGCTGTGACGTGGAGCCCGTAGGGCGAAGTACCGGATTTCACGCTGCCAAGAAAAGCCTCTAGTAAGGAGGTCGGCGCCAGTACCGTAAACCGACACAGGTAGGCGAGATGAGAATTCTAAGACGCGCGGGATAACTCTCGTTAAGGAACTCGGCAAAATGGTCCCGTAACTTCGGGAGAAGGGACGCTTATGGCAACATAAGCCGCAGTGAATAGGCCCAAACGACTGTTTAGCAAAAACACAGGTCTCTGCTAAATCGCAAGATGAAGTATAGGGGCTGACGCCTGCCCGGTGCTGGAAGGTTAAGGGGATGTGTCATCGCAAGAGAAGCACTGAACCGAAGCCCCAGTAAACGGCGGCCGTAACTATAACGGTCCTAAGGTAGCGAAATTCCTTGTCGGGTAAGTTCCGACCCGCACGAAAGGCGTAACGATTTGGGCACTGTCTCAACGAGAGACCCGGTGAAATCATAGTACCTGTGAAGATGCAGGTTACCCGCGACAGGACGGAAAGACCCCATGGAGCTTTACTACAGCCTGATATTGAGGCTTTGTACGCGATGTACAGGATAGGTGGGAGTTTGTGAAGCCGGAGCGCCAGCTTCGGTGGAGACACCCTTGGGATACCACCCTTTGCGTATAGAGTCTCTAACTCGCAGCCGTGATCCGGCTGGAGGACCGTGTCAGGTGGGTAGTTTGACTGGGGCGGTCGCCTCCTAAACAGTAACGGAGGCGCCCAAAGGTTCCCTCAGAATGGTTGGAAATCATTCGAAGAGTGCAAAGGCAGAAGGGAGCTTGACTGCGAGACCTACAAGTCGAGCAGGGACGAAAGTCGGGCTTAGTGATCCGGTGGTTCCGCATGGAAGGGCCATCGCTCAACGGATAAAAGCTACCCTGGGGATAACAGGCTGATCTCCCCCAAGAGTCCACATCGACGGGGAGGTTTGGCACCTCGATGTCGGCTCATCGCATCCTGGGGCTGGAGTAGGTCCCAAGGGTTGGGCTGTTCGCCCATTAAAGCGGTACGCGAGCTGGGTTCAGAACGTCGTGAGACAGTTCGGTCCCTATCCGTCGTGGGCGCAGGAAATTTGAGGAGAGCTGTCCTTAGTACGAGAGGACCGGGATGGACGCACCGCTGGTGTACCAGTTGTTCCGCCAGGAGCATCGCTGGGTAGCTACGTGCGGACGGGATAAGTGCTGAAAGCATCTAAGCATGAAGCCCCCTCCGAGATGAGATTTCCCTTTGAGCAATCAAGAAAGACCCCTCAGAGACGATGAGGTAGATAGGTCATGGGTGGAAGCACGGCGACGTGTGGAGCTGAATGATACTAATCGGTCGAGGCTTTGATCTAGTCTAA
>NZ_JACSLJ010000015.1:0-6030 GCF_018618085.1 Exiguobacterium sp. s141 | reverse complement strand
ACGCATGCGTTGTCGAAACACTAAAACCCAGCTGGCAAAGTTCTGTACTTTTCGTTGCATTATTGTGCACATTTGTATTGCAAAATACAATTAGGTCTTCAAAGAACTGTCGATTTATTATTTGGCATTTCAAATTTACATAAACATCAAAAAAATGCTCATCTTGTTTACACGAGTGACTTGCAATATTTACAGCGAAATTTTAAAGACCAGAATATTAAATGGCCTCATATAGTAATCACATAACGAAGAAGAAAGATAGAGTAGTAAACGAGGGGGTTAATGCGAGTGACAGTTGTTATAGAGCAAGAACAAAAACGGTTGAATGATTTTTGCTCAGTCATTGAATCTCACTTAACGGGAAAAACTACAAGAGAAAAACCAGGTCTTGAGTCAAGCGACTATGAAATGATAGACATGCGGGGGCATTCACGTCAATCAGAAAGTGCACAGGAACGACAACGGTACAAAGACGCGCTGAAAGAGTTGTATTCATTCACATTCGTCATTGAGGACGAAGGCGAAGAAGAGATTTATCCGGTCGGGAAGTTCGGAGTGGCGCACCCTCGTTCACCTGAGATTCCGCTCGTTCTAGACTGGCGGAGTGAGGTGGCGATGCGTGCGTCCATGTTTAATGGAGAGACGATTGAGACGCCTGGTGGTGATATCGTTGGAATGACACAGCTCGAGCTTGATCGAAGACAACGACGTGTCATTCAGGCAAATCATCGTCGTGCTCCAAAACGGCAATCGAGCTCATTGACGAAACGGTTTACCGAACAAATTAAGTCGACATTCAAAAAGCCGTCGACGTTTCCTGACGTCCCACAAGATAGTTTTATGGAGCAAGAACTGACGAAGAAACAAAAAGATCGCTCCATCGACGGATTCATCGCAACGCGGCAAGCTGAACAGAACCACATCATCCAGGCACCCGTGAATACATATATGATCGTCCAAGGGGCGGCCGGGACCGGAAAATCGTTGACGGCGCTGCACCGTATGTCTTATTTACAGTATCAAGACGAACGTCGGAAAATGCTTTATTTGGCTCCGAATGAGGCGACGATTCATCAACTGTTGAAGGACGCGGAGCATTTACAAATTCAATCGGTGTCGACAATGGCGTTTGATGAGTGGTTAAAGACAGGGTCGTCTAAAGACTTCTCCGCGAGTGTCGTTCAAGAACTCCTTCCGTTATATCAAGGGCACGATCTATTCGAATGGGCGGATGCGGCAATTGAGGAGTGGTATGACGACGTTGCTGTGTTGCTTCGACGATATGAGCCGATTAAAGCGCTAGAGGATTTACATAAGCGGGCGTTAGCCATTTGGTTTGGACAAGAACGTCCAGGTCCCGCACAAACAGAACGCATTTTACAGATGATGCGCAGTGAGTCGGAACGTTTATCCATCTTGAATAAAGAGCAATATCAAAAAGACTTAATTGAGGGCTTAAAACGTTGGGCATCAGAATTGAATGCCGTGAAGGCACGAGACTTAGAGAAGTTGATGCATGAAAGTATGGAGAAGCGTCTTACACGTGAAAAACGAGAGCACCTTCAGTTAATCGATTTTTGGAAGAAAACGACCAAACTTGAGGCCGCGACGATTTGGTCAATCATGAAGCAACCAGGCCGTCTGGTTTACCTTAAGAAGTCACAACCAGAAGAACTGTTAGAGATGTGGCACAAGTTGAAACGTCCGACTGAGCTCGACCGCTTCTTCTGGATGTATCTTCATTACGAGACAACTGGATATCCCGACAAATGGAGTCATCTTTTTGTCGATGAAGGACAGACGCTTCGACCACTAGACATTTTTGTGCTCGAGAAATTGTGTCACGGGATGACGGTATTTGGTGACACGCTCCAAAGCTATCGTTTGCTCGAAATGACGTCCTGGGAACCGGTTAAAACGCATGGACAATCGAATTGGACGATTGAGTATTTAACGAAAACGTTCCGTACGGCGAAGCCGATTGTTGATTTAGCTAAAGCTTTATTAGCTGATGCGGGTCATGAGACGAGTTGGATTGATCCATTTGAAAGGAACGGGAAGCCGGTTGAACTGCTAAAATCGAAAAAGAGTCGTGAATTAAAAGAGTTACTATCACGATGGAGAAAAGAAGAATATTCGATTTGTATCATCACACCAACGATGGAGCGCGCGTCTTTCTTACATTCAAAATTACAGTTGCCGACGCAACTCATTCAATCGGAAACTACAAAAGTGAGTGACGACATTATCATCTCGACAATCGATTACTTGCGTGGAATGGAATTTGATGCAGTATTGATGATGGACGTGGATGACATGAACTATTTTGATACGCCTCAGGAAGTCCGACGGTTATATGTCTCTTTAACGAGGGCGTTGCATGAAGTTGTTCTTCATACTACAAATGAATACTCACTTTTATTAGCTGACCAGCTGTTGGAAGTGTAAAGGGAGAGTACAATGGGAGATCTTAAACTATTTCAAATAAGCGAACAGGGTACGGAAGAATTATACGGTCAATCAATGTCGATTGAAAAATCGCTACAACAATTGTTCGAGAAAAATTTAGAGCAGCTGCTCGGTATTCGTTTTGTTGCTTCGGAGTACAGCACGGGTCGTACACACGGTGGTCGGATTGACACGCTTGGGTTAGATGAAAATAACTCGCCTGTCATTATTGAATATAAGCGGTCGACAAACGAAAATGTGATTAACCAAGGATTGTTCTATTTGGACTGGCTACTCGACCACCAAGCAGAGTTCGAACTATCAATTTTGAAGCAGTATGGAAAAGAAGTGTCCGATACGATTGATTGGAGTAATCCGCGTCTCGTCTGTATCGCTGGTGGCTTCACGAAATATGATGAGCACGCTGTTAAACAAATCAATCGCAATATTGAATTGTACCAATACAAATATTACGAGAATGATCTGTTGCTACTGGACCTCGTCAATGCAACGACTGCGAAACCTATCACGATTTCATCGGATTTATCCGTGACAAGTAAGACAGTCAGTGACTACTTGAAACAAGCGACGGTAGAATCAAAGGACTTATTTGATGGTCTCGTGTCGTATCTTATGGCACTTGGTGATGATGTACAGGAAAATGTGACGAAGCACTATATTGCATATAAGCGTATTAAAAACTTCGCTTGTGTAGAATTTCATCCGAGCACGCAAAAGATTTTGATGTATGTGAAAGTAAACCCGGATACCGTAACGCTCGAACCTGGATTTACGCGAGATATGCGAGGAATCGGACACTACGGAACCGGAGATTTAGAAATTGTCTTATATTCTAAGGCGGACTTTGAAAAAGCGAAGCCTTACATCGAGAAAAGCTATGAAGCGAATTGATTATGTGGACTCCATCATTGTGATGGAGTTTTTTGTCTCAGAAGTAAACTTCTCATTTGAACCCTATCCGTTATTTTATCTACCTAATATTAGGAAATCCGTTATAGTGAATGCAATGATTTAATAATGGGGAAGGATGAGGAAAAGATGAACCAGTATTACTTAACAGAATGGCGAGCGTTAACAAAAGCAACGGACGTGACACTCCATCTCTATACCGTACCACTCCAAGATCCATCGTCACGACATACGCAAGGGGGGAAGCTGATTTTTCAATTAAATAAATTGAACAACTTTCAACCGATTGTGTTCTTTGATCAGTACATTGCTTCGTTTGAGGAAATCAAACAGTGGGGAAACGAGGCGTTTCTACAATACGAAGCACGTCCGATTAATCTTTCACGTAACGTCGAGCGAACGCTACTTGAACGACTGTTGAAAAAGCAGTTGGAGCGATTGGGACATCCACAGTACATGATGAACCGGGGGAAGTTCCGCTCGAAACAGGCGCATCCGCAGTCGACGAGCGGGCTACTCGTTTATCCGGCACTGGACCTCAATGTGAACGTGTCTGAGACGGATGAAATTGTCTTCGGATTCGATTTGACCCATCAATTTGAATACCGCGAAAACCTACTGCAGCAGTTCAAGCGTGAGCCGAAATCCGTGGCTACGGGAATGCGTGTCATCGATTCGACTCATCCGAAGTCGTATGAGTACGAATTTGTAGAAGTTGCGCCGTATCGAGCGAGTGAAGTGAGTCCGATTCTAAAGTGTTCGATCATTGATTATTTCGCAAAGAAAGATCCAAAACGAGTCATCGCACCAGACGCACTCGTCGTACACGTCAAAGATCGAAACAATCAAATTCTTCCATACTTACCCGAGCAACTGAAACAGAGTTGTTCATTTGAGACGATTCCAGCTAAACAGCTCGGCGCAGTCAATCGAATCATCAAATTGTCGCCTGACGCGCGAATGTCGAAACTGATGCCGGAAGCACTCGATTTGATCGGTCGACTGCCGATGCTTCAGTTTGAGCGGAAAGATGTGCGGGCCGCTCGTCTCGGCTATACCATCAAAACGTTACAATCTCCGCGCCTTCGCTTCGGTAAAGGGAGGACGGCAAGCTACGCCAAAGGTGGTTTGAATCAAGGCGGCGTGTTTGAAACAGGGGAGGCGACCGTCAGTTTCTTTGTCGACCCGAAATTACGTGATCGCCAAAAATTGCAACAAGTCCTCGATTTTATCAAGAAACTGCAGAATACGTCTGAACGCTTTGGCGTGACACTCAACGTCTCGACTAAACCAAAAGGACTGAGCCAAACGCTCTCTACCGATTTGTTGCAGGCAGAAGACGTCATGTTCCAACTGAAGAATGTCCCGAAACACTTTGAAGGTGTCGTCGTCGTCATCGCCGAGGAAGCATCGCTCAGTCATTCGTATCAAGCCATTAAGCGGGAATTTGGTGGGAAACATGATGTCGTGACTCAATGTGTGGAGCTGCATGATCGCGTGTTGAACTCTGAAGATACACTGTACAACATCCTACTCGGTGTGTACGTGAAGGCAGGCCTACAACCTTGGATTCTCGGTGAACCGCTCCACTCGGATTGTTTTGTCGGGTTAGACGTAAGCCATGAGAATGGAAAACATGCGTCGGGCGTCATTCAAATCATTGGGAAAGACGGGGCGATGATTAAGCAGAAAGCACTCTCGACAAGTGAAGCGGGGGAGAAAATCAGTTCTGAGACGATGCGGGAAATTGTCTATGATACACTTCATGCGTTCGAAGAACAGTACGGACATGTCCCGAAGCATCTCACGTTCCATCGAGATGGATTTGGGCGTGAAGATTTGACTCTTATTGATTCAATTCTATCTCCGCGTGAAATTCAATTCGACTACGTGGAAATTTTGAAAAACGTGAATCGACGGATGGCGATTCATGAAAAAGGGTGGAAAACTTCGCAGGGACTCATTTATACAAAAGAGCGCATGGGTTATCTTCTCTCGACGAATCCTCATGCGCGTGTCGGGATGGCAAAACCGCTTAAAGTCGTACAACAAACAACGACCTTGCCGTTTGAAGCCATTTTGACGGATGTCTATCGCTTATCGTTCATGCACGTCCACTCGCTATTGAAAACAAGACTGCCGATCACAACGCATTATGCAGATTTAAGTTCGACGTTCCATAATCGTGGCTTACTCAATGCAAATACAGAACATGAAGAGGCATTGCCGTTTGTATAATTCATATCCTTTATTTTTGACGGTTTGTCAAATTAAGCGCAACACTTCCTCGGTGAAGGCCTCGTGTGCGGTTTTCCAGTTCAGGCATTTTCTCGGCCGCCCGTTGATCTTGGCCAGCGCGTCCGCGAGTTCGTCATGCGCCACCTGCGCGAAGTCCGTTCCTTTCGGGAAGAACTCGCGGAGGAGCCCGTTGGCGTTCTCGTTGCTCCCCCGTTGCCACGATGAGTACGGGTCGGCGAAATACATCGGCACGCCGAGCGACGCCTGGATGCGTTCGTGACCGCTGAACTCTTTGCCCCGGTCCGTCGTCGCCGTCCTGAACGTCCCCTCCGGGAAGGCGGCGTGGACCGTGTGGATCGCCCCCTCCATCGAGGCCGCGCTACGGTCCGCGATCGGCAGGGCGAGGTAGAACCG
>NZ_JACSLJ010000014.1:0-7139 GCF_018618085.1 Exiguobacterium sp. s141 | reverse complement strand
CTCGGGCAGAACACGAAATGATAATGGAGCATCGACACGGTGGTGTTGGTTCTTCGATAGTTGTTCATACGTTTATCGTATCACTTTGTTTATTTAAGCGATACATTTTCTCGGGATAAGATCATAGGTGTTGATTTCTGAAATTCCGACTAGCGGAACTCCGAAATCAAGCTCACGTTCATCCCACCACTGAAGCAGTGGGCTTTCTCGTTCGCAAATTCTGTAAGATGAGATACGGCACATCATCTACCGTGGTCCTCGAAGTCGCCAACGAATCGATTTCCATGTCAGTCGCCGGGAAAACGAGCCCTCGTCCGACCGTGACTTGATAGGCAAGCAACTCGCGCCTCACTTCTGGCGGCAATGTCTCGATCCAACTAGGCGGCGCATGCAGGACGTACGGCACTTCCCGGTCAATCGTCCAATACGTATAGGCGTTGGCGACTCGGACGTTCCGGTAAGACGGGTGTGTGTCAAATTCTGCTTTCGGGATGATCAACACTGACACCTGTGCGCCTAATTGCGTCACGAGATGCTCGTCCGCCATAAACAAGTCCATCGGTGGCACCATCGACGACATCCACTCCTGGACGACTTCTTCGGCCGGGATGAGGGAAATCGTCGTGTTCACCGTCATAGGATGATATCCCCGACCGAGTTAAACAAGCGGAGCATGGCCCAAGCGAGGCCGCTCAAAAGAATCGCCCACATCATGGCTTGAATTAACAGTAGACCGATGGCACGAAACGTCGACATCAACTGGCTGACTTGCCATATGTAATAGAACAAATAGAGAACGAACGTGCCGAGCAGTACCGCAATGACCGCAAGCAGCGAATTTAAAAACAAGAAGCTAATCCCTGAGCCGACGAGAAAAATCGTTGCGCCTGGCTTCAACCGATGCAACGAGCTACCGTTCGTCTCACGCGCAAAGAATGCGAACCCGAGTTGGTTGAACGTATCGGCGACGAGCTTGAAGGCGCTGAACAGCATGAAATAGATGGTAAAGAACACGACGAGTACGAGCACTTTCGACTCTTGGACGGACAACAAGGCGATGATTTCGCTGTACACGCCGACACGCGTCAGCCATTGAATCACATACTCACTCGTGGCAATGGCGAGCGACATCGAGAATAGAATGATCCCAATCAACGGGGCATAGCTTAACAAGTACACGTTTGTTTTCATATCGGCTCCAATTTCACAAGAATTTCTCATATTCAGTGCAAATCTATTATCAAGTATATTATAATATTCGTAGTCACGGAGAACAAAAGGGGGATTTTTAGATGGGTTTGTTACTAATGGTCGGAATCAGCGTCGTCTTCCTCGCAGCTATCTTCACAGCTGGATACAACAGAAAACCTGAAGGTAATCAATAAGAGCCGAGATTCTCACGAATCCGGCTCTTTTTTTATTTCAATCCAGCATATCCTTGTTGACGGAGCGCCTCATAAACGATGATTGCCGCCGTGTTTGAGACGTTGAGTGACCGAACGAGGTTCGATTGGGGTAAACGGATGCAGCGGTCGAGGTTGTCCTCGATCACTTCCATCGGCAACCCTTTCGTCTCGCGTCCGAAGACAAAGAAATAGTCTTTATCGACCGCAGACACATCGAGGTCACTTGGGTACTGTTCCCCATACTTGGTAATGTAGAAGAACTCTCCGTCCGGGTGTTTGGCCCACAGTTCATCGAGCGAATCGTGATAACGGACGTCGACGAATTGCCAATAGTCGAGCCCGGCCCGTTTGAGCATTTTGTCGTCCGTCGAGAAACCTAACGGACGAATCAAATGGAGCACGGAATTCGTCGCCGCACATGTGCGCGAGACGTTACCCGTATTTGCCGGGATTTCTGGTTGGAACATTACTACATGGATTGCCATAATCTACTCCTCACTTCACTTGTTCGAGATCAAGTAATCGTTGTTTTTGATGAAGGCCGCCTCCGAACCCGGTCAGTTGCCCTCCGCTGCCGACGACGCGATGGCATGGGAAAATGACGGGCAACGGATTGCGGTTCAGCGCCTGGCCGACCGCCCGAACCGCTTTCGGGCGGCCGATTTGTTCAGCGATTTGTTTATACGAACGCGTTTCCCCGAATGGGATCGTCAATAACGCATCCCATACTTCTTGTTGGAAGACGGTCCCCTTCATCTCGATCCACTCGCGGTCAGACGGCTGAAGTCCATTTTGCTCCACGCGTTCAATCAGGTCGGTCAGCCAACTCGGCGCCGATCCGTCATCTGCTTCCGTCTCCGCAAAGTCTAACGCGCATAGCTTCCCTTGCGCGTTCAATTCATACGCCAATGTACCCCATTTAGATGACACGGTCTTCACGGTCCCACTCCTCTCGGAACAATCGAATCTCTTCATGTACGAGCTCAGACGTCTCCGTCGACTCGATTTGTCGATAAATCGTCTCGGCTTCGGCTCCGAGAATCGCACCAATCGCCCAGACGGCCGTCGCCCGCATGTCTTCGCGCTCATCTTGTCGAATAAAGTCTTCGAGCACCGGCACGGCCGATGGTTCCCGATAATGGGCCAACGCTAAAATCGCATTTCGCTGAATCGGCTTTTTGCCGCGCCATGCGCCAGACAGATGGCCAAACTTCGCTTTGAACTCCCGATTGCTCAAGTTCAGTAACGGGACGAGCAACGGTTTGACGATTTCAGCTTCAGGAAGCAGTTCCTCATGATGGCGCCAATCTTTTTTCCGATTATACGGACAGACTTGTTGGCACGTGTCGCAACCGTAAAGCCGCCCACCGAGCTTCGAACGAAACTCGCGTGGCATAAGTGTCTTCATTTGCGTCAAATAGGCGATACAACGTTTGGCATCGAGAACACCTGGTTCGATGAGTGCCGTCGTCGGACAAGCCGTCATACATTTCGTACACTCGCCACAGCCGTCCTCAATCATCTCGTCCGGTGGTAAGTATGTGTCCAGGATCATCTCCCCTAAATAAAGGTACGACCCCTTCTCGGGCGAAATGATGGAACAGTTCTTGCCGCTGAAGCCGATTCCGGCCCGTTCGGCGACGGCACGGTCGACGAGTTCTCCCGTGTCGACCATCGAGCGTGTCCGGACGCCCGGGACGAGCTGTTCAATATACGCTTGCAGCTGCTCGAGCCTTGAGCCGACGGCGCGATGGTAGTCGAGCCCCCACGATGCCCGGGCGAACAAGCCCCGTCGTTCATCGGCAACACTTCGCGGCGCATCTTTCAATTTGCTCGGATACGCGATGGCGATGGCGATGATCGACTGCGCTTCGTCGAGCAACAGCGTCGGCGTCGTCCGTTTGTCCAAGTCAGGCTCCTCGAACCCCGAGGCGAATCCCTTCTCTTGCTGATTCACGAGACGTTGCTTCATGACGATGAACGGGTCGGCGGTCGTCACTTTCAACTCGTCAATCCCGATCGTCGTCGCATATGCTACAATCTTCTGTTTGAGTGTCTCCGGGTCCATCCCGTTCATCGAATCACCTCTTTCGTGTCTATTTTCGCATACAAAAAATCTCCCCGCCAGTCGGCAGAGAGATGATGAAGCGGGTGAAGAGAATCGAACTCTCGTCATCAGCTTGGAAGGCTGAGGTTTTACCATTAAACTACACCCGCATGGTTCAAATGAGTCGTCTGTAAAAGCGACTACAATCAATATACATCTATACCTTTAGGAAGTCAATACTTTTGAAGAATTTTATTTGATAGCTTATGAAATCTATACTTATGGTGTATGAATACATATAATTCCCTTATCTCTCTTCTTCAAACCATATCTCACTATAAGATAGACGTAGCGGTATAAAAATATCCTGCCGACTCTGTCGGCAGGAAGTTCTATTACAATGACGATGTTTTTGGTTCCCGAAGCAAATGTTTAATATCTCGGAACGTGACGAACGTCTTGTTTTTAGCATCATATAGTTTATAGCGCAGCGATTTCAAACTAGAGAACAGACCAATCGTCGTCGCTTTCTGGAGCGGCGGTGTCGCCGTATGGGCTTGTTCAAGGTTATAGTTCGGTACGCGTGGGCTCAAATGATGCACGTGATGGAAACCAATGTTTCCCGTCACCCACTGCAACACTTTAGGCAACTCGTAATACGAGCTCCCTTCAATTGCTGCTTTCACATAATCCCATTCGCTCTCGTCCTCGAAATACGAGTCTTCGAACGTATGTTGGACATAGAACAACCAAATCCCGAGGACACCTGCCGTGAACATCGTCGTTCCTTGAACAATCAAGAATGCTTTCCATCCGACGAGCGCGATGACGAGTGCGTAGAGCACGACGAGAGACAAGTTGATGAGATACGTGTTGTTGCGCTCTTTCTTACGTGCGTCTTTCCGGTTGAAGCGGCTCGTGATAAGGATCAGGAACAAAGGTCCAAGGCCGAACATGACGAGCGGGTTACGATAGAGACGATATTGGAGACGAGTCCACTTCGAAGCTTCGACGTACTCTTCGATTGTCATGACCCAAATGTCACCAACTCCCCGCTTATCTAAATTCCCACTCGAGGCATGGTGAATCGAATGCTCTCGTTTCCACTTCTCATACGGGAATAACGTCAAGATACCCATGATCGTCCCGACGATGGCGTTCGCTTTCTTATTTTTAAAAAACGAACCGTGCGTGCAGTCGTGGAAAATGATGAACATCCGGACGACGAAGCCTGCTGCTACGATGGCGAGCGGGATGGTCAAGAAGACCGAAATTTGGAGCGCCTGATAGGCAAGGATCCAGGCGGCAAGAAACGGCAGGATCGTGTTGATCATCTGCCGGACGCTCTTCTTCACGTCGGCCTTTTCAAACGGCGAGACGTGTTTCCGGAGCTGGGCGATTTTTTCTTTACTCATGTACAACTTCCTCCTCAATTGCATACAGCGTTGACGACAACAAAAATGAAATATGAAACCAACTACACTATGATAGTGACGACGGCATCCATCGCCATAAGAATCAATTTGTCATAAAAATATTATTATCAGGTAATTATATCACATCATATAGAATAAATCGTTCATTCCATACCAGTAATTGAATCAATTATTATTTCTGTCTCAATAATTTCCATTGAAATTCCTTATATGGAATTATTAATACATAAAGTGTGTTAGACTCCAATTATGTAGAGATAGGAGGAAATGTTATTGTTTCAGAAATTAAAAAATTTGATCACACCTAAGCGATTGATCATCATGGTGAGCGTCTTTATCTTGCTTATCCCAGTCTTCTTTGTCAGCTATACGTTCTATAAAAATTTGAGTCAAGGCGTCGAAAATAAAGACCTTGATGACAAATATGCAAAGCGAGTCAAAGAGTTACAAATCGAAGTTTCTAAAGAAGACCCATTAGATCGGAGAGGCAACTCCACCGCAAAGACGCGTGTTGAATTGGAGGTCTCCTTCAATGAAGAGAAACCGAGCCGAACTGGATTGATTAAAAACATGCACTTGATGACACATCAAAAAATATCGGCCCGTTCCAAATGGGGAGCGATTCCGATGACCCCAGACAATATACAACAGTCCGCTGACTATTTGGAGCTCCTAAAAACTAAATTCAAAATTGGTGACAGTATGTACTCGGAATTGAAAACGATGCTCGATCACTGGTCGCAAGGTGACTTCTCTAAAGCGGACAAGGAACAAGATCGTTTGTTGCACTTCCTCCAAGCGAGTAGAGGGTTCTCGAACGGATTAGCTACCAAGAATGAAGAAGAACTCTTTATCTTAAACAACTTCGGACCTGAATACTTGAACACGTTGGAAGAAACGACGTACACGTCATATAAAGAATCATCTCAATGATGATTCTTTTTTGATTGATGCAAAAAGCTCTAACACGAGTGTACCTTTCATAGTTCAGCTTCTTAACACTTCTGCCCTATTCTTTATGCGTCGTTTCCCTCTCTCCATTCTTCTTGGTTTTAGATACACAAAAAAAGACCCTAGCCTCAGCTAGGATCTACGGATACCGGTGGTCGGAGTCGAACCGACACTCCAGAGGAACACGATTTTGAGTCGTGCGCGTCTACCAATTCCGCCACACCGGCATATTATGTTGGAGGCGCCAGTCGGAATCGAACCGACGATAGAGGAGTTGCAGTCCTCTGCCTTACCACTTGGCTATGGCGCCAAATTTAATGGAGCGGAAGACGGGATTCGAACCCGCGACCCCGACCTTGGCAAGGTCGTATTCTACCACTGAACTACTTCCGCATAATGGCTGGGCTGGAAGGGATCGAACCTTCGCATGTCGGAATCAAAATCCGATGCCTTACCACTTGGCTACAGCCCAATAAAATGGGGCGACTGAAGGGAATTGAACCCTCGAATGCCGGAATCACAATCCGGTGCGTTAACCACTTCGCCACAATCGCCATAATAATATTAAGAAGCAGGGGCAGCAGGAATCGAACCCGCGCTGACGGTTTTGGAGACCGTAGTTCTACCGCTAAACTATGCCCCTAAGTGGTGGGGGGGGGCGGATTCGAACCGCCGAACCCGAGGGAGCGGATTTACAGTCCGCCGCGTTTAGCCACTTCGCTACCCCCCCACATGGTGGCTTTGGACGGAATCGAACCGCCGACACAAGGATTTTCAGTCCTTTGCTCTACCAACTGAGCTACAAAGCCATGTATGTAGTAATTTAATTAAAAAAATGGCGGTCCTGACGGGATTCGAACCCGCGATCTCCTGCGTGACAGGCAGGCATGTTAACCACTACACCACAGGACCACTGATAATTGCGGGGGCTGGATTTGAACCAACGACCTTCGGGTTATGAGCCCGACGAGCTACCAGACTGCTCCACCCCGCGACGATATAAAACTTTAAATGGTGACCCGTACGGGATTCGAACCCGTGTTACCGCCGTGAAAGGGCGGTGTCTTAACCGCTTGACCAACGGGCCATATCTTGGATTGAAAAACTGGCGGAGAGCAAGGGATTCGAACCCTTGAGACGGTTTTGCCGCCTACACGAATTCCAATCGTGCTCCTTCGGCCACTCGGACAGCTCTCCAAAAAGAGAAAAGTGGCTCCGCAAGTAGGATTTGAACCTACGACCTACCGGTTAACAGCCGGTTGCTCTACCACTGAGCTATTGCGGAACGATCTTGCCTGG
>NZ_JACSLJ010000013.1:0-8750 GCF_018618085.1 Exiguobacterium sp. s141 | reverse complement strand
GGCAAGTCCTTTTTCTTTTCTAAAATAGGAGTGCAGAGTTGTGTACGTTTCCGTTGCACACTTCTGCACTCCTATTTTGCATTACACACATGGCACGACTACTTAGAAATTGAAGTACCAGTTGAAGATACAGGGAAACCAGCGGATCAAGCCACCGTTTACTTGGAGCATTTAAAATCAGGTGAAGAACGGTCAGTTCAATTACAGTACTATGAACATGACAAAGTATATCGAGCGCATATGAGTGACTGGCACGATGTGATTTTTGGTGAATGGAAAGTTCAACGAATTGAAGTGAGTGACGTAGCTGGTAATACAGTGAGTTTGAATGGACCGTTTGAAGGTGATAATGTATTCAATCTTCTTAATATTGAAGATGATTATCAGAACCCTGAATATGTTTCTTCGGAATTCGTAACACTGAATCCAAACAATACAGTTAAAGATACATATCAAGTTGTAGCCAAAGATAATGCATTTGTAAAAAAAATCAGTGCGACATTCAAACATCGTAGTACAGGTAAAATAGTGACAATCAGCCAAGATGATGCTGAATTTCCTAATGCAGTTAGGGAGTCTGGAGAGGAAACGACAGCAAACTTATCGTTTGGTGTTGCAGAAACGTTTCATAATTTAAGTGGTTTTTGGGATGTGACTGAAATTGAGATTACTGACCAAAACCAAAACAAGAAGACGATTACTGATGTGAACGACTCACTATATCTCGAACGGTATATCGCTGACTTAGGAGTGCACGTTATTCAAGAAAGCACCGTATGGGAAGGACAATATATTAATCAGGATGTATTTGTTATGCCAGGAGCTCTTCTTTCAACTGTTCCAAACGTTATAGTCACGAAAAATATATACGTCTTAGGTGCTCTAAGAACGTATGGTGGATTATCCGTCTACGGAACTTTATACGGAAATCGAATGAACTTTGGACATAGCTCTCCAATCTATAATGGAGATATTCAAGTAGCCGGAAGTAACTCGATGTGGAGCATGCAGATGTCTAACGTTACTCGCTTCGAGCTCCCAATTAGTACGGGCGGGGCTTTAGTCGATAACGGAGATGATACGTTTGATTTAGTAGGGTTAACATTACCTTTAGCGACTAAAATCAACATTAACGGAGTTGAGACTGATCTGTCATCGAATGGTCGATTCAAAGCAGTCAACATACCAATGAATGAACAAGCAACGGCACTAATTCAAATTACAGCAACAAATGGAGTTACTTATTCGACTACTTTGAAAGTATATGACAATCAAAAGCCTGTCGTGACCGCCTCAAAAGATTCAGGAATCTACTTATCTGGTACGAATCTTGATTTGATTTCAACTAAAGAAGGCAGTGTCTATTACGATTTAAGCTACGGAACAGAATATAGCGGTCTTTACACGAACTTCTATCCGGATTTCATACTAAATAACGACGTTAGTATAAAGTATTACAGTAGTGATCCAGTTGGAATCGAGTCAGAGGTCGAAGAACGCAAATATCGCGTTTTCTCGGTCTATAATCCGAAAGCATCTGAATCCTTTATTCAAGGAAGTGGGAGCCCGGGGCTCAAAATTCAAGCTGAAGTCGACGGAGAGATTTATACGACGACAATCAATGCTGATGGGCGTTTCCTTATTGAAGGACTTGATTTAACGGAGTCGAAAACGGTCCAAGTTTTTGCAAGTGATGAAGAATATACGAGTGAATCATACACGTTCGATGTAACTGACGATTTGCCAATCATCATTAAAGGGGCAGAAAATCAAAAGGTCTATAATCATGATGTCACCATTTCTTATAACAAAGGTGGATTATATTTAAACGGTATCGATTATATCGGTTCAGGTACCACATTTACAGAAGATGGATATTACGAACTTCATGGCCATGATGGCTATGGGCTTTATGCGAGCATTTCGTTCACCATTGATAAGACAGCACCACAAGTAAGCGGCATCCAGACTGGAAAAGCTTATAAGCAAGCAGTCACTCCGACGTTCACAGAAGGGTCTGCGACATTGAATGGTGTGAAGTATACGAGCGGGACGAAAATTGACCAAGAAGGTGAATATGTTCTTGAGGTCATCGATAACGCTGGTAATAAAACGAATGTTTATTTCACAATCGATTACAAGGCACCGGTCGTCACGGGTGTAGAGAACGGTAAACTTTACAATCAACAAGTTACTCCTGTATTCACAGAAGGTACTGCGAAGTTGAATGGAAGTGCCTTCGCTAGCGGTACAATTATCAAGGCTGAGGGATTATATGAACTGATTGTACAAGATGCAGCAGGAAACCTGACGACACGTAAATTTGAAATTGATGTAACACCACCAAAAGTCACGAACGTATCGGACGAAGCAACTTACCGCCGTGCAGTGATTTACTTTACCGATGGAGTTGCAAAACTGAACGGTACACAGATTCAAACGAACCATGAAGTGACGAAAGATGGGAAGTATGACTTAGTGGTGACTGACCGTGCGGGTAACGTGACGAAGTTATCATTTGAAGTGGACTCAATTGCCCCAATCGTGAGTGGGGTTGAGAGTGGGAAACGTTATAATCGAACAGTGACTCCGACATTCACAGAAGGCGTCGGCAAATTGAACGGTAAGTTGTTCACGAGCGGAACCGCAGTTCAAGCGGAAGGCTCGTATGAACTGTCTGTAGAAGATAAAGCTGGAAATACGACAGTCACGCCGTTCATTATCGATTTGACGGCTCCAGTCGTCACGGGAGTGCAGACGAACACACAATATACAAAACCTGTAGTCATTTCGTTTAATGAAGGCTCGGCGACATTGAATGGAAAAACGATTGCGAAAAATTACACGGTTGATAAAGACGGGGCTTATGAGTTAAAAGTCAAAGACTCGGCTGGTAACGAAACGATTGTTATGTTTGGATTAGACCAACTCCCCCCAGTTGTGACGGGTGTTGAAGCAAAAGCGTATCGTCAATCTGTGACGCCTGTATTTGTAGAAGGGACTGGCACGTTGAACGGGAAACCGTATGTTTCAGGGACGCCGATTTCGACGGACGGGGAGTACGAATTAATCGTATCTGACCGCGCTGGAAACAAAACGACGATTCGATTTAAAGTCGATCAGAAACCTGTTACCGTCACGGGAGTGGAATCAGGTAAAACGTATCAACGTGTGACGCCACTGTTTAGTGAAGGAACTGCAGTGTTAAATGGCGTGCCATTCAGATCTGGGACTGTGATTAATCAATCAGGAGCGTACGTCCTCCTCGTGACGGATGAGGCCGGGAATGAAACGACTATTCGTTTCACAATCGATAACACTCCTCCTGCCTTAACTGGGTTTACGACCGGCAAATCGTATTATCGTAGCATCGCTCTACGATTCGATGAAGGGACGGCGACATTAAATGACGTGCCCTACAAGTCGGGCAAACTGATCAATCAACCTGGTAAGTATACGCTTCGTTTGACTGATGAATTCGGGAACGAGACGGTGCGCGTATTCACCATCGACCGCACCGCTCCTGTCATCTCAGGTGTCAAGAGTCGCCAAGTAACAAATCAATCCGTAACGATTCAATACAACGAAGGAACTGCGACGTTGAATGGCAAACGTATTCGTAACAGTTGGCCAGTGAAGAATTCAGGGGCTTATACACTTCGTGTCACAGACCAAGCGGGAAATATAACTGCTTTGACGTTCACCATCGATAAAATAGCACCGTCGAAACCAAGCATCTCGACGTTGACGAACAAATCGACGAAAGTAACCGGTAAAGCTGAGAAGGGGTCGACGGTGTCCATCACGTACAACGGACGGACGTACACAACGAGAGCATCGACTGCCGGCACATACAGTTACAGCTTGAAAACGACGAAAGCAGGAGCGACGGTGACGGTCCGAGCGAAAGATGCGGCAGGAAACCTATCGACGGCTGCTTCGTCCAAAGTATTGAATACGTTCGCGACGTTCACTGTTAACACGTTGAAATCGAGCGCTACCTCGGTAACGGGTAAAGGCAATAAAGCTGCGACGGTTCAAGCGTTTGTCGGAACGAAAGCTATCAGTAAGACCGCAAAAGTGGATTCGAAAGGCTACTACAAGTTGACGATTCCACGTCAAAAAGCTGGGGTTACGGTGACTGTGAAGATGAAGCAAACCGGATATCTGGAATTAAAGAAAGTAACTAAAGTAGTGAAGTGATGCAGTTACAATAAAACACCTGAAGGCTTGGCTATTCGTTTAGCCAAAGCTTCAGGTGTTTTTTTACGGCGTGACTGTTGTATAGAGCGAACTCAATACATTCAACACTTTGGTCTCAAGTTCTTTATAACCAGAAGATGTCACGAGTGATGCCATCGCACGCTCTACGCAGGCTGTATCCGTCCAATCCGAGACTGGAGTGGTTGCGACATAGATTTTTGTGTATTTTTTACCTTCGAGCATACCCGATGGGCGGAATGAGATTCCTTGGTCTCGTAACACCTCCAACAATTTCAACCGGTCAGTATAATTGATCGGACCGACCTCGACGTGGAATTTTAAATCCTGGTTCCATTCTCGTGAGAACCAGATAATCATTCCATAACCGATCCAGTAGCTACTACCAAGTTTCTCCATGTTCTCTAAGTATGGTTCCCATTGTGGAGAAATAAAATTCGGGACTTTGGCATGCGGTCGATATAGGTGATTCGGTAGCTTTTGCTTCTCTGCAAATGACAAGAATGATTGATAAAGAATATTGCTACCCATTTTAAAGATGTAATCAATTGTTTTGCTTTTCTTTGCATAGAATTTCGTCAAATGTTCTCGCTCGGTCGAGGATAACTCTTGTAGCACAGCTACAGCCTCACGAAGCTCGATTTGTTTTTGGCGATTGGTATTTTGATAGGCATTGGCATAAATCAAATGAATGGCTGAGGCATAGTTTTGGTACAGCCTCATCGCCATCTGCATCGTGTTTTCATCCTCAACTAATTGTTCTTCTAGTAATGCTACATAGTAATTCAAGAAGTCATAAATGCTGTCGGCAATCGTTTCTTTATTCAAATCGAGTTCTTGTAGGATGATTTGTAGAACATCTTCATAGGCCAACATCCAATAAGCGTCGTGAGATGGTGGTTCGCCTGATAGCGTCAAGAAGACAGGCAGTACTTTCCACTCTGAATAACGAGTTGTCACACTTGTCAAATAGCGATCTAATTGCCCTTCGGATTCAGCTGAATGAAATTTGTTTTCAATGAGCAAGATTGTCTTTAACGAAGGAATTTCGATTAATAAATCAATCGAACCATGCCCATTTGTCGACCACTCTCGATGAACGACGACGTCAGAGAGCGACGTATGAAGGAATGACAAGTAATCAAAGCCGTTGATTTTATCTTCATTATCCGCTTTCGTCACGAGGTTCATCAGTACTTTACGTAAGAAAAAACTTCCCAGTCGATGATTCTCATTCGGGTCGAACAGCCAAGCGAGGACGTTCGAGTGGCGGATCTCATATTGGTCAACACGTAGTACTTTGAGAGGGTTAAATTGATGGAACTGTTGATGAAGGCGGTTGAAATCCGTCGAATTTTCGAGTTGTAAGATGGTGTCGAGTGAGTAGGGCATAGGGACCTCCTAAGGATAGTTGATAAGATTAGTAAACTATAAAAAATCATGATGAGGATGGAGAATATTTAACCTGGTTATAAAAAATGATTGGATGAAGAGTAAAGGGCGGATTCCGTCTATTTGTTTGGAAACGGAACAATCTCTGGGGGATGGAGTTCTCGATACGTTTTCCCACCCATATCGCGAAAACGTTGGGCCCAGCCTTTTTCATTTTTGCCAAGACAGACATCCACAAGTGTCACCGCTTCGTTCGGAGTCACATAATTTATTTCGATGCCTTGTTCGAGCATGAGTGGCAAAAGGTTCAAATAACCTGATTCGATCATGACCATTGCTAAACCGGCGCAAAATGATGTTCGTTCATCTCTTTGGACTGGGAGGCATTCTAAAAACTTCCGTTTAAAAATTGAAGGGCGACCACGATGAAGCGAGAGTGCCAAAAAATTAAATGGCTCATGTAGTCTGAAAGGCGCTACCGGATAACGCAGCATGCGTTGGAGTGTCATTTCGTTCTCATCAAAAATGCAAAGATATATTGCTTTGTGAGAGACACGCCCCCCTTGTTCGATGACGAAATCGACGGTTTCAGGACGCAATCGATTTGGCAAGAAGTCTAGCAAATCATCTGGCAGCGTGTAATGAGGATTTAATCGACGCAGATGTTCAATCATAAGTCGAGCGGGTTCAAGTTGATTAGAACTCACTGCGAAATGGAGCGACGTTTCTCCCCAGCGACCGATACGTTCAACTTCTGCGCCGTGATTGAGCAAGGATTGGATGACGTCAAGAGGAGTATTATTCCGAAACACCAATTCGGTTAAAATCGTTTGTCCAGTTTTGGTAGTACTGTTCGCATTCAGCCCCTTTGCGAAGAACGTTTCGACCAAATCGAGATGCCCGGATTCGGCACATATTTGAAAATCACAGATATCTTCATATGATAAAAATAATGGGGCGAGTTTTGGATTATGTTGTAAAGCAAGACGAAGTAATTGCTTAGTGTGGAAATCGTCTAACTCAATCGACTCGAATAGTCTGATGGTCAGCGCTTCATTTTTAGATGAAATCGCTTTTTTTAACAATTTATACATGTACCAGCCTCCGTTTCATGATGTTCGTACGGTTTCCCATTTTAGACAAGATGCTCCTTCGAAAGTATCGAGACCACTCATGCTACCGCTATACGGGCCGTTACATCTTCCGGTCGCTTCCTTGGTTTCGAAAAAACTGGCGGTAAAGTCTACGTTGCGTTGGCCGCCCCAATAGCGACAACTTGCGCACACTGGTTGGTCTTTGCTCCATGTCGTCAATACGTATCCCACCTTATTAAAATAGTGTAGATTCCATTATATAGTTATTATATAATTGTTTTGTAATTAATTGTTCTTATTTTTCTTTTAATATCCATTTCAGTTCGAAAGCTATTTTGAATTAGGACTACTTTTGAATTCTTTAATAAAATCAAATAAATACTTTACAAATTTCAAATGAAGTACTTTTGTATTGCCAAGAGCAAGTTATGCTCATCATTTGGAGGGATGTATATGTATTATTCAGATCAAGATTTTGCAGAGAAGGTAGGAGACAAGCCAGGTAATGTTCGATTCTTTAAGAAATGCTTACGGGATTTAGGGCTCATTGGAAGTCGTCAACAACTATCCGATGAATACTTGGAAATTTTTAAAGCTGTGAGTGATTATCGAGATGAGAATCGGTCGACATGGGAAGTGGCGATGGAAAGTGTCCTGCCAAGATACGTCGATCAAGAAGACACAAAAAGCGATCGGGAGATTTTAGAAGAGATTCTAGCAGTGCTAAAGCGCATCGAACAAAAAATGTGATGTGATTTGTTGACAACTAAGTACACTGAGTCCTAAGTTTTTATCAATTGCTATCCCATCCCAATGAAAAGAGGCCAAACAATGACAACAAATTTTGAAAACGACCAGTTTCATCTATCAGAAGAAGAAATGAAACGATTAGAGAAATGGTTTGGTTACGGCGCCTTTCGAGAAGCTGATATCGTATTTTTTGGAAACGAAGAAGGTCTTGGTGGCTACCCGATTGAAGCGGTGCGCGCTCGAACACGAGTGTATGGTAAAAATTCAGATACTTGGTTAGGTGAAGGTTGGGAAAATGGTTATTGGGATGAAAGTGGTCATACAGGATACAAGTTACTTGGAGAAGTCACGAATGAAATTCGTGCTGAAAAAGGATTGGCGCCACACAATAAAAAAGAAGGTAATCCGCGTTCAACTATGTTAGATTTTCAAGCTCGCTTACTTCTGGCATTAGAGCAACCGGAATACGATTGGTTCGCTTTAAAGGACGGGAAAAAGGACGAAGAGACAACGAACAAGTGGAAAGAAAAATATGAACGTATTCAAACCTTATATGATAAAGACCATAAAATAAAAGCTGCGCTAATGGACTGGAGACCGCTCCCTCGTCAGGATGAAAATACTTGGCCTTATCAATTGGATCAAAATGAGTATTTAAAAGCATTTAAACCTGGAAAACGATATTTGAAAAAAATCCAGTCTGCCATTGAGACAGATAATCTAGATGGTTTGAATGAGTACGGTAAAATGGTCGTCGCAAGGACGAAACTCTTGAAGCGAGTCATTGAGCAATTTGATTTCCCGGTGATTGTCGCGTCTGGAGATCCCGATGCGAAAGAAAACTTATTCAAATTGATATTTGCTGACGAGGGAATCACGTTTGAAGAAAAAACTCTATCGAATGGGAAGCGTTACAAAAAGGCGGTAGTTTACGTGGGGAATCGAGAACTTACCATTCTGTTAAGCTTATTCTTCGATTACCGTAGCAATTGTCTTGGACGTGATGGATTGAGAGATTTGTATGAAGAAGAACTTTCTCCTTTGTTCAAGGATATTTAAATACGTGTTGCTCAGACCAACTTTAGAAGTTGGTCTTTTGTTTTTGATGAATTATAAAATTAAGTGCAACACCTGAACGTGAACGCAAAAAAGTCCATAGCGACGGCCTCGTGTAGAATGAAGTTACCACACAAACATTCAGACAGAGGAATCGCTATGAGCTACACCCATCTTACCACAGCCGAACGCGTGAAAATAGAGACCTATCTGGAGCTCGGGATGTCCATCCGGTCC